>DATFMX010000001.1:0-5310 GCA_035266685.1 Solirubrobacterales bacterium
GACGGCCTCCCTTCGGTCGGCCTCTCAATCTCAGAAGAACACGGCTGAGGTTGCCCCATGAGCACGCGCCGGGCCGCGTTGCGCTGGCCGTATGGGGTGCCGCGTGAGGTGGCGAAAACCCAGTCGCCGGGTGCCGCGAAGGGCGATGCCTGTCTGTGCGCGGCGAGCTGGTGTGAGAGCTGTTCGACCAGCGGCACCTCGCGCACCGAGGCCGGCGTCTTCGGCGCTACACGCCGAGCCGGCTCGCCGCGGTGAGCGCGGGATAGCCGCGCCCGCACCCGGATCAGGCCCGCGGCGAAGTCAACGTCTTCCCAGATCAGCCCGAGCAGCTCGGAGATCCGCAGGCCCGTGTAGAGGGCGGTGGTGACGAGTAGCCGTCCCGGCGACGGGCAGGCATCGAGCAGGCGCTCGATCTCCGGCCGCCCCAGCACCCTTTGGCGACGCCGGGGGTGGCGCGGGCGCTCGTCGGGCTCCAGCAGCTCCACAGGATCGGCAAGCACCCAACCCCGGCGCCGGGCGAAGCGAAGGATGCTCTGCAGCGTCCCAAGCGCGTTGGCTGTGCTCTTCGCCGAGCGACCAGCGCTTTGCAGCTCGGTGATCAGCGCCGCCACGTCCTCTACCCCGAGCGCGGCGATCCGCCGCGAGGCAAGGCGCGGCAGCAGGTTGTACTCGAGGTGGTAGCGGTAGGCCTCAAGCGTGCGGGGGTGTCGTTCCCCGGCGGCGACCTTCGCCTCGAAGCGGGCAAACCACCAGCCGGCGACCGTGGCGAAGCGCAGCCGCGGCGAGGCTGGTACCCGCCCGGCGGCGAGCGCCTCGATCAGCTCCTGGCGGGCTCGCCGTGCCCCCTGGAGGTCGCGCCCACAGGTACGGAAGTGGAGGCGGCCGGCGTGGCGGGCGCAGACCGCGTAGTTGCCGTTGGGCTGGCGGTAGATGCCGCGCTCAACCCGGACGCGGCGCGGGTGCTTGGCTGGGGGCATGGGCGACTTCTCCTTCTGGCGCCCCTCCGGCCGGAAGTTGACCTACGGTTGACTAGCGCCCCAGCTTGCTCGGCGCCGGCCGGCCCGTCAAGCGAAAAAGCGCCGTCATGCAGGCGCATGCGATGGAGCTAGCCGGACTCGAACCGGCGACCTCCTGGGTGCGATCCAGGCGCTCTTCCAACTGAGCTATAGCCCCGAGGTGGCGTTTTGCAGGGGGATTGGCCGATCCTGCGGTCGCGCTGGGCGGGATTCTACCGCCGAGGGGGTTGCGGCCGTCCGCCGCGGGGTGTGGAATCTGCCTGTGACCGCTTATGAGGTCAGCGAGTGGAGCGATCTGTTTGTCGCCACGGCGGGTGCTTCGGCGGCGCTCGCCGGGCTGGTCTTCGTCGCGATCTCGATCAATATCGACCGGATCCTCAAGCTGCCGGGGTTGCCGGAGCGGGGGCTGGAGACGGTCGTGCTGCTCGTCGCCGTCCTCATCGTCTCGGTGATCGGGCTGATTCCGGGCCAGGGGTACGTCGCGCTGGGGGTCGAGCTGCTCGTCCTTGCGTTGGTGCTCGGCGGCGGGCTGGCGCGGCTGCCGACGATCGACATGGGAGGCGGCGGGCGGGAGGCGCGGGGCTGGCTGGTCGGGCGCTGGACGAGCCGCTACGGCGGAGCGCTGCTGCTCGCGGTCGGCTCGCTCAGCATCGTCGCCGCGGCCGGCGGGGGCCTCTACTGGATCGTCGCCGCGATCGTGCTCGCGGTGATCGGCGCCGTCGCCAACGCATGGGTGCTGCTGGTCGAGATCCTCCGCTGAGCCGCTGCCGGCCGCGCCTGGGAGGATCGTCCCAGAGGCTCCGCACGCCTCCCGATAACCCCATAGGCTTTAGCTTCCCCGGGGATCGACATGGGCATTCTCGACGACGCGATCAAAGAGCACCTGGACCTGAAGCGCCAGCACGGCGCGGCTGAGGACGAGCTTAAGAAGCTCGAGGACGACGCCTTCGGCGCCGCGGAGCGGCCTGGAGAGGAGGAATCGGCCTCCGACCAGCTCGCCGAGGCGCCGACCGAATTCATGGCGCAGCCCGATCTGGAGGGGGAGGAGGACGCCCCGCGGTCGCGTCGCCCCGACGTCGCCGACCTACAGGAGGCGCCGCCGCAGGCGGAGCCCGAGGCCGTCGAGCCCGCCCCGGAGCCCGAGCCGCCCGCCGAAGAGGAGTCGCCGGCGATGGAACACGAGGCGATCTCCGAGCCGCCCGAGGCGGAGGTGGCCGCGCCCGAGCCTCCCGAAGTCGAGCCCGAGATCTCCAGCGGCCCGAGCACCGAGGAGCGCGAGGCGATCGCCGAGCAGCCGACCGAAATGTTCGACATCGAGGCCGAGTTGGGTGGCGCCGCGGCCAAGGAGGCGCCCGCCGAGCCCGAGGCCGAGCAGCCGGCCCAGGCCGAGGAGGAGGAGGAGTACGAGGAGGACGACGACTTCTGGGACGAGAAGCGCCTCTCCGACGAGCTCGACCAGGCGCTCGAGGCGCCGAGCGAGCCCGAGCCCGAGGAGGCGCTGTATGAGGACGCCGCCACCGAGGCCGAGGAGCCCGAGGCGGACGAGCCGCAGCCGGCCGAGCCGGACCAGCCCGAGCACCTCACCCCTTCGGGCGACGAGGAGGATGTGCTGGAGGAGACCCCGGACTTCCTCGAGGAGGCCCCTGAGGACGACCAGCTCTGGTTCGAGCAGAAGCCCCCGAAGGACTTCGATTTCGACGACTGAGCCCGCTGGCAAGCGGGCCTGACCCGGCTTACACTCTCAAGCGAGGGGCCATAGCTCAGCTGGAAGAGCGCCGCCTTTGCAAGGCGGAGGCCGCGGGTTCGAGCCCCGCTGGCTCCACTCCCTAGCCGGCCGCGGCCCGGCGTTCCGGCAGATTCTGGTCCGCGTGGTAGCTGCTCCGCACCAGGGGGCCGGAGGCGACTGACTCGAAGCCCATCGCGTAGGCCTCGCGCTCCAGCGCTTCGAACTCCTCGGGGTGCCAGTAGCGCTCGACCGGGAGGTGGTTCTCGGTCGGGCGCAGGTACTGGCCGACGGTCAGCACCTGGACCTTGTGCTCGCGCAGCAGGCCGAAGGTCTCGACCATCTCCTCGAAGGACTCGCCGAGGCCGACCATCAGGCCCGACTTGGTGACCACATCGGGGCCGCCCATCTCCTTCGCCGTCTTCAGCACCCGGGCCGAGCGCGGGAACTGGGAGCCGCGGCGCGCCTTCGGGTAGAGGCGCGGCACCGTCTCGACGTTGTGGTTGAAGACGTCGGGCCGCTCGTGGATCACCTTCGCCAGCGGCATCTCCTGGCCGCGGAAGTCGGGCGTCAGCACCTCGACCTTGCAGCCCGGCGCCTGCATGCGGATCGAGCGGATCGTGCCGACGAAGGCCCCCGCGCCGTAGTCGGGCAGGTCGTCGCGGTCGACCGAGGTGACGACGGCGTGGCGCAGGCCCATCCGCTTCACCTGGTTGGCGACGCGCAGCGGCTCCAGCGGGTCGTGCCAGCTCGGCACCCCCGTCTGCACGTTGCAGAAGCCGCAGCGCCGCGTGCAGACGTCGCCGAGGATCATGAAGGTCGCCGTGCCGCGCTCCCAGCACTCGCCGACGTTGGGGCAGTTGGCCTCCTCGCAGACCGTGTTCAGTCCCTCGGCGCCGATCTCCGCCTTCAGCCGCCGGTAGGTCGGACCGCCCGGCGCCGGGACCTTCAGCCACGGCGGCTTGCGGGCACGGCGGAAGGGGACGGCGCCCGAGCCGTCGGCCGCAGTCCCGCCCGGCTTGGCGCGCGAGCGGGTTACGTGGACGCGCTCGGCGGCGTCGGCCGGCGGCGCGTCGGGGGTCTCGGCGGTGGGGCTGCTCACGGGACCCCGAGCCTAGCGAGGTCGAGCCCCAGGGCCGCGGGCCCTGTCTCCACCGGCTCGCGCTCGAGCACCGCGGCGTAGCGCGCCGCGACCGTCCCGGCGAAGGCGTCGAGGTCCTGCTCGGCGCCGAGCTCGCGCGAGAGCGAGGTGACGCGGCAGTCGTCGATCCCGCAGGGGACCACCCACTCGAACGGCTGTAGGTCGTTGCTGACGTTGACAGCCAGCCCGTGCGTGGTCACGCCGCGGCTCACGTGCAGCCCGATCGAGCCAATCTTCCGCGCCGCGTCCGCCGATGGGCCGATTTCCGAAGATATACGTGGGTTTTCGGCCCGTCGGCCCCCGGGGGGTGGCTCGCCCTCGGTCCATACCCCCGTCAGCCCCTCGATCGTCCGCGCGGCGACGCCGTGCTCGGCCAGCGCGCCGGTCGCCACCCGCTCCAGCCGCCGCACGTACTCATGCACATCGTCGGCGTAGGGACGCAGCGAGACGATCGGGTAGGCGACGAGCTGGCCCGGCCCGTGGTAGGTGACGCGCCCGCCGCGGTCGGTGTCGCGGACCTCGATCCCCTGCATCTCGTACCACTCGCGCCGCATCGGCAGCTCCTCCGCGGTGGCGCGGCGTCCGCGCGTGTAGACGGGCGGGTGCTCGAGCAGCAGCAGCACATCCGGAACCTCGCCCTCCTGGCGCGCGCCCTCCAGCCAACGCTGGGCGACCAGCGCCTCCTCATATGGGACGAGCCCGCACCGCACTACCAGGATTTCTTTACTCATCCTTGAAATCGTCGCATGCCGCCGCCATATCCTTTGTGGCGCCCCTGCCCATGGTCCGATCCCAGTCCAAGTACCTGCTGCGACCCGACTGGCTCCCGGCCGTCGCGCTCAGCGCCGCGCTGGCTGCGGCGATGCTGGCCTGGAACCCGCATGTCGGCGACCTCGCCGCGCAGGTCTTCCGCACCGAGCTCTTCCAGCGCGCCGGCCTCGGGATCTGGAACGGCAGCTGGTACGGCGGCCACTACACGCTCACCTACAGCGTCCTCTTCCCGCCGCTGGCGGCGCTGCTCGGCCCGCGCCTGGTGGGGACGTTCGCCGTCGTCGCCTCCTCCTACCTCTTCGACCGCCTCGTCCGCGACCGCTGGGGCGAGGCGGCCCGCTGGGCGACCCTCTGGTTCGCCGCCGGCGTCGTCACCCTCCTGGCCGACGGTCAGCTCACCTTCGCCCTGGGAGTCGCCTTCGCCCTGGCCTCTCTCCGCTTTCTCCAGCTCGGCCGCATCCCATTGGCGCTGGTGGCCTCAGCTGCGTGTGCGCTCTCCAGCCCTGTTGCGGCCGTCTCGCTGGCCGGCGTCCTTCTCGCAGGCGCCGTGGACCCAGCCGTCCATCTCCAGCGCCTCTCCCGCGGGTGGCGGGGTAGGGGGGACCACCCCCGAGGAAGCTTTAGCTACCGCAAGGGGTGGTGGGTCCCCTACCCCGACA
>DATFMX010000002.1:0-18439 GCA_035266685.1 Solirubrobacterales bacterium
GATGTACTGGTCGACCGGCAGCCAGTGGTCGGCGGCGGCACGGTCCCAGGCGGCCGCCTCGTTCTGCGGGTCGAGGTAGCGGACGAAGTACCAGGACGAATCGACGAAGGTGTCCATCGTGTCGGTCTCGCGGCTTGCCGGGCCGCCGCAGCGCGGGCACTCGGTGGCGACCCAGTCCTCGGCGGCGGCGAGCGGGCTGCGGCCCTGCGGCGCGTAGTCGTCGATCTCCGGCAGCTCGACCGGCAGCTGCTCGGCGGGCACGGGGACGATCGCCGGCGCGCCGTCCTCGCCACCGCACTGGGCGCAGTAGACGACCGGGATCGGCGCGCCCCAATAGCGCTGGCGCGAGACCAGCCAGTCGCGCAGGCGGTAGTTGACGGCCGATTCGCCGCGGCCCTCTTCGGCCAGCCAGGCGACGATCTCCTCGTAGGCCTCGCGGTTGTGCTCGCCGTCGAAGCGCCCCGAGGCGGTCATCGGCCCGTCGCCGGGGTATGGCAGTCCATCGTCGTCGCGCGCCGTCTCCGGGTCGGAGCCCTCGATCACGCGCTTGACCGGCAGGTCGAAGGCCTTGGCGAACTCGTAGTCGCGGCTGTCGTGGGCGGGGACGGCCATGATCGCCCCGGTGCCGTACTCCATCAACACGTAGTCGGCGACGAACATCGGGATCTGCTCGCCGTTGACCGGGTTGACGACTCTGCGCCCGAGCGGCACGCCGGTCTTCTCGCGGTCCTCGTCGCCGCGCTCCTCGGCCGACTCGCGGGCGACCCGGTTGACGTACTCGCGCACCTCGGCCTCCGCCGGCGTGCCGGCGACGAGGCGCTCGAGCTCGGGGTGCTCGGGGGCGAGGACGAAGAAGGTGGCGCCAAACAGGGTGTCGGGGCGGGTCGTGAAGACGGGGAAGTCGAGCTCGAGCTCCTCGCAGCGGAAGGTCACCTCGGCGCCCTCCGAGCGGCCGATCCAGTTGCGCTGCATCGTGACCACGTGCTCGGGCCAGGACTCGAGCAGGTCGAAGTCGGCGAGCAGTCGGTCGGCGTACTCGGTGATCCGGAAGAACCACTGCTCGAGCCGGCGCTGTTCGACCTGCGTGCCGCAGCGCTCGCAGCGGCCGTCGACGACCTGCTCGTTGGCGAGCACGGTGGCGTCCTTCGGGCACCACTGCACCGGCGCCTCCTCGCGGTAGGCGAGGCCGCGCTCGAGCAGGCGCAGGAAGATCCACTGCGTCCAGCGGTAGTACTCGGGCGTGTGGGTGGCCAGTTCGCGCGACCAGTCGATCGAGATCCCCCACTCGCGGAACTGGCGGCGGAAGGACTCGATCGAGCGCTCGGTGGCGGCGCGCGGCGGCTCACCCGTCTTGATCGCGTTGTTCTCGGCCGGCAGGCCGAAGGAGTCGTAGCCCATCGGGTGGATCACCTCAAAGCCGTGGCGGCGGCGGAAGTGGGCGATCGCGTCGCCGACGGCGTAGCACTTGAGGTGGCCGACATGGGGCTCCCCCGAGGGATAGGGCAGCATCTCGAGCACGTAGGACTTGGGCTTCGAGCCGTCGAAGCCGGGCTGCCCCGGGTTGGCGACCTCCCAGGTCTTCTCCTCGGCCCAGACCTCCTGCCACTTCGCCTCGATCGCCTTTGGGTCGTAGCCCGCCATGAGGGCATCCTATGAAGAACCAATCAGCGAGCATCACGATCTGATTCTTTGCGAGCGGCGCCGATGGGGCGCGTTGCCACCGCCCCCGGACGCGAAGCGGAGGAGGCGGTGGTTTATGCGACGGGAGAGACAGCTTCCAGGAGATGCGGCCAGACGTAGACCTCGATCGTTGCCGTGACAACCAGGGTGGGCACCGCCATCCCGACCGTGAGGGCGGTAGCTGCCAGGAGCTGGTTCCACTCGCCGCGGCGGCTGGCGAGCAGCCAGGCGGCCAGTGGGAGGAAGAGGGCGGTCAGCTCGGGGATCGCGTGCGGGAGGACGGTGAGGATCAGGACGAGGCGGGAGATGTCGAGCTGGTAGGCGATCGTCGCGCCCTGGAAGCCGAGGAAGAGCGCCTGGGTGAGCAGCGAGAAGAGGGTGACGGCGGCGACGAAGAGGATCGCGAACTCGCCCGCCTTGACATGGATCCAGCGTGAGAAGCCGCTCCGCTGGGCGGCGGCGATCGGCATCGAGGCGCCGGCGATGAAGCCGGCGACGCAGGCGGTCGCGTGCAGCGCGAGGACGAGCGCGTTGCGCCAGAGGATCGGCAGCAGGTCGCCGGTGTCCTGCGGTTCGGTCAGCCCGGGCAGGTGGATCGGCGTGATGTCCGGGGTCAGGGCGCCGGAGACGAACCAGACGGCCACGAGCAGGGCCAGCGCGATCGACAGGCTGAGCGCGAGCCAGCCGCGCAGGACAGCCCAGGGGCGGTCGTTCCAGACGGCGAAGGTCTCGCGCGTGTCCTCGATGCCGTGCGAGAACACATGCTCGTTCGCGGCGTTCATCGCTCAATCATCGGCAGGCGGACGACTGCGTTTGAGCGAAGTAGGCTGGCGCCCGTGGGGGAAGCGGGAGAAGTCAGCGAGGCCGCCTGGCACCGCCGCTGTTGGCGGTGGCTGGTCGGCGCCGGCATCGCGCTGGTCGCGGCGTTGGCCGTCGGCGTGGCCGTCGCCTGGCACTTCTCCGACGCGGTGCTCGTGCCGGATCACTCGAGCTGGGCGAAGCGGACCGAAGTCGTAGGCCTGCCGCCCGGGCGGATCGTGCTCGAGCGCAACGAAGAAAGCGTACGACCGGGGGCCTACGGGCTCGAATGGCCGGGCGGGCACGCGATCGCGGGGCCGGTGGTCGGCGAGGCGGAAGACACGGTGACGCGGCGGCTGCGCGACGTGCGCGGCTATCTGGTGCCGGAAATGGAGGTGGGGATCGAATCGGCCGTCTACAGCGGCGATCCGCGGGAGGCGTTTGGTCTACCGACCGCGCATGTCGCGGTGCCCGGCGAACTCGGGTCGATGGCGGACTGGCTGGTGCCGGCGCGGGGACGGACCTGGGCGATCGTCGTCCACGGGATCAATGCCACGCCCGAGGACGGGATGCGGCTGGTGCCGACCCTGCACCGGGCGGGCCTGCCGACGCTGCTGATCCGCTACCGCGAGGACCAGGGCGCGCCGGCCAGCCCCGACGGCTTCCACCACATGGGCCTGACCGAGTGGCGCGACCTGCAGGCAGCGGCGCGCTACGCGCTGTCGCACGGCGCCCGCCGCCTCGTCCTCGCCGGCTACTCGATGGGCGGCGCGATCGTCGCCCAGTTCATGCAGAAGTCGGCGCTGGCGAACCGGGTGTCCGGCCTGGTCCTCGACGCGCCGGCGCTGAACTGGAAGCGCGCGATCGAATTCAACTCCGAACAGATGGGCCTCCCAGGTTTCGCCGCCCTGCCCGTCCTCTGGGCGATCGGCGCCCGCATCGACGCCGACTGGAACAGCCTCGACGCCCTCGCCCACCCAGACGCCTTCCACCTGCCGATCCTGCTCTTCCACGGACTCGACGACAGGGTCGTCCCGATAGCGACCAGCGACGACTTCGCCGCCGAGCTCCCCCGCTGGGTCACCTACTACCAAGTGCCGCACGCCGGCCATGTCCAGTCATGGAACGTCGATCCGCAGCTGTACGAGCTGCGCCTACGGACGTTTCTCGCCTCGCTCGGGTAGCTAAGCCCCCGAACACCAACCCGGCCGAACAGGTGCCGAGCTACTCCTGCGTTTGCGCTGGGCCGAGACGGGCATACGGCTTGCCGCGGCGACGAATGCGGATTTCGTTCCCTGCGGCGGCCTGTTCCATGTAGTAGCCGAAATGGTTGCGGAACTTGTGGGCGCCGACCTCCTCGAACGTCCTTTCGGAAGAAGTCTCTTGATTAGTGGAGCTGGAGGGATTCGAACCCTCGGCCTTTCGGATGCCATCCGAACGCTCTGCC
The DNA here is from genome assembly GCA_035266685.1 of Solirubrobacterales bacterium. Classification (GTDB taxonomy): domain Bacteria; phylum Actinomycetota; class Thermoleophilia; order Solirubrobacterales; family 70-9; genus VRUE01. The sequence goes on from DATFMX010000002.1 coordinate 3,926, forward strand.
AGCTGAGCTACAGCCCCGCGGAACTCGTAATCGGTCGCCCAGTTTAGCGCCGCACGCTGGTTGTTTCGCGTCTCCTTCAGGCGCAGGTAGATCGTGCTCGTCCCCGCAACCAGCTCGATTGGCAGGAAATAGCAGCGGTCGAGATCGCCGCAATACACGGCAACGGCGTCAATCTCGCTGCGACTGTAGGTCGACACGACGTATCCCCGTCTCGGCGAGTGGTAGGCGGACTTGAGACGGACGTAAACGACGTCGTCCCTGCGCGACGCCCACTTGCATTGCACGCGTAGAAGCCTGCCGCCAATGCCCAGGGCAAGGTCGTACCGCTCGTGCTCGGTCTGCGGCTTCAGAACCGAAAGGCCGAGATCGGCCGCTTCCTTCGCGATAGCCAACTCGGCGACGTTTCCCTTGTGGTTTGGGTTGTCCAGCGTCACGAACACATGTTCGCAGACAAGGGAATGCCAGTCAATACGCCAACCGTCCAGGCGGTGCAGGGGGAAGCCGGTGCCGCTTGGGGCGGGGAGCGCTACGCGGCGTGCTGTTCGGGGTCCTGATCCTCGTCCACATCGAGGATCAGGCGCTCGTCGGCGGTGCGGCGGATGTTGAACTCGAAGGGGGCATTCTCTTCGAGCTCGCGGAGCAGCTCTACCGGCTCGTCGAACTGCATCGAGACGGTGGCGCGGCCCTCGGAGAAGCGCTCGACCGAGATCTCGGAGGCGCCGAGCCGGCCGACCGCGTCCTCGAAGCCGACGAGCTGCGAGAAGTCGCCGAGCGGGCCGATCTCGAGTTTGATCAGGCCCTCGAAGAGCTGTCCCAGCGCCGTCTCGGCGCTCGGCTCCGGGGGGGCGGCGCCGTTGGCGTCGCCCGCCTGAGCCACCGCGAGGTCCTGGGTGCGGCGGCTGACCTCGACCGCCTCGCGCAGCGCCTTCATCCGGATCCGCGTCGCCTGTCCCCGCGCCTGCGCCTGAATCTCCTCCAGCCGCTCCGACACCGAGTGCAGCGAGGCGATGCTGCGCTGGTGGCGCTCCTCGGCCTCGCGCAGCCGCTCGCCGAGGCTGCGGATCTCACGCTCGCGCTCGATCACCATCCCCGACAGCGAGGTCAGCTCGGCGTCGCTCGCCGAGGCGTGTCGCTCCACGGCCTCGATCGCCGCGTCGCGCGCCGTCAACTCGGCGTCCACTTCCCCGCGGCGGTATCCCAGCAGCGCCCGCTTGAAGCTACCCATTCGCGGCACCGTAGAGGTGCCCTCGGACGCCATCCTGCGACAGGCCCAGATCGGGCCGCGGCGCCTCGTGCCAGAGCTCCTCCAACTGGTACCGCTCGCGTTCGGAGGCGGTGAAGACATGCAGGACCGCGTCGAGGTAGTCGAGCACGATCCAGCCGGCCGCCCCCTCCCCCTCGACGCCGCCGGGCAGCAGCCCGTGCTCCTGCTTCAGCCGCAGCTTCACCTCGTCGACGATCGCCCGCGCCTGGCGCTCGCTGCCCGCCGTGCAGATCGCCAGGAAGTCCGTGTAGGCGGCGAGCCCGCGCATGTCGAGGACGACGATCTCCGTCCCCCCTTTCGAGTCGGCCAGCTCGGCCAGCCGCCGGGCCAGCGTCTCGGACTCGATCGCGCTCAGAACAATCCCCCCCGCTTCGCTCCCGGCGCGAAGGACCAGAGATGCACGCTTGGTCGCTCCGCGCTCACCGGTAGACGCCCTTCTCCTCGACGAAGCGGGCGACCGCCTCGGGCACCAGGTAGCGCAGCGGCCGGCCCGCCGCCGCCCGCTCGCGCACCGCCGAGGAGGAGACGCCGAACTGCGGCATCTCGAGCATCGTCACCCGGTCCCCGGCGCCGAGCCCGCGCATCGTCGAGGCGACGTCGGCGTCGGAGACGCCCGAGCGCCGCGCGACCGCCAGCCGCGCCAGCTCGACCACACGCTCCGGCTCGCGCCAGCTCTCGAACCCGACGGCGGCGTCCGCCCCCATCACGAACACCAGATCCGGTTCTCCCTTCTCGCGTGCAAGCAACTCCAAGGTCTCACACGTGTAGGACGGCCCGTCGCGCTCGACCTCCAGCGTGGAGACGGTGAAGCGCGAGTCGTCGGCGGCGGCCAGCCGCGTCATCGCCAGACGCAGCTCGCGGCCCGGGTCGTCGTGGATCCGCTTGTGCGGCGCCTCGCCCGTCGGCACCAGCACGACTTCGGCCAGCCCGAGTTGCCAGAGCGCCTCCTGGGCCAGCGCCAGGTGTCCCAGGTGCGGCGGGTTGAAGGCCGAGCCGAGGACGCCGATCGCGGGGCGGGGGCTATCGGGCGCGGGAGCGCTACTCACGCACTTGGCCGTCGCCGCGGACGACGTACTTGTAGGTGGTCAGCTCGCGCAGGCCGATCGGGCCGCGGGCGTGCAGCTTCTGGGTCGAGTTGCCGATCTCCGCCCCCATGCCGAACTCGAATCCGTCGGTGAAGCGGGTCGAGGCGTTGGTGTAGACGACCGCCGCGTCGACGGCCGCCGTGAAGCGCTCCGAGGCTTGCTCGGAGCGGGTGACGATCGCCTCCGAGTGGCGCGTGCCGTAAGCGTTGACATGCTCGATCGCCGCCTCGACCGAGTCGACGACCGCGACGGCCAGCTTCAGGTCGAGGTACTCGCTCGCCCAGTCCTGCTCGCCCGCCTCGCCGACCTCGATGCCACCGGTGCTCGCCCGCGTCCGCTGGTCGCCGACCAGCTCGACCCCGGCCTCGCGCAGCTCGGCCAGCGCGCCGGGCAGGAACTCCTGCGCGACCGCGGCGTCGACGAGCAGCGTCTCCGCCGCGTTGCAGACTCCCGGCCGCTGCGTCTTCGCGTTGACCGCGATCCGCCGCGCCATCGCCAGGTCGGCGTCGGCATGCACGTAGATGTGGCAGTTGCCGGCGGCGGCGTAGATCACCGGCACCTTCGCGACATCCTTCAAGGCGTTCTTCAGTCCCTCGCCGCCGCGCGGGATCAGCAGGTCGACCGTGTCCTCCTGGGTCGCCAGCTCGGCCAGGTCCTCGCGACCACCGCCCGCCAGCAGCACCGCAGCGTCCTCCGGCAGCCCGGCCTCGCCGAGCGCCTCGCGCACGATCGCCGCCAACGCCCCGTTGGTCCGCTCGGCGTAGCTGGAGCCGCGCAGGACGATCGCGTTGCCGCTCTTGATCGTCAGCGCCGCGCAGTCGATCGTCACGTTCGGCCGCGCCTCGTAGACGACCGCGACGACGCCGAGCGGCACCCTGACCTTGCGCAGGTCGAGCCCGCTCGCCAGCGTCTTGTGCTCCAGCTCCTCGCCGACCGGATCGGCCAGCGCCGCAACTACGCGCACCCCCTCGGCCATCGCCGCGACCCGCTCCTCGCTCAGCGCCAGGCGGTCGCGCAACGCCGGCGTCAGCGCTTCGGCGCGCTCGTCGGCCAGGTCGGCGGCATTCGCCTCCAGCACATCGGAGGCACGCTCACCGAGCAGCCGCGTGATCGCCGCCAGCGCGGCGTCCTTCGACTCGGTCGAAGCCGAGCCGAGCGCCCGCGCCGCCCGCTGGGCGGCTTCGCAGCTTTCGGCAACGGATTTCGCGGCAACCGCCATCGCCGCCAAGGGTAGCGGGAGGGCCGAGGTGCCCCTCCCTTCGCGCTTTGGAACTACAGCAGCACAAAGCGGTCTCGATGGATTACCTCATCCGCCGCATGCGGCAATAGCTCCCGTACCTGATCGGTCTTGAGACCCGTCACCCGCGTGAGCTCCGTCGCCGAGTAGTCGACTATGCCCTTGCCGAGCACCACGCCGTCAGCGGCGACCTCGACCGCGTCGCCGACCTCGAAGCTGCCCTCGACTGCCGTGATCCCAACCGGCAGCAGGCTGGAGCCGTGCTCGCGCAGGACGCGCGCGGCGCCGGCGTCGACGGTGAGCCGGCCGCGCGCCGGCTTGGCGTACTTGAGCCAGAGCTTGAAGCTGGTCGCCTTGCCGGCCTGCGCCGCGAAGCGGGTCCCGGTCGCCTCGCCGCGTGCCGCCGTCAGCAGGCTGCCGTCCTTCGTCCCGTTGCAGATCGTCGCTGGAATGCCGGACTCCGCCGCCATCTCCGCCGCCGCGACCTTGCTGCGCATGCCGCCCGAGCCGAAGGCCGAGGTGCGGTCGCCGATCTCCATGCCCGCAAGCCGGTCGAAGTCCTCGACCACATCGATCAGCTCGGCGTCTGGATCGACACGCGGGTCGCTGCGATGCAGGCCGTCGACGTCGGAGAGCAGCACGAGCAGGCGGGCGTCGAGCAGGATCGCCACCTGGGCGGCGAGGAAGTCGTTGTCGCCGAAGGTGATCTCGTCGGTCGCCGTCGTGTCGTTCTCGTTGACCACCGGCACGACCCCCCACTCGATCAGCCGCCGCAGCGTCTGGCGCGCGTTGAGGTAGTTGGTCCGGGCGGCGACGTCGGCTGCCGTGAGCAGCACTTGCGCGGCCCGGGTGCCGCCCCGCTCCAAGCGCGACTGGTAGGCCCGAAACAGGTCCCCCTGGCCGATCGCCGAGGCCGCCTGCAGCGCGTCCATCGCCGTCGGCCGCTTCGCCAGCTCCATCAACCGGATCCCGCGGGCGATCGCCCCTGAGGTCACCATCACGATCCGCTCGCCCCCCCGCTCCAGCTCCGCCACCTGCGCGCAGACCGAGTCGAGCACATCCGTCCGCAGCGCGCCGTCATCCGCGGCGACGATCGAGGAACCGAGCTTGACGACCAGGGTCATGCGCCAAGTCTATGAGCGGTCCGAACCCCGGCGACGAGCAGGGCAGCCCGGGTCAGCCGGACAGCCACCCTTTGATCCGCCCGGGCGACGCCAGGCCCGAGAAGTCGCCGTCGTCGCGCATCCGCTCGGCCACCGTCGCCATCGCCTCGACGGCGGTCCAGGCCAGGCTGCCGCCGACGCTGATCCGGCGCCCACCCGCCTCCGCAACCTCGCCCAGCGAGAGGTCGGGACGGGCGAGGACGTTGACCGGCCTGCCGACCGCGTCGCAGACGGCGCGAATCCCCTCCACGCTGCGCAGCCCCGGCGCGTAGAGCACATCGGCGCCGGCTCGCTCGAATGCCTGTAGGCGGGCGATCGTGTCGTTGAGGTCCGGGTTGCCCCGAATGTGATTCTCGGCCCGCGCCGTCAAGGTGAAATCGAAATCGAGACGGCGCGCAGTCTCGACCGCCGCCGCGATCCGCTCGGTCGCGTGGTCGAGCGAGTAGATCCCATCGGGCTCGCCGAAGTCCTCGATCGAGCCGCCGACGGCGCCGGCGCCGGCCGCCGCCACGATCGCCCGCGACGCGGCCTCCGGCTCGGCGCCGAACCCGTTCTCGAGATCGACCGAAACGGGCAGGGTCGTCGCGTCGGCGATCGTCCGCACGTGCTCCGTCAGCTCGTCCAGGCCGACGCTCCCGTCGGGGCGTCCGAGCGTGTAGGCGAAGCCCGAGCTGGTCGTCGCCAACGTCTTGAACCCGAGCGCCTCCAGCACCTTGGCCGAACCCGCGTCCCAGGGGTTGGGAATGACGAACGCCTCGCCTTCGTGCAGCGCGCGAAAGGCGCGGGCCTTTTCCTGCTGCGCAGGGTTCATTCCCGCATCTTCGCGGCTGGAACGTTCGATCGACTTGAACACCTGTACAGTGCAAACTGAACATGCGTTCAGCATCCGCCCGATCCGCCCGCGATGCGATCGCCGTATCCGCTCTCAGCCTCTTCGGGCAACAGGGGATCGACGCGACCTCACTGCGCGAAGTCGCCGCCGCAGCCGGGGTGTCCCCCGCCCTCGTCGTCCACCACTTCGGCGGCAAGGACGGCTTGCTCGCCGCCACGGACGAAGCGGCTCTGAAGGCGTTCGGGTCCGCGTACGGCAGCGACCAGGGCCCGGGCACTCCGGCCGAGCTACTAGACCGCCGCGCCGAACAGACGGCTCGCGTGATGCGCGAGCATCCCGATCTCTGCGCCTATCTGGGGCGGGCGCTGGTCGAGCGCACGCCGGGCGCCACGCGGCTCTTCGGCGCGATGATCGAAGGCGGTCGCAAGGAGATCGACGCCCTGGCAGAGCGAGGTGCGCTGCGCGCCGACGTGGACCGCCTCTGGGCGACCCTCCAGCACTTCTTCCTGATCTGGGCGCCGCTCAGCTTCATGCCGTTGCTCGACGACGCCCTCGACGGACGGCTGCTCGATGCCGAAAACCTCGACCGCTGGGTCAGCGCGAACGCCGAGCTGCTCGAAAGGGGGATATATCGGTGAGCCGATGGGAGACGACAAGCAGCCTGCAGGCCGATGTGCCGGCGGTCGCGATCTGGGATCGAGCCTACGCGGACGCAAACGCCTGGCCGCGCTGGAACAAGGAGATCAGGAGCGCCGTCCTCGACGACCCGCTCACGCTCGGCGCAACCGCCAAGATCGTTTTTCGCACCGGCCTGCGCCTGCGCTTCCGGGTGGTCGAGTTCGAGCAGGGTCGCCTCTTCACCGACGAGGCGCGCCTGCCCGGTGCCCGCATGGGCCACCGCCATCTGATCGAGTCCGCCGGCGACGGCGCCAGCCGTCTCACCAACACCATCTACATCGACGGGGCGCTGGCGCCGCTCTGGCGTCGCATCCTCGGCCCGGCCGCGGCGCGCACGCTTCCCGAAGCGCAGTGCCTGGTCGTCGAGCTATCACGAGCGCGGTAGAGGTTCGGGTCGCATAGCGGTGCAAACCTCTACCGCGCGCGTGATGCTCGCTACGGGTGCAGCTCGAACTCGTGCTCTCCCACCCGGACGTCATCGCCGGGCTGGAAGCCGGCGGCGCGCAGGGCGGCTACTACGCCGATCTCGTTGAGGCGCTGCTCGAGGTAGGCGAGCGCCTCTTCGTTTTTCAGGTCGTGGCGCTCGAAAAGCAGCTCGACGCCGCGGCCGAGGACGCGGAAGCCGCCGTCCTCCTCGCGCTCGACCGTGTAGCCGCCCTCGCCGACCGGGCGGTAGACGCGGTGCTCGGCCTCGAACTCGGCCGGGCCGAGGTCGCGTCGCTCGGGCCGCGCGGCGGGCGCCTGCGCAGAAAGATTGGCCAGGATCGCGCGGCGCAACTCGTCCAGCCCCTCGCCGGTGGCCGAGGAGACCGCCAGCACGGCCGCGGCCCGCTCGCCGAGCCGCTGCCGCCACTCGCCAACCGCCCCCTCGACCTGCTCGCCGGGCAGCAGGTCGCGCTTCGAGAGCACGACGAGCTCGGGCAACCGCTCCAGTCCCGCCCCGTAGGCGGTCAGCTCCTCGCGCACCGCCTCGTAGTTGGACTCGGGCTCTCCTTCCAGCGGCGCCAGGTCGACCAGGTGGACGAGCATCGAGCAGCGCTCGACGTGGGCGAGGAACTCGTGCCCCAGCCCGGCGCCGCCGGCGGCGCCCTCGATCAGGCCGGGGATGTCGGCGACGACCGCCTGGCGGTCCGCCCCCTCGATCGTCCCCAGCACCGGAGAGAGGGTCGTGAACGGGTAGTCGCCGACCTTCGGCTCAGCCCGCGTCAACCGTCCCAGCAGCGAGGACTTGCCGGCGTTCGGCAGGCCGACCAGGCCGACGTCGGCGAGCAGCTTCAGCCGCACCTCGATCCATCCCTGCTCCCCCGAGGTCCCCTTCTCGGCGAAGCGCGGCGCCTGCCGGGTCGAGGTCGCGTAGCGCCTGTTGCCGTGCCCGCCGCGCCCGCCGTTCGCGACGACCGCTCGCTGTCCCACCTCGACCAGATCGACGCGACTCCCGTCCACCGAATCCGCCTGCGTCCCCGCCGGCACCAGGATCGTCAGGTCCTCGCCCCGCGCCCCGTGCTTGTTTGATCCTTCGCCGTGCTTCCCCCGCTGGGCGCGAAAGTGCCTGCTTCCCCGCAGGGCCCCCAGATCGCGCCGCGAGGCGTCGCAGACCAGCACCACGTCGCCGCCGTGCCCGCCGTCGCCGCCGTCGGGGCCGCCACGCGGCACATGCGCCTCGCGGCGAAAGCTCACACACCCGTTCCCGCCGCTCCCACCTTCGACCCAGATTTTCGCCCTGTCGTCCATCGCCCGAAGAGGGTAGTTGGCGAGTTAGTCGCACATAGAGCGACTAACTCGCCAATCAGCTCCGCACGAAGGTTCTGCGGGCCTCATGAGAAGGGGCACCCCGCCCCCTCCCAACCGCTACGAGTCAGCCAGAACCGAGATCGTGCGGCCCTTGCGCGAGGGCTTGAACTGCACGATGCCCGCCTGGGTCGCGTAGATCGTGTGATCGCGGCCGAGGCCGACGCCGTCGCCCGGCCAGAAGCGGGTGCCGCGCTGGCGCACAATGATCTCGCCGCCGCTGACCTGCTGGCCGGCGAAGACCTTCACCCCGAGCATCTTCGGGTTCGATTCGCGGCCGTTGCGGCTGGAGCCAAGTCCTTTCTTATGCGCCATCGTCGTCCTTTTTAACAGCCGCTTTGGGTTTGGCGGGTTTGGTCTCTTTCGGCTCCGCTTTCGCTTTCGCCGCTTTGCCGAGTTTCAACTCGGTGACCTCGAGCCGGGTCAGCTCGGAGCGGTGCCCGGCACGGCGCCGGTAGCCCTTCTTCGCCTTGTATTTGAAGACTTTGATCTTCGGGCCGCGCAGGTGCTCGGCGACTTTCGCCTCGACCTTCACCTGCTCCAGCTCCTTCGGCGCCGCGACGACCTCCTTGTCGCGGAACAGCACGGGCCGCAGGGCGACCTTGTCGCCCTGCTTGGCATCCAGCCGGTCGACCAGCAGCTCGCTGCCCTTCTCGACCTTGTACTGCTTGCCGCCGCTCTCTATGACCGCGTAGGTGCTCATCTGGCGGCGGCGGATTCTAGAGCGTCTGAGCCGGCGCCGTTGCTACCGGGGGGATCGCCGAGCAGCGAGGCGACCGCCGCCGCCCGATCGACCTGCTCGATCCGCACCATCTTGCGGTCGCCGACATGGCGGCCGCCGCCGGTCACGGCGACGACGTAGGAGTCGATCCTGGCCACCGCGTCATCGGCGTTGTACATGTGCGGCTCCTCGATCGTCACGACGACCTCCTCGCCGACCTTGAACGGCAGCGCCCGCTCCTCGATCTTCTCGCGGCTGCCCGCCTCGACCAGCGTGAAGGTGTCGATCGCCAGCGCGTCGCCCCCCTCGAAGTGGAACTGCCTGCCGGTTTCCTCCTCCAGCTCGGCCAGGCCGCTGTCGTCCTCGATCAGCTCCGCCGCGACCTTCGGGTTGACCCGCAGCAGGAAGGCCTCGGCGTCCGGCTCGTCGGCCGCCATCTCGCGCATCTGCCGCAGACCCTCCAGCGCCACCGTCTCGGGCGAGAGCACGACACCCTCGCCGTCGCAGGTGGGACAGTGAGCGGTGAGGATCTCGCGCACCCCGTCGGTGATGTTCTGCCGCGTCATCTCGACCAGGCCGAGCGGCGAGACCTCGACCACGTAGCTCTTCGACTTGTCGGCGTCGAGCGCTTTCTGCAGCGTCTTGACGACTTTGTCGCGGTTCTTCGCCCGCGCCATGTCGATGAAGTCGATGACGATGATGCCGCCGATGTCGCGCAGGCGAAGCTGCCGCACGACCTCGTCGGCCGCCTCGGTGTTGACCCTGGTGATCGTCTCCTCGAGGCCGCCCTTGCCGCGGCCGGTGAAGGAGCCGCTGTTGACGTCGATCACGGTCAGCGCCTCGGTGTAGTCGATGATCAGGTAGCCGCCCGAGGGCAGGTCGACCCGCCGCACCAGGGTCGATTCGATCTCCTTGTCGATCTCCCATTTCTCCAGCAGCGGCTTCTTGCCCTCGTACAGCTCGACTTTCTCGACCAGCTCGGGGGCGGTGCGCTGGAAGAAGCCGGTCACCCGCTCGAGCTGCTTCGGCGAGTCGATGATCGCCCGCTCGAACTCGCTCAGGAAGACGTCGCGCAGGACGCGCACCGGCAGGTCCTGCTCCTGGAAGACGAGCCCGGGCGCCTTGATCTTCTCGCTGCGCCGCTCGACCACGTCATAGAGCTTTTCCAGGTAGCCGATCTCGCGCACGAAATCGGATTTCTTCGCCCCGTGGGCGGCAGTGCGGACGATCAGCCCGGCCTTTCCTTTATAGCTGCGATCGGCCATCTTGCGCAGCCGGTCGCGCTCGGAGCTGCTCAGCCGCCGGCTGACGCCGACCCCCGAGCCCTGCGGCGCGTAGACCAGATAGCGGCCGGCGATCGAGATGTTCATCGAGAGGCGCGCGCCCTTCGACTTCAGCGGGTCCTTGACGACCTGGACGAGGATCTCCTGTCCCGGCTTGATCAGGTCGGTGATCTTGCGACCGCTGCCGCCGCGTCCCCGCTTCGGCGCCTGCTGGCCGTCCGGCAGGACGATCTCGTCGACATGCAGGAAGCCGTTGCGCTCGAGGCCGATGTCGACGAAGGCGGCCTCCATGCCGGCGAGGACGTTGTCGATCTTGCCCTTGTAGATGTTGCCGACGATCGAACGTCGGCTGCGGCGCTCGATGTAGAGCTCCGCCACGTTGCGTTTGCCGCCTTTGGTCTTCGACTCGAGGACGGCTACACGGGTCTCGCCGCGATCGGCGGACACCAGGATGGTTTTCTTCATGTGTTTTGGCTCAGTTCAGATAGGTACGCATGGCCCGGTCCCTTTCAAGGAATCACCGGGCGAACCTGCCTTTCTGGCTGAGGCGCGCTTGCATGTGGATGCTCTGAAGCACTCCCACGGCGAGCAGGGTCGCCAAGACGGACGACCCCCCGTAGCTCATCAACGGCAGGGGGATCCCGGTGATCGGCATGATCCCGAGGTTCATCCCCACGTTGACGAAGACCTGGAAGAGCAGCATGGCGGCGATGCCGCCTGCCACCAGGGTCCCGTACGAGTTCTTCGAGAGCGTCACGATCCGCAGCGCCCGCCAGATCAGCAGGGCGTATAGGGATAGGACGAACGCGGCGCCGACGAATCCATAGCGCTCACCGATCACCGCAAAGATGAAGTCGGTGTGCCGCTCGGGGACGAAGTCGAGCCGCGTCTGGGTGGCCTTGTCGCCCCGGCCGGTCTTCTCCCCGGATCCGATCGCGATCTTGGCCTGGTTCTGCTGGTAGCCCGCGTCGCTCGGGTCGGCGCTCGGATGCGTGAAGGAGGTCAGCCTCTGCTGCTGGTATTCCTTCAACACGGGCGTCCCGATTGCGGGAGCGACCACGATCACGAGTGCGACGAGTGCGGCGAGGGCCGCGCCGATCACCGCGAAGTGCGTCCAGCGGACGCCCCCCACGTACATCACGGCGAGGGTGATGGCCCCGTACACCAGGGAGGTGCCGAGGTCTGGCTGCAAGAAGACGAGCGCAGCCGGGGCGAAGCCGAGTGCCAGGTAGCGCACCGTGCGCTGCCGTGGCGAGCCCCGCCGGGCGCCATCGATGACGAACCCGGCAAGCGCCAGAACCAGCAGGAGCTTGCCCAGCTCCGATGGCTGGAAGCTGAAGAAGGGAAGTTCGAAGGAGCGCCGCGAGCCGCGCGCGGCGAAGCCGAAGACGAAGACGAGCGCGACGCTGACGCAGAGGAAGGTGTAGATGCCGACCCGCAGCTCGCGGAAGCGCGAGTAGTCGATCCGCGCCAGCACGTACATGCCGACCAGGCCGAGCACCGCGTAGATCGCCTGCCGGTTGAGGTAGTAGCTCGGGTCGCCGGGGATGTCGTGCTTGGTCGCCTGGCCGAGCACGAAGACGCTGAAGGCGGCCAGCCCGGCCGCGGCGATGCCCAGCGAGGCGTCCATATAGGGCAGGCCGAGGCGCTCGGCGATGCCCGGTCGCAGGGCGAAGGGCTCGGGCCTCGCTCGTCTGGTTCGCGTCGCGTACATCAGCCCGGGCTGCCCCCGTTGGGGCCGCTTTCGCCACTGCTGTGCTTGCCGAAATAGGCTTCCAGGATCTGCAGCGCGGCCGGAGCCGCCGATTCGGCTCCGAAGCCGCCTTCCTCAATCGTCACCGCCGTCACGATACGCGGATTGGGATACGGGGCGAGCACGATGTACCAGGACTGGTCTTCGTGACCGACGCGCTGCGCGGTGCCGGTCTTGCCCGCGACCGGGGTCGGGAAGCCGCCGAAGATGGCGTACGAGGTGCCGCCGGGCGCCTGCGCCGCCTCGTGCAGCCCTTCGAGGATCACATCGCGGCTTTCCTGTTTGAAGCTGACGCGGCGGCGCGGCTTGGGGGCGAATTCCTTCAGCACCCGGCCGGCCGCGTCGGTGACCTCGAGGCCGACATGCGGGGTGACCACGGTGCCGCCGTTGGCCAGCGTCGCGTAGGCGATCGCCATCTGCAGCGGGTTGGTCTGCAGGTCCCCCTGGCCGGTTGCCAGCTGGATGTTGTCGCCGGCCGACCAGGGTCGTTCTTCGGCCAGCCCTTCGGCGGCGAGCTCGTCGCGCCACTGCTTGGTCGGCAACAGGCCCTCTTCGGCGCCGGGGATGTCGATCCCCGTCGGGCGGGCGATCCCCAGCCTGTGCGCCCAGCGCTGCAGCTGGCCGGTGTCCCACATGTCGTAGCCGAGCGTGTAGAAGAAGACGTCGGAGGAGACCTGGAGCGCCGGCACCAGGGTCAGCGAGCCGTAGGAGGCGCCGCCGGCGTTCTGGAAGCTCTGGCCGCCGACCGTGAACGAGCCGCCGTCTTCGATCACCGAGCTCGGCGTGATCGTGCCGCTTTCCAGAGCCGCCAGGGCGGTTATGAGCTTGAAGGTCGAGCCGGTCGGGTAGAGACCGGCGATCGCCCGGTCGATGATCGGCGCCGCGACCGGGTCGCGGTACAGCGCGTCGACCTGGGCCTGGGTGAGCGTTTTGGTCAGCAGCGAGGGATAGAAGGTCGGGGAGGAGCCGAGCCCGAGGATTTCCCCCGTATGCACGTTCATCGTCACGAAGCCGCCGGGCAGGCCGCGAGCCGCCAATGCCGCTTCGCCGGCTTCCTGCACCGCCGAGTCGATCGAGAGCTTCAGGTTGTCCCCCGGGACCGGCGGCGTAGAGACGAGCTGGCCTTTGCGGGTCGGCTGGCCGAAGGCGTCGACCTGGATCTTCTTGATCCCGGGCCGGCCGCGCAGGAAGTGGTCGTAGGTGTCCTCGACGCCTTCCTGGCCGATCTCGTCGCCCGGCTGCAGGCCGCGGAAGCGCGCTTCCTTCAGCTGTTCCTCGTTTACCTCGTTGACGCTGCCGAGGATGTGGGCGGCGAACGTGCCGTGCGGGTAGCGGCGCACGAACACCCGCTGCACCCCGACCCCCGGGAAGCGGTCCTGGTTCTCTTCCAGGTAGTAGACGAGGTAGTCGCCGACGTCGCGGCGCACGGTGACCGGCGCGCTCGGCGCCAGCAGCAGCTGTTCGTGCAGGGTCTTGCGCAGCCTGTGCGGCGTGGTGTGGATCAGCTTCGCGAGCTGCGCCAGCTCACCGCGGCGTTCAGCTTCCTCGGCGGGCAGCTTGCGCGGGTTGATCTGCAGCGCCAGGCTGGTTCGGTTGGCGACGATGATCCGCCCGTTGCGGTCGAGGATCTCGCCCCGCGGCGCGCTCACCCGGTACTCGCGGGTGCGGTTGTTGTTCGCTTCGGCGAGGTACTTCTCGCCGTTCAGCACCTGCAGGAACCAGAGGCGGAAGAAGAGGATCGCAAAGAGCGCCAGGGCGAAGCCGCCGAAGACGGCGATGCGCAGCGCCAGGCGATTGTTCATCTCCGGGCCGAGCTCATCCGAGCGCCGGTACATCAGGCCCTCCTCGTGCCGAGCACGGTCGGCTGGCGACGGCGCGTCACCTGCGCTGCGTCAACCAGCGCCGGGCGCAGCAGGCGGCGCAGGCCGAAGTAGATCGGCCAGGCCCAGAAGAAGGCGTAGATGCTCTTCAGCACCATGTCGCGGACGATCAGGCCGCTGACCGGGGCGTCGACCCCGAGCATCACCTGGACGACGGCGAAGCCGAGCTCGGCGAGCAGCGTCGCGCCCATGCAGATCAGCGGCGGCAGCAGGGCGCTGTGGATGTCGAAGCGCTCGCGGAAGAGCCCGGCGAGGTAGCCGACGCCGAGCAGGACCAGCGAGCTGCCGCCGAGCGGCGCGACCAGCAGGCAGTCGACGAGGAAGCCGATCGAGAAGCCGGCGACGGCGCCGGTCATGCTGCCGCCGAGCAGGCCGAGCGAGACGACCACCGCGGGCAGGATGTCGACGCTGGTGTGCAGCAGCTCGATCCGCGAGAAGAAGGAGAGCTGCAACAGCACCGCGACTATCGCGACGAGCGCGAGGCGGGCGAAGATCTTCGGCGTGACGATCATCGTGAGTGCCCGGTCAGCACCTGGACCAAGTCCAGATTGGCGATGTCGGCATAGGGTCGCAGGTGGACCTGCTGGCTCGCCTCCTGCTCGACGATCGGGGCGCTGGTCACTTCGCCGACCGGCAGGCCGGGCGGGAACAGCGAGGCGAGCCCCTGGGCGCGCCAGCCCGAGGTGACGACGGCCTGGCCGCGGTGTACGTGCTTGGTCGAGTCGATGAAGTCGAGGATCAGGTCTTCGGGGTCGCCGACGTTGGGCCGGATCACGCCCTGCACGCCGCCGGGCAGCACCTTGGCCGAGACGGCGCTTTCGTGGTCGGTG
>DATFMX010000003.1:0-39414 GCA_035266685.1 Solirubrobacterales bacterium
GTAGACCTCGTTCGTCGACTGATCGACGGCGATGCCGCGGTCGGCGGGGAAGCTCGGCTGCGCGGAGGAGCCGAAGGTTTCCTGTAGGAAACGGGTCGTGGAACCCGAGGCCGAGCCGACCACGAGTGCAAGGGCAGCCACACACGCCGCCAGGGCGCATGCAAGCAGCGCCGGCTTGGTCTTTGCCCGGCGCTTGGTCGATCCCGCGTTTGCTGCCTTCGCGTGGCGTCTCACGTAGCTCTCTCCTTGTCCCTCGAGCCCCTCTGCCGGCCGCTTCCCTTAGCGGCCCCTAGGGCTCGTCTTGGCAATTCCCTGTAGCGACGAGGAACACGGACATCCGTGTTTCCAAGCTGCTGCGGGCATTAAGACACACGTGTGTCTGGATGTCAAGGGGCTATTGACGCGCCGAGGGCGCGGGGGCGCTGCGCGGCGACTACGGGTGGCTCAGCCGGAGTTGTTGAGCCCGGGCACGGGCTCGCCGTACTTTTCGATCGCGCAGCCTGAGGAGCGCGGGTCGAAGGTATCGGCGAGGGCGCGGCCTTCGGGCTTCTGGCCCGGGCGGGCGCACTGGATCGAGAAGTCGCGGACGCCGTCGCGGGCGTCGATCACATCTTCGCCCCCGTTGCCGTAGAAGCGGTCGCGGCCGGGCTGGCCGAGCATCGCGTTGGGGCCGGCGTCGCCGATCAGCACGTCGTAGTCGAAGGAGCCCTCCATGTCCTCGTCGGAGGGGTCGAGGCGAACCGGCTTGCATTTGCCTTCCCGGTAGAGCGTGTCGACCCAGGCTTTGTGCTTGGGGAAGGAGATCCAGAGCAGGCCGGGATGGGCCTGGGTCTCGGCGAAGGAGGCGTCGTCGCGGCCTTCGCCGCCGACCAGGGCGCCGCCGGCGCAGCCGCCGCCCGCCGCCATCAGGTCGCCGTCGCCTTCACCGTAGAGGTAGGTCGGCCCGGGCAGGCCACCGATCAGCCCGTCGGAGCCGTCCCCGCCGTAGAGCTTGTCGGCGCCGGGGCCGGCCTCGAGCAGGTCGTCCTCGGGGCCGCCCCTGATCACGTCGTTGCCCTCGCCGCCGGCGAGGCGCACGTTCTGCGCCCCGGCGAGCGAGCCTTCGACCCGCAGGCGGTCGTTGCCGGGGCCGAGGTCAGCGGTCAGCCAGCGGGCCGGGCCCTTCGGGTCGCAGACGACCTGCTTGGGGTCGCCGCCGACATGGTCGCAGCCGGGCCCGACCGCGATCCCCTTGGTCGCGCCGATGCCGAAGCTGTTCGCGGCTTCGTCGAAGGTCACCGCGGTGAAGACGTCGTTGCCGCCGCCGCCGACGATCTCCAGGCCTCCCCCGCCCCCTTTGGTGCGGTCGAGCTGCACGTAGGCGGAGGCCTTTGGCGGCGCTTCTTTGCCGCAGGAGGCGGTGTGGCCCGTGGCGCCCTGGCAGGCGTCGCTGCCCTGGCCGCCGATCAGCTCGTCCGCCCCGCCGCCGCCGACCAGCGTGTCATCGCCCGGGCCGCCGTTGATCCGGTTGCCCGCCTTGTCGCCGATCAGCTTGTCGGCGAAGGCCGAGCCTTCGATGTCCTCGACCCGGAAGAGACGGTCGTGGCCGTCGCCGCGCGCCTTGCCCTTGGCGAGGTCGACCCAGACCCCGGCGCCCTTGCCGCCGGCGACGTTGGTCGCGAAGGAGGCGATGTCGTGCGCCCCCGGCCCCCCGTCGATTCGGTCGTAGCCGTAGTCGCCATGCACCAGGTCGAAGCTGCCGGGGCCGCCGTTGAGCGTGTCGATGCCGAGGCTGCCCGCAACCTCGTCGTACTCGCCGGCGCCGCCCGAGGCCTTGTCGTCGCCGAGGTCGCCGATCACCCGGTCGGTGCCGGCTTCGCCGTACAGTTCGTCGTTGCCGCGTCCGCCGTGGAGCAGGTCGTCGCCGCCGCCGCCGCAGAGCAGGTCGTTGCCGAGGCTGCCGTAGATCTTGTCGTTCCCCGGTCCGCCCCAGATCACGTCGCGTTCCGGCGTCCCCTGCAGCACATCGTCGCCGCTCGTCCCGACGATCGTCGCCGGCCGCCCGTGGCAGCGCGGCCCTTCTTCGCCTTCGGGCGCTTCCCCCGCCCCGATCGCGAGCACGCCGAACAGCGCCGCCAGCGCGGCGACCAAGAGTCCCCTGCCCATCAACCGCATCGACAAACCGTATCGACTCAGAGCGACGTGGCGAAAACAGTGGCCACGATCACGAAAACGGTGCCAAACACGGCAATCCCGCCCTGGATCATCAACCGGTGCAGCTCGATCAGACGGTCGTTCATCTGTTCGAAACGCGAGTCGACGCTTTCGAAGCGCTTGTCCACCTGTTCGAAGCGCTTGTCGGCCCGGTCGAGCCGGCGATCGACTTCATCGAAGCGTTCGTTCGTGCGCCTTTCCGCCTGATCGAAGCGTTCGATCATGTGCTTTTCGAAATGGCCAAGACGCTCGTCCATCCGTTTGAACCCGTCGTCCATCCGGTGGTTCAGGTGGTCGAGCCGCTCGTCTGTCCAGCTCTCTCTCATCGCCTCCATGCCCCCATCGTCGCAGACAAAGTGTCACACGTGGGAGACGAAATTGCAAATTTTCTGTGACGGACGGCTATTCGAGGCTGAGGGGGCTCAGGCGCTGCGGATCAGCTTCTTGTTGACGAACTCGTCGGCGCCGTAGCGGCCGAGCTCGCGGCCGAAGCCGGAGCGCTTGAAGCCGCCGAAGGGGAGCTCCGGGGCGTCCGCGCCGACCAGGTTGACGTAGACCATGCCGGCTTCGATCCTGTCGGCGACCCGGTCGGCCTGCTCGGGGTCGGTGGTCATCACGTAGGAGCCGAGACCGAACGGGGTGTTGTTGGCGAGCTCGATCGCCTCCTCCTCGGAGCCGACCCGGTAGACCTGGGCTACGGGCCCGAAAAACTCTTCCTGGGAGGCGTCGTCACCGGGCGCGATTCCGGCGAGCAGCGTCGGCTCGAAGTAGTTGCCGTCGCGGTTGCCGCCGAGCAGGACCTCGGCGCCGTCGGCGACCGCGCGCTTCACCTGATCCTCGAGCCGGTCGGCCGCGGTGCGCGAGGAGAGCGGGCCAACCTCGGTGTCCTCGGCGGTCGGATCGCCCGGCTTCGCCGCGGCGAGCTTCTCGCGGAAGCGCTCGATGAACTCGTCGTACAGCTCGTCGACGACGATGAAGCGCTTGGCCGCGTTGCAGGACTGGCCGGCGTTGTCGAGCCGCGCTTCCGCAGCCGCCGTGGCTGCTGCGTCGACGTTGTCGGAGCCGAGCAGGATGAATGGATCGGAGCCGCCGAGCTCCAGCACGACCTTCTTCAGGTTGCGCCCGGCGGCGGCGGCGACGGCGGCGCCGGCTCGCTCGGAGCCGGTGACCGAGACGCCGCGCACACGCGGGTCGGCGAGCACCCACTCGATCTGCTCGTTGGTCGCGTAGACGTTCTCGTAGGCGCCCTGCGGGAAGCCGGCGTCGTTGAAGATCCGCTGCATCGCCTCTGCCGATTCGGGGCACTGGGGGGCGTGCTTGAGCAGGATCGTGTTGCCGATCACCAGGTTCGGCGCCGCGAAGCGGGCGACCTGGTAGTACGGAAAGTTCCAGGGCATGATCCCGAGCAGCACGCCAAAGGGGCTGCGGCGGACCAGCGCGGCGCCCTCGCCGTCGAGCAGCTCGATCGGCTCGTCGGCCATCAGCTCCCCGGCTTTGTCGGCGTAGAAGCCGTAGATTTCGGCCGTAAAGTCGACCTCCGCCAGCGCCTGCTCGATCGGCTTGCCCATCTCGCGGACGACGATCTCGGCCAGCTGCCGGCGGCGCTCTTGGTGCAGCTCGCCGACCCGGCGGACGAGCGCGCCGCGCTCGGCCACGCTGGAGGAGCCGGGCCATGTCCGGGCGGCCCCGTCGGCCCGCTCGATCGCGGCGCGCAGCTCGTCGTCGCCGATCTCCGGGTACTCCTTGATCGTCTCGCCGGTCGCCGGGTTGACCACCGCGTAGGCGCTCATTCAGTCCGATACCTCCGCATGTCGGGGCCGATGGGCCGATTTCCCACGTATATCGTGGGAAATCGGCCCATCGGCGGCTTGTAGGGCTTGCTCTACGGGGACGCACTCGAGGCCCACGGCCTCGGCTACGGCCGGGTGGGTGACCTGGCCCGCGGCGACGTTGACGCCGGGGCGCAGGCCCGGGTCGCGCCTGATCGCCCCCTCCACCCCGCGGTCCGCAAGCGCGATCGCGTAGGGGAGCGTCGCGTTGGTCAGCGCCTGGGTCGAGGTGATCGGGACGGCGCCGGGCATGTTGGCGACGCAGTAGTGCGTCACCCCGTCGACCTCGAAGGTCGGCTGGCGGTGGGTCGTCGGGTGCGAGGTCTCGAAGCAACCGCCCTGGTCGATCGCCACATCGACCAGCACCGCTCCCGGCTTCATCAGCGCCAGCTGCTCGCGCCGCACTACATAAGGGGCGCGCGCGCCGTGGACCAGCACGGCGCCGATCACGAGGTCGGCCCGCGGCAGCATCTCCTCGACCGCCAGCGTGGTCGAGTAGACGGTCGAGCAGGCGCCGGAGAAGATCCCGTCGAGCTCGCGCAGGCGGTCGATCGACTTGTCGTAGACGAAGACGTCGGCGCCCATCCCAATCGCGACGAAGGCGGCGTTCATGCCGACCGCGCCGCCGCCGATCACGATCACGTTGGCCGCCGCCACGCCAGGCACGCCGCCAAGCAGGATGCCGCGCCCGCCGAGCGGCTTCTCCAGCATGAAGGCGCCGGCCTGGGTG
The DNA here is from genome assembly GCA_035266685.1 of Solirubrobacterales bacterium. Taxonomy (GTDB): domain Bacteria; phylum Actinomycetota; class Thermoleophilia; order Solirubrobacterales; family 70-9; genus VRUE01. Next base: position 4,753 of record DATFMX010000003.1, read on the forward strand.
GCGATCTTGCCGGCTATCTCGCTCATCGGCGCCAGCAGCGGCAACCGCCCGCGCGCGTCCTCGACGGTCTCGTACGCCACGCAGGTGGCGCCGGAGCCGCAGAGGCCGCGGGTCTGCTCGGGGTCGGGCGCAAGGTGCAGGAACGTGAACAGCAGCTGGCCCTGCCGCAGCATCTCGATCTCGGCCGGCTGCGGCTCCTTCACCTTCAGGACCATCTCCGCCGCGCCGAACACCGCCGCCGCATCGGGCGCGATCCGCGCGCCCTGCGACTCGTATTCGGCGTCGGCGATCGCGCTGCCCTCGCCCGCCCCGGCCTCGATCAGAACCTCATGACCGTGCTCGGTCATCTCGCGCACCCCGGCGGGGGTGATCGCGACGCGGTACTCGTCGGGCTTGATCTCCTTGGGTATGCCTACGATCATCGTTCCCCGCCCGCGCGGTCGAGGTTTGAACCGCATACCGGACCAAACCTCGACCGCGGTCGGTTGGTCTGGCTTCGCTCCCGGGCGCGGTCGAGGTTTTGACCGCATACCGCACCAAACCTCGACCGCGGGGTCATTGGCCCACCAGCTCGCGCGCCCGCAGCGCTAGCCAGAACTCGATCCGGTCGTGGGCGCGTGAGAGGTCGCGCCCGGTCAGCTCCTCGACCTTGCGCATCCGGTAGCGCAGGGTGTGGCGGTGGCAGTAGACCTCGCGCGCGGCGCGCTCCCACTGCCCGTTCTGCTCGATGAAGGCCTCCAGCGAGCGCAGCAGCTCGCCGCCGTACTCCTCGTCGCCGGACTCGATCGGGCCGAGCACGCTGTCGCAGTAGAGCGCCAGCGCGTCGTCGTCCTGGATCGAGAGCAGCAGGGTGAAGGCGCCGAGGTCGCGCCAGGAGGCGACGTCGGGGGCGCTGCCGTTCTCGCTGAACGCGGTCGCCTCGAGCGCGCAGCGCGCCTCGTGGAAGGAGTGGCGCAGCTCCTCCGGCGGCGCCGGCCGGCTGGCCGCGGCGCGCACCGCGCCGCGCTCTTTGATCAGCGCCCGCCGCGCTTCGGAGGCGAGGTCGACGGGATCGCGGTCGGCGGCGTCGACCACCGCGCAGAGCAGCTCGCGCCCGCCGCTGGAGTGCGGCGCGACGACCGCCGGGCAGGCGTCGGCGGCGAGCGCCCGCTCGAGCGCCGGCTCGGCCGCCGCCGGGTCGTCGAGGTCGAAGACCAGCACCGCGGCCTCGTCGCCGATCCCGAACGGCTCGAGCCGGCGGCGCAGCTCGCTCGGGTCGAGCCGACCGCCGAGCGCGCCCGCCAAGACGTCGCCGGCCAGCCGTCGCTCGGTCTCGCGGGCGACGCGGCGGCGCATCAGCTCGAGCGCGACGACGGCGACCGCCTGCTGCAGGATCAGCCGCTCGAAGTCGCCGAGCCCGCCGGAGTCGCGGACCATCACGACCCAGGCCTGGGGCGGACCGCCGCCGGGCGAGATCACCGGGTGGGCCAGCGCCCGGCCGGCGACCGAGGAGTGGGTCGGCACGAAGGGGTGCCCGTCGGCCGTGTGGGCGAGCGCTTCGTCGCGGATCGCGTTGACCGCCTCGGCCGAGAGCTGGCGCCGGAAGCCGCGCCCGGCGAGCCGCTCGCCGCGGCTGTTGAGGATCGCCACGGTGCCGCCGACGGCGGAGGCGATCGTCGCCACGATCTCCTCCAGGCCGCGCTCTTCGAGGACCAGCCGCTCGAGCCGCCGCTGCACGGCGATCCCCCGCTGCAGCACCTCGTACTGCTCGTTGACGAGTTTGGCGAAGGCCTTCTCGGTGATCGCGATAAAGGGGGTCGAGTAGGGCACCTCGAAGAGCGGGAAGTCGCGTTTTTTCGCCTCCTCGAGCAGCGCTTTCGGCAGCTTTTTGTGGTTGAAGCCGGTGCCGAAGCCGAGCCCGGCGAGGTTGTGCTCGGCGAGCAGGCGGATGTAGGCGCGCTGCTTGGCGGCGCTGTCGAGCGGGATGCCGGTGGTCAGCATCAGCTCGCCGCCGGAGAGCCACGGCGTCGGGTCCGCGAGCTCGGAGATGTGGATCCAGCGCAGCGGCGCTTCCGCCGCGTCGGCGCCGGCGACCAGGTCGAGGCCGACCTCGTCGAGCAGGCTCTGCACGGTGAGCATCGCCGTGCCTATCTGCGGACGCGCTCCCAGGCGTCCGTCAGTACCCCCCGCAACACATCGTGGATTTCCTCGAACTGCTCCGTGTCGGCGATCAGCGGCGGCGCCAGCTGGATCACCGGGTCGCCGCGGTCGTCGGCGCGGCAGATCAGCCCGCGCTTGTAGAGCTCGCCGGAGAGGTAGCCGCGCAGCAGCTCCTCCGCCTCCTCGCCCTCGAAGCTCTCCTTCGTCTCCTTGTCCTTGACCAGCTCGATCGCCTGGAAGAAGCCGGCGCCGCGCACATCGCCGACGATCGGCAGGTCGTGCAGGGTCTCCAGCATGCCGCGGAACTCGCCTTCCTTGGCGAGCACGTGGCCGCAGAGGTCCTCGCGCTCGTAGACGTCGAGGTTGGCCATCGCGACCGCCGAGGCGACCGGGTGGCCGCCGAAGGTGAAGCCGTGCGAGAACGAGGCGTCGCCCTGCATGAAGGGCTCGGCGATGCGGTCGGCGGCGATCACCGCGCCCATCGGCGCGTAGGCGGAGGTCAGCGCCTTTGCGACGGTGACGATGTCGGGCTGGTAGCCGAAGCGTTCGCAGCCGAAGTAGTGGCCGAGCCGGCCCCAGGCGCAGATCACCTCGTCGGAGATCATCAGCACATCGTGGCGGTCGCAGATCTCGCGCACCCGCTCGAAGTAGCCGTCGGGCGGGACGAAGCAGCCGCCGGCGTTCTGAACCGGCTCGACGATCACCGCGGCGACCGTCTCCGGCCCCTCGAAGACGATCCGCTCCTCGATCGCGTCCGCCGCCCAGAGCGGGTGGCGGTCGGCCGGCCAGCGATAGAGGTTGGTGTTGGGGACATGGCAGCCGCCGGGGACGAGCGGCTCGAACTGCGAGCGCAGCTCGGTGATGCCGGTGGCGGAGAGGGCGCCGAGCGAGGTGCCGTGGTAGGCGATCTCCCGCGCGATCACCTTGTGCTTCTGGCCTTTGCCGAGCACCCGGTGGTGGTTGCGGGCCAGCTTCAGCGCCGACTCGACCGCCTCCGAGCCGCCCGAGGTGAAGAAGACCCGGTTGAGGTCGCCGGGGGCGAGCGAGGCGATCCGCGCGGCGAGCTCGATCGCCCGCGGGTGGGCGTAGCTCCACAGCGTGTAGAAGTCGAGCTCCTCGACCTGGCGCGCCGCCGCCTCGCCGAGCTCGGCGCGGCCGTGACCGGCGTTGACGCAGAAGAGCGCCGAGAGGCCGTCGAGGTAGCGGTTGGCGTGCTCGTCGTAGACGTAGCAGCCCTCCGCCCGCGTGATGATCGGGATCTCGTGGTCGGGCCCGTAGGAGCCCATGCGGGAGAAGTGCATCCAGAGATGACGCAGCGCGAGCTTCTGGAGACTGTCGGTAGCTACGACGATATGGATAAAGCTAGCTCGGTTCGCTCTCGCATTCAAGTGTCCAATGGAGCAAGCCAACCGCCGCTCTATATACAAACCGTATAACGGCGTAGCGTCGGACATGAGCTACGGTCTGTGCAGTGGACGACGTTGTCCATAGCGTCGAGTTACGCGAAGTGAGCAAGCGCTTCGGCGACCTGACGGCCGTGGACGACCTCGATCTCGAGCTCGCGGCCGGCGAGTTCTTCACCTTGCTCGGCCCGAGCGGCTGCGGCAAGACGACGACGCTGCGGATGATCGCCGGCTTCGAGCGCCCGAGCGCGGGCGAGATCCGGATCGAGGGGACCGACGTCGCCGAAGAGCCGCCGCACCGGCGCCCGACCAACACCGTCTTCCAGAGCTACGCCCTCTTCCCCCACCTGAGCGTGCGCGACAACGTCGCCTTCGGCCTGAAGCGCAAGCGCGTCGCCAGGGCGGAGATCGGCGAGCGCGTGCGGGCCGAGCTCGAGCGGGTCGGCCTGGGGGCCGAGGCGAACCGCCGCCCCTCGCAGCTCTCCGGCGGCATGCAGCAGCGCGTCGCGCTGGCGCGGGCGCTGGTCAACCTGCCGAAGGTGCTGCTGCTCGACGAGCCGCTCGGGGCGCTCGACCTGAAGCTGCGCAAGGGCCTGCAGGTCGAGCTGAAGCGGATCCAGCGCGAGGTCGGGATCACCTTCGTCTACGTCACCCACGACCAGGAGGAGGCGCTGACGATGAGCGACCGGATCGCGGTGATGAACCGCGGCCGGGTCGAGCAGATCGGCATCCCCGAGGACGTCTACGAGCGCCCCGCGACGACCTTCGTCGCCGGCTTCATCGGCGTCTCCAACCTGATGCCGGCGGTCGTCTCCGGCGGCGGCGAGGTGAAGCTGGAGCACGGGCCGACGGTGCGCGCGGCGGCCGACGGGATCGCGGTCGGCGGGCGCTGCTACGCCGTCGTGCGGCCGGAGAAGCTGCGGGTCGAGACGCTCGGCGGCGCCGGCGCGGCGGGCGCGGCGAACGGCAAGCCGCGGGTCGAGGGGATCGTCGAGAGCTCGCTCTACCTCGGCACCTCGACCCAGATCGGAGTCGACCTCGGCGACGGGGTGCGGATGACCGTGCTGGTCCCCAACGCCGACGAGGCCGAGCGCCAGGCGCTTCCCGGAGGCGGCGCCCGGGTGGCGCTGAGCTGGGAGCCGGAGCACATGCACGTCGTGCGCGAGAGCTTGGAAGGGAAAGAGGTTCAAACACGAGAGGGTGAGTCGGATGGGTAGTGGTGGAGCGATGGGCCGTAGGGCGCTGGGCGCGCTCGCAGCGGCGGTGGCGGTAATGGCGCTGGCCGTGGGCCTCGCCGCCTGCGGCAGCGGCGGCGGCGGAGAAGGCGGTGCGGTGAAGCTGGAAGGCGAACCGTCCGGCAACGTGACGATCTCCAACTGGCCGCTCTACATCGACCCCGGCAAGAACGGGACGGTGAAGGAATTCGAAAAGGCGACCGGGATCGACGTCAAGTACATCGAAGACGTCAACGACAACGCCGAATTCTTCGGCAAGATGCAGCCGCTGCTCGAACAGGGCGAATCGGGTGGCCGCAGCCTCTTCGTCGTCACCGACTGGATGGCGAAAAAGATGGATGACCTGGGGTACCTGCAGAGCCTCGACAAGGCGGGGATCCCGAACGTCGAAAAGAACCTGGTGGCCTCGCTGCAGCACCCGGGCTTCGACCCGAACCGCGAATTCAGCGTGCCCTGGCAGAGCGGCATGGGCGGGCTGATCGTGCGCACCGACCTGGCGCCCGAAGTGCGCTCGATCTGCGACCTCTTCGACCCCAAGTACAAGGGCAAGGTCGACTTCCTCAGCGAATTGCGCGAAACCGTGCCGCTGGTGATGACCTGCGAAGGGACGAACCCCGAAGAAGCAACCGAAGAAGACTGGATGAAGGCGATCGAAAAAATCAAGGGCGCGGTCGAATCGGGGCAGATCCGCCGCTTCACCGGCAACGACTACGCGCGTGACCTGACCAGCGGCGACGCGGTCGCGGCGATCGGCTGGTCGGGCGACGCGGTGCAGCTGCAGGCCGACAACCCGAACATCGAATTCCGCATGCCCGAACTGGGCTGCTCGCTGTGGTCGGACAACATGGTGATCCCGGTCGGGGCGCCGAACCCGACCGCCGCCGAGGCCTGGATGAACTACGTCTACGTGCCGCAGAACCAGGCGAAGATCGCCGAATACGTCAACTACGTGACGCCGGTCGAAGGCGTCAAGCGGATCTTCGAAAAGAGCGAACCGGAACTGGCGGAAAGCGACCTGATCTTCCCCAGCGCCGAATTCACCAAGAAGTGCTTCACCCAGGCGCAGCTCAGCGAGGAAGAGGAACAGCCCGTGACGCAGGCCTGGAACGCCGTTCTGAACGGCTGAGATGGCAGAGCGCCGCCGGATCGTCCCCTACTTCCTGCTCGGGCCGGGGACGATCTGGCTGCTGCTCTTCTTCGTCGTGCCCCTCTTCTACATGGGGTACCTCTCGCTCGAGTCGGGCGTCGTCGGCAGCCTCAGCTTCAGCTGGAACTGGGGCAACTACTCCGACGCGCTGTCGCTGTACGACACGCAGTTCGCCCGCTCGTTCCTCTACTCGGGGGTGGCGACGCTGATCTGCCTGCTCGTCGCCTACCCGCTCGCCTACACGATCGCCTTCCGCGCCGGGCGCTGGCGCAACGCGCTGCTCTTCGCCGTGGTGGCGCCCTTCTTCACGACCTACCTGATCCGCACCCTCGCCTGGCAGACGATCCTCTCCGACCAGAGCCCGGCGGTCGGCGTGCTGCGCTTCGTCGGCCTGGTGCCCGAGAACGGCCACGTGCTGGCGACGGGCGGCGCCGTGATCGCCGGCCTCGTCTACAACTTCCTGCCCTTCATGATCCTGCCGATCTACGCCAGCCTCGAGCAGATCGACGAGCGGCTGATCGAGGCAGCGAAGGACCTCTACGCGTCCTCGCGGGCGGCCTTCGTGCGGGTGACGCTGCCGCTCTCGGCGCCGGGCATCGTCGCCGGCACGCTGCTCACCTTCATCCCGGCGACCGGCGACTACGTCAACGCCCAGTTCCTCGGCAGCGCCGGCAACCAGATGATCGGCAACGTGATCCAGTCGCTCTACAAGACGCAGCTCGACTACCCGGCGGCGGCGGCGCTCTCCTTCGTGCTGATGGCGCTGATCATGGTCGTCGTCCTGATCTACATCCGCTTCGCCGGCTCGGAGGCGCTGATGGGAGAGGACACGCTGTGAGGAGGGCCTGGCGCTGGCTGCGCGAGCATGCGGTGAACTTCGTCGCCGGCATGGTCGTCGTCTACATGCTGATCCCGATCGCGGTGATCCTCGTCTTCTCCTTCAACGACCCGGCGGGCAAGTACAACTTCACCTGGGTCGGCTTCACGCTCTCGCACTGGGGCAACGCCTTCGGCATCCCCGAGCTCAACAGCGCCCTGCTGACGAGCCTCAAGCTGGCGCTGCTGGCGACGCTGGTCTCGACCGCGATCGGGACGCTGATGGCGATCGCGCTGGTTCGCCACCAGTTCCACGGGCGGCGCGCGGCGAACCTGCTGATCGTCGTGCCGATGGCGACGCCGGAGATCGTCATGGGCGCCTCGCTGCTCTCCTTCTTCATCATCCTCGGCGCGCCGGGGCTCGGCTTCCAGACGCTGCTGATCGCCCACGTGATGTTCTGCATCAGCTTCGTCGTCGTCGTCGTGCGCTCGCGGCTGATCGGCTTCGACCGCAACCTCGAGGAGGCGGCGCAGGACCTCGGCGCCAGCGCGCTCGACACCTTCCGTCTCGTCACCCTGCCGCTGATCGCGCCGGGCATCTTCGGCGGCGCCCTGCTCGCCTTCGCCCTCTCGATCGACGACTTCGTGATCTCGAACTTCAACTCGGGGACGACGGTGACCTTCCCGCTCTACATATACGGGGCGGCGCAGCGCGGCATCCCGGTCGAGGTGAACGTCGTCGCGATGATCCTCTTCGGCTTCACCGTGCTGGCGATGGGGGCGACGGTCTGGCAGCAGCGGCGGGCCGAGAAGGCGGCTGCGGTCCGCCCCGAGCAGGAGTCGCTGCCGGTCGCGGTCGGCGCGGCGGAGGCGGCATGACGGCCGGGGGACGGTCGGGGCGGCGGGAGTCGCCTCGCCGAGTGCCTAAATCCGCCTTCGGCGGATTGATTTTGTGCCGCTTCGCGGCCCCGGATAGCCCGCCGGGGCGCCGCTTCGCGAGGCATCGTCGAGACGACCCCCACCGCCCTTCGATGCGTTCGCTGTTTGTTCCGCTATGCGATGCAAAGTGCGAACGGATTGGGTGACATGAGGCTGCGGAACTACATCGGTGGGAGCTGGTGCGAGGCGGACCTTGTGGGGGAGCTTGAGGATGTTGACCCTGCGACGGGGGAGGTTGTCGGGCTGGTGCCGCTTTGCGGGGCTGAGCAGGTTCGGGGGGCTGTGGAGGCGGCTCGGGGGGCTCAGGCGGGGTGGCGGGCAGTCGGGCCTCAGCGGCGGGCGCGGGCGGTGCTGGCCTTGCGCGAGGGGCTGGAGGCGCGGCGCGGGGAGCTGGCCGCGCTGGTCAGCGCCGACATGGGCAAGACGCTGGCCGACGCCGACGGCGAGGTCGGGCGCGGGATCGAGTCGGTCGAGTCGGCGGCGGCCGTCCCCCACCTGCTCAAGGGCGAGAACCTGGAGGGCGTCGCCACGGGGGTCGATGTGGAGATGGTGCGCCAGCCGGTCGGCGTCGTCGCCGCGATCACGCCGTTCAACTTCCCGGCGATGATCCCGCTCTGGTTCCTCCCCTACGCGATCGCCTGCGGCAACGCCTTCCTGCTCAAGCCCTCCGAGCAGGACCCGCGGCCGGCGGCGCTGATCATGGAGATCGTCGACTCGATCGAGGAGATCCCACCCGGCGTCGTCAACCTCGTACACGGTGGCCGCGACGCGGTCGAGGCGATCCTCGCCGACCCCGGCATCGACGCGGTCTCCTTCGTCGGCCGTGCCGAGACGGCGCGGATCGTCGCCGAAGGCGCCGTGCGGACCGGCAAGCGCGTGCAGGCGCTCGGCGGCGCCAAGAACTCGCTCGTCGTCATGCCCGACGCCGACCTCGGCCGGGCGATGCCGGCGATCATGGGCTCCGCCTTCGGCGCCGCGGGCCAGCGCTGCCTGGCCGGCTCGGTCTGCGTCGTCGTCGGCGACGAGGCGCGGCGGACCGAGGTGCGCGACGCCTTGGTGGCGGCAGCCTCGGATTTGCAGGTCGGGGCGGGAGGAGACGAGGGGACCGACGTCTGCCCGATGGTCTCGGCGAGCGCGCGGGACCGAGTAGTCGAAGCCATCGATAGAGCCGCGGACCGCGGTCTGGACGCAGGGGGCGCCGAGCTGCTGCTCGACGGCCGTGGCGACTCCGGCCCGGCGGGAACCCTCCTCGGCCCGACCGTCGCGCGCGTCAGCGACCCGGAGTCCGAGCTCGCCCGCGAGGAGCTCTTCGGCCCCCTGCTCACGATCGTCGAGGTGGACGATCTCGACGCGGCCCTCGCCTTCCTCAACGGCTCCCGCTACGGCAACGCCGGCGCGATCTTCACCCAGTCCGGCGAGGCGGCCCGCCGCTATCGCTACGAGGCCGAGGCGGGCATGCTCGGCGTCAACGTGGGCGTCCCCGCCCCCGTCGCCTGGTTCCCCTTCAGCGGCTGGAAGGACTCCATAGACGGCGACCTGCACGCCAACGGCACGGACGCCGTCAACTTCTACACCCGCAAGAAGGTCGTGACGAGCCGCTGGTAGGCAGGAAGGTTGTGGCGAGCCGCTTGAAGAGGAGGACGGGAGTCGCCTCGACGATGCCTCGCGGAGCGGCTCCTGGCGGGTGACCCTGGGCCGCGAAGCGGCACGCAATTAATCCGCCGAAGGCGGATTTAGGCATTCGGCGAGGCGACTCCCGTCCTCCCTCCCGCTACGCAACGTTCATCGACCAGACCTGGATCGGCTCCTCACGGCCGCGCACCTCCATCTCGCCGACCGCGATCAGCTCCTCGCTCGGGTCGGTGCGGGCGGCGCGGGTGCTCTCGGAGATCAGCACCTGGTGCTCGGTCGCTTTCGACATCCCCTCGAGCCGCGCCGCGGTGTTGGTCGTGTCGCCGATCGTCGTGTATTCCGTCCGTCGCGCCGAGCCGACCTGGCCGGACATCACCTCGCCGCTGTTGAGGCCGATCCCCATCTCGAAGCCGTCGCCGTGGCCGGCCTCGCGCATCCACTCGCAGAAGGCGGGCAGCCGCAGCTCGAGCATCTCGCGCGCCGCGGCGATCGCCCGGTCGGCGTGGTCGGGCTGCTCGATCGGCGCCCCGAACACGGCCATGATCCCGTCGCCCATGTAGGAGACGAGGGTGCCGCCGTGGTCCATGATCGCGTCGGTCATCTCGCCCAGGTAGCGGTTCAGCACCTCGACCACATCGGCCGGCGGGCGGGTCTCCGAGTAGGTGGTGAAACCGCGCAGGTCGCTGAACAGCAGCGTCGCCTCGCGCCGCACGCCGCCCAGCCGCAGCTCGCCGTCGCCGTGCGCGAGCACTTCCTCGACCACGTTCTCGGGCACGAAGCGGGAGAAGGTGAAGCGGACGCGCTGGCGCTCGAAGGCAGCCAGCTGGTAGTAGAGGCCGAGCGTGCCGACGGTGCCGACCGCGAGCGCGAGCAGCGGGTAGACAACGGGCAGGATCAGGCCCGATTCGAAGGCGACCTGCAGGGCGAGCAGGTAGGCGGCGGCGACCGCGAGGGCGACGCCGAAGGCGAGCGACGGCCGCAGGGCGAGCCCGGCGAGCGGTCCGACGGCGGCGAGCAGGACGATCAGCGCCAGGCCGACGGCGGGCGGCGCCGAGCGCAGGGGCAGGCCGTCGAGCACGGTGGCGATCGCGTTCGCCTGCAGCTCGGGGCCGGGCATCAGCCCCGCCCCGGTGGGCGTCGCGTGGACATCCTGCAGCTCGGGGGTGGAGGCGCCGACGACGACGATCTTGTCGCGGAAGAAGCCGGGATCGACCTTCCCCTCGACCAGCCTGGAGAAGGAGACCCAGGGGACCGTGTCCGGCGGGCCCGCGTACTCGATCCAGGGACGGGCTTCGCCCGGCGGCGCGGCGCCGGCCGCTTCGGCGGCGCGGACGGCGAAGCCGCGCAGCCCCTGGATCTGGCGCGAGAAGCGCCGCACCGTGCCGTCGGAGTCCTGCTTGACCACCGTGTTCCCGGCCTCGGCGCCGATCTGCCGCAGGACGGCTTCGCCGCCGAAGACGTTGGCGCGCCCGTGCGCGTCGACTTCGGTCGTCGCCAGGACGACGTCGCCGGCCCGTTCGACGGCGAGGATCAGCGCTTCGTCCTGGCGCGGCTGGGTCGGCTCGGTGAACTGCACGTCGTAGGCGATCACCCGGGCGCCCGCTTCGCGCAGCCGGTCGATCGCGCGCGCATGCACGGAGCGCGGGAACGGCCACTGCAGGCCGAGCTGGTCGAAGGTGACGTCGTCGACCTCGACCACGACGACGCGGTCGGAGGGAGCGCGGGCGCCGCGCACCGAGTAGCGCGCGTCGACGCTTTCCAGCTCCAGCCCGTGCAGCAGGCCGACGGCGTAGGCGGCGACGCCGATCGCCGCGGCGAGGGCGCCGACCGCGAGAAAGGCGAGGCGACGCCGGCGTCCGCTCATCGCCTAGCGCCGGCCGCGCTTGCCGCGCCCCGGCCGAATCGTCGTCGGCGGTGAGGAGAGCGCTCGCCTGCAGGGCATCGTCCGCACGCTAGCCCACGATGCTCGCCGGAGCCTGCTCGAGCGCCTCGCGGGCCGCTGCGCGGCCGGCCTCGCGGGCTTGGTCGAGCTGGTGGAACTCGAGCAGGCCGACGCCCTCGTTGCGCGGCGCGATCGTCCAGTCGGCGTGGCGCCGGGCGGCCTCCGAGGTGTTCGAGCTGCCGAGCAGCAGCACCCGGGTCAGCGCCTCGAGCACGCTGGGCCGGCGCAGCTCTTCCTCGCCGTCCCGGTCCGCCGGCCGCGCCTCGCCGGGCGGGCGCTCGAAGCTCGCCTTGACGTCGACCGCGATCGTCGGCCCCTCGCCCAGCGCCGCCATCGTCTCCACCGGCAGGTTGTCGACCAGCGAGCCGTCGACGAGCAGCTGCCTGCCGCGCACCTGGACCGGCGCCAGCACCGGCAGGCAGAAGCTGAGGCCGACCGCTTCCCACAGCGGCCCGGAGCGGACGACGACCAGCTCGCCGCTGCGCAGCTCAGCGGCGCCGCTGAAGAAGCCGCGGCCGAGCTCCTCGATCGCGACGTCGCCGAAGCTGCGCTCGAGCATCGCGCGGCTGCGCTCGCCGCGGATCAGCGAGTGGCGCGGCAGGGTGTAGTCGCCGAGCGGCCGGCGCCGCACCCACTCCTCGTAGCAGCGCGCGTCGATCTCGTCGGCGTCCAGGCCCATCGCGAACAGGGCGCCGACGAAGGCGCCCATGCTGACGCCGCCGACCCGGTCGATCGCGATCCCCGCCGCGCTGAGCTCCTCGAGCACGCCGATGTGCGAGAAGGCCCGGGCGCCGCCGCCGGAGAGCACGATCCCGACCGAGTTGCCGGTCAGCCGCCGGGCGATCCGCTCGACGTCGGCGACGCCCTCGCCGCGGCGCACCGCATGGGTCTCCAGCGGCTGCAGCGCCGCCGCCCAGCCGGCGAGCGCGCCGACGCCGGCGGTCGGCTCCCAGGCGACGAGGTCGCAGCCGCGCAGCTCGGGGCGGCTCGCCAGCGCGGCGAGCGGCGGCTCGCCGCGGGTGCCGACGGCGAGGATGCGGTCCGCCTGCTGGATGCAGAAATCGGTCCAGGGGTCGTCGCCGAGCGCCGCGCCGCCGACCAGCAGCAGCTGGTCGGCCGCCGCCTCCGCCGCGTCGAGCAGGGGCGCGTAGACCGCGGCCGGCGGCTCGCCCGGCGCCGGCTGCCGCTCGCTCCCGTCGAGCAGCTCCACCCTGCCCCAGCGGGCCATCGCGTCGGCCAGGGCGCGGCCCAGCTCCGCCACCGGCGCGCCTCCGTCGAGCGCCACCAGGGCGATCGTCACCGGCGCCTCGCGCGACTGTGGGAAGCTGCCGACGCTGTCGCGCAGCTGCGCGCCGAGCGCCTTGGTCAGCGCCAGCGAGACGCTCGGCTGCTCGCCGAGCAGGCGCTCGAAATCCTCGCGGCCGATCGCGATCAGGTCGCTGTCGCGGGCGGCCCGGACCGAGGCCGAGCGCGGCATCGAGGTCAGCAGCGCCAGCTCGCCGAGGGCGGCGCCGCGGCCGAGCACGCGAATCAGCTTCCCGTCGCCCTCGGCGACCACGTCGAGCCGCCCGGCGCGGACGACGAACAGCGCGTCGGCGTCCTCGCCCTCGTGGAAGAGCCACTCGCCCGCCGTCAGGCGCAGGCGCGAGGCCCGCGCCGCGATCGCCTCGCGCTCGGGCTCGGCGAGCTGGGCGAAGATCGGCACCTTGGCGAGGAAGTCCGCGTCGGACTCGGGGCGCGGCTCGCGCGGCGCCGGCCGCCGCGGCGCCGGGCTCGGAGGTCGGGGAGAGGCCGTCGTCGGCGCCGAGCCGTCGTCGCGCTCGCCGATCAGCAGCCGGGCCGAGTCGCCGAGCGAGGGGCTGCGCGCGACGTCGTCTTCCTCGCCGCGCAGCCGGCCGACGCCGAGGCAGCCGAGCCCCGCCGCGACCAGGCAGACGGCGGCGAAACTCCAGGCGTTGTCGAATACTTCCGCCGCTTCGGCCGGCCCGGGCATGCCGATGATCGCCACCACGGCCGCCACGCCGAGCGCCGCGCCGACCTGGCGGGCGACCGAGTTGAGCCCCGTCGCCGTGCCGAACGCCTCGCCGGGGGCCGAGGCGACGGCGGCGCCGCTCAGGTTCGGGAACAGGGTGCCGGCGCCGACCCCGAGCAGCAGCATGCCCGGCAGCCACTCGCCGAGGAAGTCGGGGGTCAGACCCACCCGGGAGACGAACCAGTAGACGGCGCCGCCCCAGATCAGCCCGCCGGCGACCAGCACAGGTCGGTGGCCGAGCCGCCCGGCGACGCGGCTGGTCGGCCCGGCGACCGCCGCCGCGACGAGCGGGCCCGGCGTGATCGCCAGGCCGGCGTCGAGGATCGAGTAGCGCCAGACGCCGGTGAGGAAGAGGACGTTGACCAGCGTGTAGCCGTAGAAGCCGGCGGCGGCGAGGATCGTCGCCGAGTTGGCGACCGAGAAGGTGCGGCTGCGGAACAGCGTCAGGTCGACGATCGGCGAGCGGTGGCGGGCGCAGCGAAGGACGAAGAGCGCGAGCAGCAGCGCGGCGGCGGCGAAGCAGCCGAGGATCGCCGGGCTCGTCCAGCCCCAGTCCTCGCCCTGCACGACGCCCAGCACCAGCGCCGCGATCCCCAGCGCGAAGACCAGCGCCCCCGGCAGGTCGGGCAGCCGGCGGCGGCCGGGCTCGCGGCTCTCGACCAGCTTGCGGCGCGAGAGCACGTAGGCGAGCGCGCCGACCGGCAGGTTGACGAGGAAGACGAGGCGCCAGCTGTCGGCGCTGACCAGGAAGCCGCCCAGCGAGGGGCCGATGCCCGCGGCCAGCGCGCCGACCGCGGAGAGCAGGGCGACCGCGTGGGCGCGGCGCTCCTGCGGGAAGGCCTGCAGGACGAGGCTGAGCGAGGACGGGACGACGAGGGCGGCGCCGAGCGCCTGCACGACGCGGAAGCCGATCAGCGCGTTGACCGTGGGCGCGACGGCGCAGAGGCCGGAGGCGACGGTGAAGACGCCGAGGCCGAGCAGGAAGACGCGGCGCCGGCCGAGCAGGTCGGCGAGCCGCCCGGCGGCGACGAGGAAGGCCGCGAAGACGATGTTGTAGGCGTTGAGGACCCAGGAGAGGGTCGAGATGCCGCTGTCGGGGAAGGAGCGACCGATGTCGGGGAAGGCGATGTTGACGATCGTCGCGTCGACGAAGGCCATGAAGACGCCCAGTGAGGAGACGCCGAGCACGGTCAGCGGCGCCGGGGCGCGGCGCCGGGCGATCCGCTCGGGCGCGCGGTGCGGAGGGCTCGTGGCCGTCACGCCGGCGGTCCCTCCCACTGCTGCAGGGCGTCGCGGGCGGCTTCGCGGCCGATCTCCCGCACCCGGTCGAGCCGCTTCCAGTCGAGCAGGCCGATCCCGTCGACCTCCGGCTGGATCACGAGGTCGGCGTGGCGGCGCGCCGCTTCGGCGGTGTCGATGCTGCCGACCGTGACCGTGCGGACCACGGTCTCGCCGAGCCGCGGCAGCTCGGCCTCGCCGCCGGTGAGCAGGCGCCGCAGTGGACGCCGGAAGCGCTCGAGCCCCGGTCGCCCGCCCTGGCCGAAGCCGCCGACGCGCCCGCTGACGTCGACCGCGATCACGGGTCCCTCGTTGGCCGCGGCCATCGTCTCGACCGGCAGGTTGTCGAGCACCCCGCCGTCGACGAGCAGGCGGCCGTCGGCCGTCGGCACCGGCGGGAAGAGCCCGGGGATCGAGAGGCTCGGGTAGACGGCGTCGCGCAGCAAGCCGGCGCGGTGGACGACCGACTCGCGGCCGACCAGGTCGCAGCTGAGGCAGAAGAAGCGGGTCGCGAGCTCCTCTATCCGGCGCTCGCCGAACGCCTCGCGCAGCAGCTCCCGCGTGCGCGAGCCGCGGATCAGCGAGAACAGCGGCATCGTGTAGTCGCCGGTCGGGTTGGCCTCGACGAAGCCGCGGCGGAAGAGCTCGGCGAGCGCCTCCGGGTCGTGCCCGAAGGCGAGGCCGGCGCCGACCACCGAGCCGAGGCTGACGCCGGCGATCCGGTCCGGCACGAGGCCGGCGGCCGTCAGCTCCTCAACCACGCCGAGGTGGGCGAAGGCGCGCGCGCCGCCGCCGGAGAGCACGATCCCGAGCGACCTGCCGCAGAGCCGGCGGGCGAGCGCCTCGACCCGCTGCGGCAACTCGGAGCGGTCGGCCAGCACCTGCGCCTCGCGCGGCGCGAGCCCGGCGAGCGCGCCGATCGCCGTCCCGTCGCCGACGGCCAGCAGCTCGCAGCCGCGCAGGGCGGGATGGGCGCGCCAGGCGTCCGCCGGGGCGCCGCCGGCGACGGCGATGATCAGGTCGGCCTCGCGCAGGCAGAGGTCGGTCCAGCGCTCGTCCGGCAGCGGCTCGGTCGCGACCATCAGCACCCGCTCGGCTTGCTGCTCGGCGCGGTCCAGCGCGGCCAGCGTCTCGGCCGGCGAGCGGCTCGCCTCGTCGGGCAGCTCGGCGACGCCGCCGAACCTCGCCAGCGCCTCGAGCAGCAGGTCGGCGAGCTCGCGCGCGGGGGCCGCGGCGTCGAGCGGGACGACGGCGATCGTGCTCGGCCGCGCGGGCGCTGCGGCCGGAGCGCGGTTGGCGGCGAGCTGGGCGCCGATCGTCCTGGTCAGCCCGACGGCGAAGGCGGGGACGTCGCGGATCAGCGCCTCGAAGCGCTCGCGGCTCAGCTCGAGCAGGTCGCTGTCGCGCCGCGCCCGCACCGAGGCGCTGCGCACACCGGCGTGCAGCAGCGCCAGCTCGCCGAGGGCGTCGCCGCGGCGCAGCAGCCGGATCAGCGTCTCCGGCGGCCCCTCGGCGACGACTTCGAGCCGGCCGGAGCGGATCACGTAGAGGCTCTCGGCCTGCTCGCCCTCGCGGAAGAGCCACTCGCCGGCCCGCACGGTCACCTCACCGGCCTCGGCCGCGAGCTGCTCGAGCAGCTCGTCGGAGAGCCCGGCGAGCACGGGGGCGCCGCGGAGCACCTCGGCGCCCGGCATCAGGCGAGCGCGGCGGCCAGCAGGGCGACCGCCCAGAGGCTGATCATGTGTACGGACTGGTCGACGGCGAGCGCCAGCCCCGGGGGAGGGTCGAGGCTGCGCTTGACGCGAACCATGAACAGACGCAGCAGGCGGCCGTCGTCGACGACGAGGTGGGGGACGAAGATCAGGCCGGCGGCGAGCAGCGCCACCCAGGCGGCGCCTTCCGCCCCGATCCAGACCAGCGCCGGCAGGAAGAGCAGCGTGTAGACGCTGACATGGGCGAGCAGCGCCCGGCGCGCCAGCGGGTCGCCGCCGAGCCCGCCCGACTTGTTCCTCGCCTGCCAGTCGGTCTGGGCGAGGAAATCGCCGGCGAGATGGGAGACGAAGAACACGATTGAGATGTTTGCCCAGCTCATCTGAGTGGCGAGCGCGGCCCACCGAGCCTGTATGTATCAGCCGGCGGCGGGGGCGAGATCGAATTGGTCGTGGGGCGCGCGACCCGTGGGCCGCTCGGCCCATGCCGGGTCCGCTCAGCGGCCGATGTGGAAGCCGATCAGCTGCGGCACGCGAGTGATCAGCGAGCTCACCGGGTGCGAACGCCTGTCCTCCAGCTCGGCGTTCTCCTTGCTGGTGAGCGCGCGGCGGATGATCTCTCCTCCCAGCCAGTGCAAGGGCTCGGGGGGCACCCGCTGTGGAGCGGGATCGACGAACGGAAGGCGGGAGTGGTCGTCGCGGCGGTCGAGGGCGAGGGAGGCGAGGCTGCGGGCGACCATGTGGGAGGGGCCGACGCCGTTGCCGGTGTAGCCGGCGGCGGCGAAGCTGCGACTGCCCGGCAGGGGGGCGACGAGCGGCACGTGGGTCGGCGAGACGTCGATCGGGCCGCCCCAGGCGTGGGTGATCCGCTTGCCCGCGAGGCCGGGGAAGTAGGCGTGGAGGCGCTCGGCAGCGGCGTCGACCACACCGGCGTCGACCTCCGAGCGACCGTGCAGGCGGGCGCCCATCGCGATCCGCCCGCCTCCCCAGCCGAAGGCGATGCGGCCGTCGGGGGTGGTGCGGAAGTAGTCGACCAGGGCGCGGCTGTCGGTGATGCACTCGCCCCCCGTCCAGCCGATCTGCTCGAGCAGCTCCGGCACCGGCTCGGTGAGGACGATGTGCGACGAGGTGACGGTGAGCGCGTTGCGCAGCGGCCCGTGCGGCGACTTGGCGGCCCCGCCGATCGCGACGATCGCGGCGCCGGCCCGCACCGCGCCGCCCGCAGCCGTCGCGACGACCCCGCCCCGATGGCGATCTGGAAGCTTTGTGGCCCCTCCAGGGGCCACAAACGCTCCTTCGCCGGCGGGGACGCGGTCGGCGGCGAGTCGGCGGACGGGCGAGCGCTCGTAGATCTCGACGCCGGCGGCGAGCAGGCGCTCGCGCAGGCCGAGCGCCAGGCGCGCCGGCTGGACCGTGGCGGCGTCCGCATAGAAGGCGGCGCCGCGGAAGGCCGGCGAGGAGCAGCGGCCGGCGACCTCGTCCGGGCTCAACACCCGCACGGGACCGGGATCGGCGCCCCCCCTCCCACCGCGGTCGAGCTTTTGGCCGGATACCGGTCGAAACCTCGACCGCGCGGCTTGGGGACGTTCGGCGTCGCCGCCCTCTTGCCCCGCGAGCTCGTGGCAAGCCGCCACGGCCTCGTCCCAGACCCCGTCGTGCGCGGGCGCGGTCGAGACCTGCAGGTACCCGCCGCGGCGAAACCAGGCATCGACCCCCTCGTCGCGACAGAAAGCCTCCACCCCGTCGATCGCTGCGCGCGACGCGCGCGCCACCGCAAGCCCCGCCGCATCCCCCCAGCGCTCCCGCATGCTCGCCAGCGAGAACCACATCGAGTTGCAGAACCCGCCATTCCGCCCACTCGGCCCATGCCCACAGACATCGGCCTCCAACACCACAACCCGACACTCCGGCTCCAGCTTCTTCAGATGCCAAGCCGTCCAAAGCCCCGTATACCCGCCCCCGAGAATCACGACGTCAGCACTCAGCTCCCCCTCAAGAGACGGAAGCGGCGATACGTCTCCGGCCTCCTCAAGCCAATACCCGTGGGCGGTGTGCTTCATCCACCGAAGTCTGCCAGCGCGGTAGAGCTTTGCTCCGAATAGCGGCTCAAAGCTCTACCGCGCCCGGGAGGAGGAGGTCGAGTGACAGGAGGGCGGGAGTCGCCTCTCAGATGCCTCGCGAAGCGGCTCCTGGCGGGTGATCCAGGGCCGCGAAGCGGCACGCCACTAATCCGCCGAAGGCGGATTTAGGCACTCGGCGAGGCGACTCCCGCGCTCCCTCCCCGCCCCAAGCCGGCGAGCAAATACACTCGACGCCAATGGCAACCTTCGACCTGCTCGCCAACCTCCCCTTGGAGATCGAGGGCTACGAGCTGCAGGGCCTGGAGTACCAGACGCCCGGCTTCGAACGGCTCAGCACGGTGATCCACCTCTGGGGCGGCGGCGAGGACGGGCTCGGCGAGGACGTCACCTACGACGCGCTCGACCATGTCGCCCTGCAGGACGCCGGCGCGACGCTCGACCTGACGGGCTACGCGACCCTGGGGGAGTTCTGCGAGTTCGTCGGCGGCGTCGACACCTTCCCGGCTGAGCCGCAGCGCGACGTCTCGCGCCGCTACCGCCGCTGGGCCTTCGAGTCGGCGGCGCTCGACCTGGCGCTGTGCCAGGCGGGCACGGGGATCGCCAAGGCGCTGCGCCGCGAGCCGGCGCCGGTCGACTTCGTCTGCTCGATGCGGCTCGCCGCCGGCCCCGAGGAGGGCTCTTCGATCGAGACCCTGCGCAGCAAGCTCGGCCCCTATCCCGACCTGCGCTTCAAGCTCGACCCGACCAACGACTGGGACGACGAGCTGATCGCCGCCCTGGTCGAGAGCGGCGCGATCGACTCGCTCGACCTCAAGGGCTTCTACAAGGGCACGCCGGTCGACGTCGAAACCGACCCGGTGCTGTACGGCAAGCTGATCGAGGCCTTCCCCGAGGCCTGGCTCGAGGACCCCGACGTCAACGACGAGACGCGGCCACTGCTGGAACCGGTCCGCGACCGGATCACCTGGGATGCGCCGATCCACTCGATCGCCGACATCGAGGCGATGCCCTGGCGACCGCGCATGGTCAACGTCAAGCCCTCGCGGATCGGCGGCCTGCGCGACCTCTGCGAGACCTACGACTACTGCGACGAGGAGGGGATCGGCGCCTACGGAGGCGGCCAGTGGGAGCTCGGCCCAGGCCGCGGCCAGATCCAGGTGCTCGCCTCGCTGTTCCACCCGGACACGCCGAACGACACGGCGCCCCGCGGCTACAACGAAAGCCCGCCCCCGCCCGGCCTGCCGACCAGCCCGCTGCTGCCGCGGCTGACTCCGACCGGCTTCCGCTGGGCCGAATAGAAAGGAAGTAAATGAGCTTCGCCTCCACCCTCAACGAGCAGGTCGGCAACGAGTTCGGCGCCCACCAGCAGTACGTCGCGATCGCCGCCCACTACGACGGCGAAACGCTGCCGCAACTGGCGAGCTTCTTCTACCGCCAGGCGGTCGAGGAGCGCAACCACGCGATGATGCTGATCCAGTACCTGCTCGACGCCGACCACCCGGTCGAGGTGCCCGGCGTGGAGGCGCCGAAGAGCGACTTCGCCGACACGGTGGAGCCTGTGCGCCTGGCGCTCGAACAGGAGAGGCGGGTGAGCGACCAGATCTCCAACCTGGCGCGGCTGGCGCGCGAGGAGGGCGACTATCAGGGCGAGCAGTTCATGCAGTGGTTCATCAAGGAGCAGGTCGAGGAGGTCTCCAGCATGTCGGCGCTGCTGCAGGTCGTGCAGCGGGCCGGCGACGACCCGCTGCGGGCGGAGGAGTACCTGGCGCGCGAGCAGATCGGCGACGCGGGCGGGGACCCGACCGCGCCCGGGGCTGCGGGCGGCGCGCTCTAACCGAGCCGACCCGCGTTCTTGCGCATCGCGGTGATGCGGCGGAACTCGGCTATGTCCTCGCGCAGGGCGGCGGGCGCCGGGGCTGAGAGGAAGCGGGCGGGCAGGGGCGACTCGACGACGCCGTGCTCGCCCCTGGCGACGCGGTAGGCGCGGGCGCCGCGCTGGGCGGTGACGGCGCTCGGCGGGCCGCCGCCCTCCCAGATCAGGCCCGCGTAGTCGTCGAGCCCGTAGCCGCCCGGCATCCCGTTGGCTACGGCGTCGAGGTAGGCGGCGCGGCGGTCCGGTTCGTTGTTGTAGTGGACGCAGAGGCTGCCGTGCAGGAGGCCGAGCCCGGCGCCGGGCAGCGGCTTGCCCGAGGACTTGGTGATCCCGGCCTCGAACCAGCACATCGCGCCGGCGCTCTGGCCGGCGAGGACGACGCCCTGGCGCCAGGCGAGGGCGAGGATCTCGCTCAGCGCGTGCGCCTCCCAGACCGCCAGCAGGTTGAGCAGGCTGCCGCCGCCGACGTAGATCAGGTCCTGCTCGAGGATGTGGTCGCGCAGCTCGACCGGCTTGTTGCCGAGGCGGAAGAGCGAGATGTGCGACGGCTCGCAGGCGCGCTCGCCGAAGACCGAGTAGAAGCGGCCGATCAGCTCCGAGGTGTCGCCGCTGGCGGTCGGCAGGATGCAGACCTTCGGCCGCCCGCCGGCCCGCGTCGTCGCCAGCCGCAGCATCAGCTCGCTGACCGCCCGGTCGCCCGGGCGCGAGGTGAAGTCGTGTCCACCGAGGGTGAGGACGCGGGCGATCAAGTGGCGACCGCGGTCGACATCGCCTCGGGCAGCGGCCCGGCCGCCGGGACGCTGCCGTCGCCGAGGTAGGCGGTGGCGATCCGCATCTCCACCACCCGCACGCCCATCGCGTCGAGCCGGTAGCCGCGCGCCTCCGGGCGCGAGGCGACGACGCGGCTCAGCTCGGTGTCGACGAAATGGAGCGCGGCGCCGTCCTCGGCGGCGTAGCCGGGGCGCATGCCGTCGCGCAGGAAGCCGTGGTAGGCGCTGCGGCGCTTCGAGTCGCGCTCGTAGTGGACGCAGTTGCTGAACGGCAGCAGGCCCAGCCCTTCGACCGCCTTCGGCGCGCCGTGGAAGCCGGTGACCGCCTCGGCGAACCAGCAGAGCGAGCCGGCGGAGAGGCCGCAGAGGACGACGCCCTGCTCCCACGCTTCGCGCAGGACCGTGTCCAGGCCGTGCGCCCGCCAGACGCCGAGCAGGCTGACGACGCTGCCGCCGCCGACGTAGATCAGGTCCTGTTCGAGCAGGTGGGCGCGCAGGTCCTCGGGCCCCTGCTCGCGGCGGAAGAGCGAGATGTGGCCGGGCTCGCAGCGGTCGGCGCCGAAGGCGCGGTAGAAGCGGACGATGTAGTGGTCGGCGTCGCCGCTCGCCGAGGGCAGGAAGCAGACCCTGGGCCGCTCGGCGCCGGTCAGCCCGAGCACGTAGTCGTCGAGCAGCGGGTTTCCCGACTCCATCGAGAAGCCCCCTCCGCCGAAGGCGACGATCTGACGCGGCTTCTTCATACTCAAATGGTCGCCACCCGGCGGCCGGAATCGCTTGTACAGCGGTCCGAAGTTTTCGGTAGCGCCCTCGCCCGCGTGTACAGGTGGGCTCAGTAGCCGGGGCTGCGCTTCGCGGCCTTGCGCTCGGCGGGATGCGCGCCGCCCTTCTTCTCCAGCGTCGCGCAGGCCTGCGCGATGTCGCCGGCGAGGCGGTCGATCTGCTCGCGGCTGAGCGTCTGCTTGACCAATGCCCGCAGAACCTTCACATCTTCGGCCTTGGGCGGCAGCGTGTAGGCGGGGAGCATCCAGCCGCGCTCGGCCGAGAGCTGCCAGGAGAGGTCGAACTCGTCGTAGCCCTTCTCGCCGGCGAGCTTGAAGGCGACCAGCGGCAGCTGCTCCTCGCCGTCGCCGATCAGCTCGAAATCGCCGCTCTCGCGCAACTTCTCGGCCAGGGCCCGGGCATTCTGCTGCATCGCCCGCATCACGTAGGCGTAGCCCTCGCGACCGTAGCGGACGAGGTTGTAGTACTGGGCGAGCACCATCGCGGCGCCGGTGGAGAAATTGAGCGTGAAGGTGGCGTCGGTTTTGCCCAGGTAGTTCTCGTAGAAGACGAGATCCTCGGCGAGGTCGCTCTTCTCGCGGAAGATCAGCCAGCCGACGCCCGGGTAGACGAGCCCGAACTTGTGCCCGGAGACGTTGATCGAGCGCACCTGCTCGAGCCGGAAGTCCCACTCGGAGTCGGGATAGAGGAAGGGCCAGACGAAGCCGCCGCTGGCGGCGTCGACATGCAGCGGAACGTCGAGCCCCTTCTCGCCCTTGAGGTCGACGAGCAGCTTGTCGATCCCGACGATGTCGTCGGCGTGGCCGGTGAAGGTGGTGCCGAGCACAGTGGCGACCCCGATCGTGTTCTCGTCGATCAGCGGCTGCACATCCTCGGGGCCGATCGTGTACTTGCCCGGCTGCAGCGGCACGATCTTTGGCTCGACGTCGAAGTAGCGGCAGAACTTCTCCCAGACCACGTGTACGTCGCCGCCGAAGATCAGGTTCGGCTTGTCGACCGGCTTCGATTCGGCTTCGCGGCGCTGCTTCCACTTCCACTTCAGCGAGAGCGCGCCGAGCATGATCGCCTCCGAGGATCCCTGGGTGCGGGCGCCGGTCGTCTCGCCGGGAGCGTTGTAGAGATCGGCGAGCATGCGAATGCAGCGCTGCTCGATCTCGGCCGAGATCGGGTACTCGGCATGGTCGATGAAGTTGCGGTAGAGGTTCTTGGCGATCAGCCGCTGGGCCTCCGGCTCCATCCAGGTGGTGACGAAGGTCGCGAGGTTGCGCTGCGGATCGCCCTCCAGCGCCAGTTCCTCCCCGACCAGGCGCATCGCGTCGAGCGCCGACATACCGCCGGCCGGGAAGTCGCTCGCCGGCGCGTCTTCGGTGAGAAAGCGGTTGCCGTAGAGCTTGACTGCCGCCTCGTCGCTGAGTGGCTCGTTCATGGGGGCTCCTTGGTCGAGTCGCGTGGCGGCGAGCCTACTCGACGCCCAGGGCGACTCGATTGTTAACTCGGTACTGATCCGTCCACAGGCCCCTGGCAGGGGTGTACAATCGCGTTTATGGCCGATCTGTCCGGGTTGATCGAGAAGGAACGCCTACCGGCCGGCCGCGCGGAGCTCGCCGAGCCGCTCGTCGCCCACTCGCAGCGCGAACGGATCCTCGTCGCGATGGCCGACGCCTGCGCCGCCAAAGGCTTCAACGCGATGACGATAGCCGACATCTGCGAGCCCGCCGGCGTCTCCCGCGCGACCTTCTACGAGCTGTTCAAGGACAAGGAGGACTGCTTCGGCGCCGCGATGGAGGTCTCGCTCGCCGACGCGATGGGCCGCATCCTCTCCGCCTACTCGCCCGACAAGCCGTGGGCGACGATGGTCCGCGACGCCGCCGCCGAATTCCTCGACCTGCTGGCCGGCCGTCCGGCCTTCGCCCGCATGGCGCTGGTCGAGGCGCCGGCGACCGGCGACCGCGCCTTCGAGCTCTACGCCTCGGGCAAGCGGGTGCTGCAGTCGCTGCTCGACCGCGGCCGTGAGGACCCGGTCGAGGAGGAAGCGATCCCCTCCAGCGCCGGCCGCGCCGCGCTCTCCGGCGCCGAGTCGCTGATCGTCGGCCAGATCCTCGCCGGCAACGCCGCGCGGCTGCGCGAGCTGCTGCCCGACGTCGTCTACATCACCACCGTCCCTTACCTCGGCCAGGAAGAGGCGCTGCGCCAGTCGCGCGAGGCCGAGCAGCTCCTGGGGGCCACGCCCTCGAGCCCATCCGGAGGCTGACCGGGTGGAGCGGGGCAGGGGGGGAGACCGGTGGCGCCCTCCGCGCGGGCGTCACCGGCTGCCGCCACAGGTGGTCGCCCGCTCGCAGCGCGAGCGGCTGCTCGAGGCGGCGGTGCGGGTCGTCGCCGAGAAGGGCTACGGGGCGATGACGATCGGCGACCTGACGAAGCAGGCGGGCGTCTCGCGGACGACCTTCTACGAGCTGTTCGACGACAAGGAGCGGTGCTTCCTCGCCGCCTACGACAACGCGGTCGAGGTTCTTGTGCGGCGGGTGATGGCGGCGTATGAGGCGCCGGGCGAGTGGCCGGAACGGGCGGCGGCGGGGCTCGCCGCGCTGCTCGAGGTGCTGGCCGAGGAGCCCGAGCTGGCGCGGCTCTCGCTGGTCGACATCGGCAACGCCGGCCCGGCCGCGCAGCGCCGCTACCGGGCGGCCGTGCAGCGGCTGACGCCGCTCTTCGAGGAGGGGCGCGACTACGCGCCGGGTGGCCGCGGCCTGCCCGCGAACACCTCGCGGATGGCGATCGGCGGGGTCACCGGGCTGATCGCCGACGAGCTCGTCGCGGGACGCGCCGAGCGGCTTCCGGACTTGCTTTCGGATGTGTTTTTTGCCACGCTGGTTCCGTACATCGGCCCGGATGCGGCAGCTAGGGAGGTCGAGAGGCTGACTCGATAAACGCCCTCGTACACATTGCCGCTATGATTCATATACCCGATAGTTCAACCCTGCCGGGGGGGCCGATGGCGGGCAGCGAAACGCGGCGTCAAGCGATTCTGGAGGCGATGGTGCGGGTCGTCGGCCGCAAGGGCTACAAGGCGACCTCGGTCGCCGATGTGATCGAGGAGGCCGACGTCTCCCGCACGACCTTCTACAAGCACTTCGAGGACAAGCACGAGTGCTTCCTCGCCGCCTACGACCTGGTGGTCGAACGGGTGCTCGGCGAGGTGATCGACAGCTGCGACCCGACCGCGCCGTGGCTCGAGCGGATTCGCGCCGGGCTCGCCACCGTGGTCGAGATGTTCGCGCTCGACCCAGAGCTGGCGCGCACGGCGATCGTCGAGGTCGCCGCCGCGGGCGCCGACGCACGGCAGCGCCACTGGGACGCGGTCACCCGCGTCACCGAGTTCCTCGCCGACGGCGAGCAGCTCGCCGAAGGCCGCGAGCTGCCGGCCAACATCGGGCTGATGGCGGCGGGCGCGGTCTCGGGCCTGATCTTCGACGAGCTGCTGACCGGGCGCGCCGAGCGCCTGCCGGAGCTGCTTCCCGACCTGCTCTTCGCGTTGCTCGTCCCCTACATCGGTCCCGGCGCGGCGACCGAAGAGATGCGGCGGGCAGCGGCCGGCTGAGGCCCCGCGCCTCCCGACCGCCGCCTCCCCAGTTCTCTAGACGACGCCGATCGAGCGGCGCAGCTTGGCGCGCACCCGGTGCAGCCGGACCTTGACCGTGCCCAGGGGGATGCCGAGACGGTGGGCGATCGCCTCCTGGGTCATGTCCTCGTCGTAGCGCAGCCGCACGAGCTGGCGGTCGCGCTTGTTGAGCCGCTCCAGCGCGGCGTGCAGGTCGGCCCGTTCGACCGTCGCCAGGACGCGATCGTCGTCGCGGCCGTGGATCAGTTCGATCAGATCGCTGGGCAACGGCCGCTTGCGGGCAAACTCGCGCAGCGCCTCGTTGCGCACGATCGTCGCCAGCCAGGACGGGCGGGCGCCGACGTCGCGAAGCGTGTCGCGTTTGCGCCAGGCGCGCAGCAGCGCGTCCTGGGCGATGTCCTCCGCCTCTGTACGGTTCTTGGCGTAGCGGAAGGCGAAGCGCATGCACATCCGGTGGATTTCGTCCCAGTCCCAGGCGGCATCTGAATCGGCCTTGCCAGCAACTCGGTGATCGAGACGATGGACCTCCACAATCGCGACAAACTAGCATATTTGAGCAATGAAACTATTAAGAAGTACTCCTGGTCGAGGGCGGCGTGAGTAGAGCAGCAGCAGTCCCGCCGGGGGGCCAGTGGGCGGAGAGCGCCTACGAGGCGATGGCGCCCCTGTACGACGATTTCACCGCCCACCACGACTACGACCTGTGGCTGGGCAACCTCCTCCCCAAGCTCCGCCGCCACGGGTTGAGCGGGCGTCGCCTGCTCGACGTCGGCTGCGGCACGGGGAAGAGCTTCCTGCCGATGCTCGAACGCGGTTGGGAGGTGACCGCGTGCGACATCTCGCCCTCGATGGTCGAGCTGGCCCGGGCCAAGGCCGGGGCCGCGGCTCGACTCTCGGTGGAGGACATGCGGGAGCTGCCGGTCCTCGGCGAGTTCGATCTCGTCTGGGCGCTGGACGACGCGGTCAACTACCTGCTCAGCCCAGAGGAGCTCGGTCGGGCGCTGAGTGGGATGCGGGCCAACATGACCCCCGGCGGGCTGCTGATGTTCGACGTCAACTGCCTGCAGACCTACCGCAGCTTCTTCGCCGAAGAACAGCGGGTGCAGCGGCGCGGGCGGACGCTCCTCTGGCGCGGCCAGGGCTCGTCCGACGCGGCGCCGGGCTCGACCAGCGAGGCGCGCTTCGAGGTCGAGGCCGGCGCTGACGCGGAGCGGTTCCCGGCGCACGTACACCGCCAGCGTCACTTTCCCGAAGCCGAGGTTCTGCAGCAACTCGAGGCCGCCGGCCTCGAATGCCTCGACGTCTACGGCCACGGCTTCGACGCGGTGCCGAAGCAACCGGTGGAAGAACTGATCCATTCAAAGGCCGTCTACATGGCCCGGCGCCCCCCTGACTAACACCGTTAATTTCTAACAGTGTTGTTTTTCCTCTTGTGTGGCAGCAGGAGGACCTTAATGGGTACGCATTGGTGTAATGCTCGGATCGGCGGTTACTAGCTACTTATATTCTGTAGACTCGCCTGGAAATAGGTGGAAGGCTGCGCTCGTGTCGGAGGCGGCTCTAAAGGCTCTAGGCGAAGCCATACGTATGCGGCGGGGCGAAATCGACGGCCTTTCTCAGGAGGGGCTGGCCGATCTCGCCGGCATGCATCGCACCTACGTGAGCGAGATCGAGCGCGGCCTGCGCAACCCCAGCTTCCGCAACCTCTACAAGCTGGCCACGGCGCTGGAAGTCCCGCTCTCGGAGCTGGTGGCCCAGGCCGAGCGCAAAGCGGTGTAATCGGCCAGGCCGTCGCCTCGGCTCGTGGCGTAGCCTGTGCCGCATGCGCCGTCCCTGGTTCAAAGCCCGTCCGGTCGACGAGGGCTTCTTCGATACGGCCCCGCTGATCCTTCGTGAGGCGTTCGAGGTCCCGTTCCCGGCGGAACGGGTTTGGGGCGAACTGACGAGCGACGAGCCGCTCGCCTGGTGCCGGATCCTGCAGGCGATCGATTGGACCTCCCCGCGCCCGTTCGGCGCCGGCACGACCCGAACCGCCCACGCCCTCGGCGGCCTCGCCGTCCTCCGCGAGCGCTACTTCCGCTGGGAGGAGGGCCGCCGCCACTCCTTCACCCTCGAGGAAGCGACCGCCCCGCTCGTCCGCAGCCTCGCCGAGGACTACCTCGTCGAACCCACCTCCGAGGACTCCTGCCGCTTCACCTGGACGATCGCGATCGAACCACACCCGGCGACCCGCGTCGCCAACCCACTGAACAAAGCGTTACTCGGCACCCTGTTCACTGATACCCGTAAGCATTACGGAATTCACCAGTAGGCAGAAAGCCAAGCGAGTTCATATCCCACAGTAACCAGCGCCGACTCGCTCTCCGCCGAGGCAATCCACGACATGATCGAGGACTCATGCGACCGTAGGTCCTTAGGTCCGTCAGTGTCGTCGATGCGGGAGCGACGGGGCAGGGCTCCGTCGAGGACACCGGATTGAGATTCGGAGATCACGCCGCCGTCCGCGGCGTTGTGGATGCGCCGAACGACTTCCGCGCTATGGGGCTACGCCGATAGCGACACCACCTCGATCCCGAGCTCGGCGAGCTTATGATCGAAGGCGACGAGCCGCTCGGTATCGACGTAGAAGTCGTGCTGCTCGACGACCTTGCCCCAGCGGGTGCGGAGAACCAGGACGGTGCTGTTCTCGTAGATCCGCGTGCCGTCGGGGGCATCGGCGTGATCGTCGAAACGGACCCACATGGTCAGCGCCCAAAGCGGACCACTGGTTGCGATCTCGCGGATCTCCCCCTGGATGCGAGCGGCGGTGAAGTTCTGCAGGAACCGGTCCATCCCCTCCTTGCCGACCCAGTCGCCCGCCCAGCGGTGCGGTCCCTCGTGGAAGTGGAGGACAAAATCGTCGGCGTAGGCGTCGAGGAGGGCGGTGTGGTCGCCGGCGTTCAGCTTGGCGACGACTGAAGAGAATCTGAGGAGCAGGAGGCGGGGAAGCGCGGCGCGGGCGGCAAGCGCAAGCGCCGCACCGGCGAGGAGGCTCACGATTTTCATCTCGTTTCCCTTCTAGGTAGATCGCTCTAGTGAATGCGGAGCGTACACTTTCTGCGATGACCGAGACTTCCACCCCGGCCAAGATCCCGACCCGCGAGCGCATCCTCTACGCGACGGCCGAGCTGTTCCGCCGGCAGGGCTACAGCGGGACCGGCCTGAAGCAGGTGGTCGTCGAGGCCGACGCGCCGTTCGGCTCGCTCTATCACCACTTCCCCGGCGGCAAGCAGGAACTGGGCGAGGAGGTAGTCCGAATGGCGGGGGCCTTCTTCCTAGCTCTGGTCACGGCCGTCTACGACGAAGAGCAGGAGGCCGCCGCCTCGGTGCGCGCTGTCTTTGCGGGCGCCGCCGAGACACTCGAGGCGACGGGCTATGAGGACGCCTGCCCGATCGCCACCGTCGCGCTCGAGGCGGCGAGCACCGACGAACGTCTCCGCTGCGCCACCGCCGCGGTCTTCGCCAGGTGGACCGAGGCCCTGACCGAGCGGCTCGGCGACCGCGGGAAGGCGCTGGCGGTCATTGCCGCACTGGAGGGCGCCTTCGTTCTCTGCCGCGCCTCCCGGAGCAGCGAGCCGATGCTGGCTGCCGGCGAGATGGCCGCGGGACTGGTCGCCTGAGACCGCCGGCCCGCGAGCCCCCGAGTCCCCAGGGTGCCGCTCGCACAATCGCAGGAGGCTGTTGCTCGACGAAGAATCTCTCTCGCGATGGCAAAGGGGGACCGCATGTCGGCCGTTTACGAAGCTGTCCCCGCCTCTCTCACGAACCCCTGGAAGAAGGGCGGCGGGTACGAGTTCGACCGGAAGCTGCTCTTGGACCTTATTGATGTGCAGATTCAGGGTGGCGCGGCTGGGGTGCCGGCAACCGGGGGTCTTGCAGTTGCGGTCGATATCTGGATCGCAACCGAGCTGCGGCGGGCAGGCATTCTGCCTGACGTCGTTTGGCCTCGACCAAGCCAGCCACGCGTTCTGCCTCAAGCCCTGGCGAGGGCAGTCGGCCGATTCCGATACGCAAACGACGGCAAGATCCGAGATGTTCAGGAAGCCACGATTCAGCGCCTGGCCACGCTCGCCGGGGCCGGATCAACCAACATCCTCGGCGGCTTCTTCGCGAAGGAGATCGACGTCGTGATCGCCGAGTTCGATCGCGGCCTTGAGCTCGCTGTTTCGAGCAAGACGATGACCGGATCCTTCGGCAAGAACATCACGAACCGTTTCGAGGAGGCCTCGGGCGACCTGCTCAACATCCGTCGCCGATACCCCCTTGCAACGTTTGGCTACGTCTATCTCGTCACCTCGAACGTGTTCGACGAGCCCTCCGGCTGGGACCGCATCAAGGACATGCTCAGGAAGCTCAAGTCGTTGACTCCCGGCGACGAACGAGGCAGCTACGACGCGACCTGCCTCCTCGTTCTCGATCGCACCAGCTCCAAGCCAAAGCTGCTTGAGGACGAGGTACCTGACGATCTGTCGCCAAATAGGTTCTTCGGCGAAATGCTGAGCGGCCTGTTCTCCCGTTCCCCGGTTTCAGAGCATCAAGAGGCTCGTGCGCTCTGGGAGAAGAGCCTGTAGCGGCGCTACCCGGAGGGTGGCCGTCCCCGATTCTTGCGCCGTATCTGAAGTTGCCTTCTCGCAGCTCGCAGCACGCCGATCTCATCGGTGCTTAGGCCGAGTGGACCTAGGACCACCGGGTCGACCAGGTCGGCGGCGGCCTCGACGTCGCGCGCTCGAATGGCTCGATCAACCGCGGGCAGCAGTGCGGCGAGCTCAGGCGACAGCGGTGGCAGCAACAGCCTCTCTGCTTCGGTTGGCTCCAACTTGAGAACGCCTCCGCCGTAACTCCGTCCCTCCAGCTCGGCCGAAAGAAGGGTCAGGCTGTTGTAGAAGCCCGCAGCAAGGGTCTCTCCGTCCACGTCACTCGAGATTCGGACTCCATGGATCGTGTTCGTGCTGAGCACCTTCGCTTCGTTCAGCGCAAGCCGCGGATGCTCGTTGGAACAGTAAGTCAGCAGAAGATCAGCCGCACCTTGCCTCGGGACCGGAAGCGCCCACCAGGGCTCGCGAATCCGGCATTTGTAGCGTTCATCGAGGCCAATCGCCTCCCCATGCGCGACATGAGCTCGAATGCTCTTGAGCGCTTTGGTCGAGGCCGTCGGGTCCGCGACAAGCATCAGCCCTCTCTGTCCGCCCTTCAGGAGCCGGCGGTGGCCCCGCGTGGAAAGCCTGGCCCCGGCCACCTGGGCCGCCTTGGCGACAGCGGGAGTCAGCAGATCCGGATGCAGCTCCCCGGCATCCGCTTCGGTGAGGACGAAGAACTCGTTGGCTCCGGTGACGATCCCGATGTCAACCGAGGCCAGGGCGCCAAGCTGCTGCACCCCGGCGACGGTCGAGAGCCGGTCGTATAGGAGCTGAGCCTCGGCGGGTAGAAGTTGACTGAGGAGCCGCCCTTGCCCGCTCGCCGGTTGAACGCCTGGGTTCCTCCCTGCCGCTTCGAGTTGATCCTCGACGTCGTCGAGTGTCGTGCATCGG
Organism: Solirubrobacterales bacterium; assembly: GCA_035266685.1. GTDB lineage: Bacteria > Actinomycetota > Thermoleophilia > Solirubrobacterales > 70-9 > VRUE01. Next base: position 35,712 of record DATFMX010000003.1, read on the forward strand.
ATCACGCAAACGTCAGCCTCTCCCGATGCCCCATGTCCCTCGGCGAAAAGCAAGACGACATCCTCGAGGGCCCCGGGAAAGACCCGCTCGTCGAAGGCGGCCACGAAGACCCGCTCGTATTCGCGCCGCAAGAACTTCACGACCTCCTGCGCGTATTGGGCGTGCATCAGCTCGCCCGGCAGGACCTGCGCGAATCGCCCGCCGGGGGCGACAAACGACGTTGCATGGATGACGAACGGCGCCCAGGAGGATGCGAGGCGGGTCAACCTCACACCGGCTCGCAAGGCGACTTGGCGGGCCAGAGCCGCGGAGCCGTTGAAGTCCTGATAGCGGATGTATGGCGGGTTGCCGATCAGCGCGTCAATCGGCGGCAACTCCGCCGGCTCGACGGAGAAGAAGTCCCGATCGACGAAGTTGCCCGAGTCGAGGCCAAGCCAATCGCACTCATGTGCCAACCGGTGGGCGTCGTCGTCGAGATCGATCCCGTAGAGCTGATTCGGGATCTCGGTGTCGCCCGCGCCCAGGTGCTCAAGTCGATCGCGAGCGGCCTCCAAGAAGACGAGCCCGCCGAAGCTTGGATCGAGCGCGATGTCGGACGAGTCGCGAAGGGCCCAGTCAGTCAAAACCCGCGCCATCTCCGGCGGGGTGTAGAAGGCGCCCAGCTCTTTTTGCCGACGCGAAGCAGACGGAGCCGACGCCGTGGTGATCACCCGCCCGAATGTAGTGGCAGGGACGGACAGAGGCAGAGCCAGCTGACCGCTGGATGCTGGCCTGTTCTTGATCTCGACCCCCTTCAGAGCACGCTAAATCCGTGAACTGATAAGGGCTGGGCAGCGAAAGCTCGCCCCCCCCCTCGGGAACGGCAATCGACCGCTAGATTCGGTGACAAGTGCGGTCAGTCGCGGCGAGTCGCCGCCAACTCGTAGCGGTCGGCCAGGACCAGGAAGGCATTCCGATAACCGTCGATGTCGGTCCGAGCCGCTTGGGCGCGAAGTTCCCTGGCGCGTTCCGCGAGCGCCTCCGGTCGCTGGGTCGTCTGCGCCAACCATTCCTCCATCAGCTCAAGCGCCCATCGGTGCTTGTCATCGAGGTCAGGCCACAGGCGAGCTGCCACCGGAGAAGCGTAGCTCCGCAGACGACAGCCTGCGCTCCGGCTACCCTTGACTGAGCATGTTCGCCTACTACGACCCGGACGCCGACATCGTCTGGCTCCCCACCGCCGAGTCCGACGACATGGTCAGCGAGCGGGTCCCCGGCGGCCTCCACGACTACGACCGAGCAACCCACCAGCTCGTCGCCATCGAGGTCTGGGCAGCCAGCACCCGCTTACCGGCAACCATCCTCGAAGCGCTGCCCGCCCCGAACACGCGCCCAGACGGGAGATGACGGGCGAACGCGGCGTCTACACCGCAGAGCGAGCCGCCGCGCTTTCTGGAGTCCCGAGGTCGACCGTCTACCGCTGGGCACGCACCGGCTGGCGGGTGCCCAGCGTCTCGCCGACTCGGGTCAAGCGTTGGTCGTTCAAGAACCTGCTCATCCTGCGCGCGATCCATTGGCTGCGCCATCCCGCACCGAACCCCGATGGTGAGAGATTTCCCCCCGTGCCGGAGCCGGTTGTGCGGGCAACGCTTGCAGAGTTGGCCCGGGCCGATTTCGAAGGCTTGCGCGACAAGCGCCTGTCGGTACGCGTTGATCGCGCCGGGGCGGTGCATGTCGGTCTGGCGGACGATGGCGGCGAGACCGGATCGCGACGCCCGCTCGGCAGCCTCGACTTGATCGAGCCATTTGAGTGTCGTGGCGGCAGCCGCGGACCGGACCTCGTGGCACCCCGCCCCCTCCTGAGGATCGTGCCCGGAAAGCTCGGCGGCGCGCCCCATCTCTTGGGGACTCGGCTCCAGACTGAGGCTCTTGCCGCGATCTACCGACAGGGAATGTCGAGGAGCAGCGTCTACCGACTGTATCCGCGCTTCGATCCCTTGGCCATCGACCAGGCGCTCGACTTGGAGGACCAGCTCGCGCAAAACCACGGGCGGCCGAGCCCGCAGTGTCCAGCCCGAAGCGACCCAGGCAAGGTGTAGACTGCTGATCTACATGGCAGCAACCGATACCACCACGATCCGGGTTCCGACCGAGACCCGCGACCGCCTGAAAGCCCTCGCTGCCCGGCGTGGCGAGTCCGCGAGCGAGGTTGTCGTGAAGCTAGTCAGCGCGGCCGACGAGGACGCGATGCTGGCCGAGGTCGAGGCCGGATTCTCCCGGCTCGCCAGCGATCCGGCGGCCCTTGCCGCCTACCGCGCCGAGAGCAGAGAACTCGAAGCCTTCGACGCGCCGACGCCGGGGTGGTAGAGCCTCGTCCCCAGCAAGGCGAGGTCTACTGGACCGACCCCGAACCAACACGCGGTAGCGAGCAGGCAAAGTCCCGCCCATTCGCCATCGTCTCCGTCGACCAGCTGAACCGCTCCAGCGTCGACCTCTCCCTTGCCGTCCCACTGACCCGCACCGATTTTGAAAGCTCGCTGCATGTTGAGGTTCCCGCATCGGAGGCGGGTCTAAAAGAGCAAGGCTTCGCGATGCCCGAGCAGCTCCGGGCAATTTCGCATGAACGCCTCGGCCGGCGGCTCGGAACCTTGCGCCCGAAGACCTTGGACGAGCTGTTGAAGCGCTGTCGAGTGCTGCTGCGATAATTCGACGGTCTACCGAGGTTGGAAGACTCCGGCGAGCCTACCGCCTCCGCCGCGGCCGGTACTCCTCCCAAATCGCCTCCATGTCGGCGGTTTTGAAGGCCTTCTGCATTTTTTTAACGCATTGTCTGAGTACCGAAAATGTTTCTGCGAGTCGAAGTCAAAGAAGTGAACGCAATCCTCATCCTCATCGATTCCCAAGGATCGGCGGAGAGCAAGGGCCTTTGGGGACGTAAGTCCAAGCCGATCGGCTAGATCCCCCTTCGAGATGTAGTACTTGCGTTGGAGATCCACCTCCCTTACGGCAGCGGCCTCCCGAGGGTCATCGGCAGAGACGAACCTGACAGGAGCACCATTTCCATGCGTGAAGTGGACCTTGAGCGTTGGCCCGTCATAGGAGAACTGCGTTCCAACGGTCGCATCCGCGAGAAGCCGCGAGAGCGCAACAGCGTCCGGACCCGCATCCTCTACGGAGTCATCGAGAAGGCGAATGAGCTGCTCGCCGCCGAAGACCGGCCGCCGCTACCCGATGGCATCACGTTCCACGCGTTGCGCCGGACCTACGCTGCGCTACGCGCCGAGCTGGGCGAGCACCCGGCGATAACCGCTGCGCAGATGGGCCACCGCGACCCGCGCATGACCCTGCGCGTCTACACCGACGTGACCGGGATGCGCCCCCGGACCCGCCTCGGCGGGCTGCTTGGCGATTCCGATTGGGCAGAAATAGGCAGAAACGCCGATTTGGGCTCCGGCAAGGAGGACGAAACGGAGCCGGAAAATGAGCCAGAACCACGCTCAGATGCAGGCACTTCAATAGACGGGAGCGACGGGGCAGGAGCCCTCAAAGGACACCGGATTGAGATTCGAGGCTGATCTGCGGTCCTGGGCTACGGAGGCCGCCTGTGCTGCCGATAGCAGGCTGCATGGACCCTGCCCTGCGGCTGCTGTCGTTCGTCGCGATCTTTCTCGTCGTGCTGCCTTTCGTCTACTGGCGCCTGAAGAAGGAACGAGACCCCGAATGG
>DATFMX010000004.1:0-4937 GCA_035266685.1 Solirubrobacterales bacterium
AGCTGCTGCTCTTCTCCGCCGCTCGCGCCGACCTGCTGGCCCGCGTCGTGCGGCCGGCCCTCGACGCCGGCGGGACCGTCGTCGCCGACCGCTTCGCCGACTCCAGCGTCGCCTACCAGGGGGGCGCCCGCGGGCTCGGCGCCAGCCACGTGCTCTCGCTGGTCGACCAGACGATCGACGGGCTATGGCCGGATGTGACGGTCTATCTGCGGATCGATCCCGAGCAGGGGCTGAAGCGGGCCGACGGGCGCGACCGCTTCGAGGCCGAGGGGCTGGAGCTGCAGCGGGCGGTGGCCGAGGCCTATGACGAGATAGCCGTCATCGCCTCGGACCGGGTGGTTGCGGTCGATGCCGAGGGCAGCGTCGATGAGGTTCACGCGCGGGTGATGGAGGTGGTGCGCAGCCACCGGGGCGCGGTAGAGCTTTGAACCGCCATACGACCCAAAGCTCTACCGCGGTGGGGGTTGAACATCAGCCGCGGGTGCAGGTGGCGCTGGACGCGGCGCTGAAAGCGGGCCCGTCGCATGCCTACCTTTTCCGGGGACCGCGGGGGGCGGGGAAGCGTGCGCTGGCAAGGGCCTTTGCCGCGGAGATCCTTGCTGGAGCTGCTGAGGATGCTGAGGACGCGCGGCGGCGGGCGTTGCTTGACCCCTCGCCCCACCCTGATTTGGTTTGGCTGGCGCCCAAAGGGGCGCAGCACATGGTGGAGGAGGTGCGGGAGCGGGTCATCCGCGCCGCCGCCTACCGGCCTTACGAAGGCGGCAAGCGTGTCTTCGTGGTCGAGGCAGCCGAGGCGATGCGGGACGAGAGCCAGAACGCGCTGCTGAAGACGCTCGAGGAGCCGCCCGCGTTCGTCCACCTGATCCTGCTCAGCTCCGAGCCGGAGGCGCTGCTGGAGACGATCGCTTCGCGCTGTCAGCCGATCGATTTCGCGCCGCTTCCCGCCGAGGCGATCGAGGCGATGCTGCGCGAGGACGCGCCCGGCGCCGAGGCCGACGAGCTCGCCGCCGCCGCCCGCCTCTCCGCCGGCGACCTGGAGCTCGCCCGCCTGCTGCTCACCGACCAGGGCAGGGCGCTGCGCGAGCAGGCCGTCGCCCGCGAGTGGGCCGCGATGCTGAAGAACGCCGAGGCGGCAGGCGAGGAGGTCGAATCGGCGACCCGCGAGGCACTGGAGGAGGAAAAGGAGGCGGGAATGAAACGCTCCGCCCGCGACATCAGCGACGCGGCAAAACGCGCCGGCCGCCGCCGTCGCACCGAGCTGCTCGAGCTCGGACTGCGCCTCGCCGCCGCCTGGTTCCGCGACCTCGCCGCGGTCGCCTGCGGCGCCGCCGACGTCGCCTACAACCGCGACCGCCTCGACCGGCTCCGCGGAGCCGCCGACGGCCTCGACCCCGGCGCCGCCCGCCGCGCCGCCGAGCTGGTCGCCGACACCCGCCGCCGCCTCGACCTGAACGTCTCCGAGGAGTTGGCGCTAGAGGCGCTCTCGTTCAGGCTCGCCACCGTTCTCGGTTGAGGGCCAGCGCCGCCTGCGGTGACGCCTAGGTTCAACAGCAGCCAGGGCGACTGCCCTGGCTGCTGAGCATTTTCACGAAGGCGCCGCGAAGAATTGACATTCAGCGCGCCACGCGCGCGTCGCCGCTTCCTAGCGTCGGCCTGTGGTCTCACTCGCCATCAACGTTTCAGCGGCCGGGTTGCTGAGCAACTTCGCATTGAGCACGGCGCAGGCGCTCCTTGCGATGGCGGGCGCCGGGGCCGTCCTCCTTCGGACCTGGGCGGTCTTGGTCGGGAAGCCGGAAAATGAGATCAGGTGGTGGACGGCCTTTGGGTCTGCGGTCGGTCTTGGGTTGATGATACTTTTTGTCCTAGTCGATCTCGCACTGGAAGGAGGTTGAGCATGGGTTGGGATTTCATTCTCAAGGCATTCGCGCTGAGCGCGGGAGTTCAGCTCATGGAGTTCCTGTTCGATGTCTTTCAAGCCCCTGGAGCCGTTACAGAGCCGATCGAAGCGGGCTATCTGATCGTCATGCTCGTCTTTATCGGGACGTCGGCCGTTTCAGCCTTCAAGGTTCTCGCGGGCCGCGGGCGCGCCGTCCGCTGAAGCGTTATCGCCCCGGGCGACGGCTTGCTGGTGTGCCTTCTCCAGCGCCCGCTCTTGGGCCAGGCGGGTGATCTGGGCGGCCTGGCGGGACATGATCACGCTGAAGTTGAGCGCCAGGCCGAGCAGCAGCAGGAGGATGATCGAGAAGAGGGCGACGTTGGTGTCGCGGACGCCCATCAGGTCGGCGACGGTGCCGAGCAGGCCGGGGAAGACCGCGCCGGCGAGCATGCCGATTCCGGCGATGAACCAGACGACGCTGAAGCGCTCCTGTAGGCGGTCGCGGCGGATCAGCTCGAGGATCATCAGCATGAAGGCGACGGCGATCACCGCGGCGAGGATCCGCGTCTGCGAGGTCAGGTGGACCTTCGGCTGTTCGGCCGCGGCGAGCAGCAGGACGCTCATCGCGAAGCCCCCACGTTGCGCGGGCGGAACTGGCCCACCAGCAGCACGATCAGCCCCTTGAAGATGAAGAACAAGGAGCGCAGCGGCGTCAGGAAGGAGGAGCCGCCCGCCCGCTCGAGCATCCGCACCGGCACCTCCTCGACCCGCAGGCCCTCGCGCACCGCCAGCTGCAGCGACTCGATCTCGGCGAAGTCGGGCGAGTAGTTCTCGCTGAACAGCTCCATCACGCGCCGGTTTGCCGCCCGCATGCCGCTGGTCGTGTCGGTGAAGCGCTGCCGCGTCGCCAGGGTGAGGAAGAAGCGGAAGACGCTGATCCCGATCCGGCGCGAGATCGTCGCCCGGTAGTCCTCGCCGTCGATCTCCTCATTCCCGGCCTCTGCCCCGCCTTCGTGGAAGCGCGAGCCGATCACCAGGTCGGCGCGGTCCGCCCGCACCTCCTCGAGCAGGCGCGCGACCTCGGCCGGCGGGTGCTGCCCGTCGGCGTCGAGGTGGGCGCAGAAGTCATAGCCCTCGCGCAGCGCGTAGAGGTAGCCGGTCTGCAGCGCCGCCCCGAGGCCCTGGTTGAAGGGCAGCGAGGCGACCGCCGCGCCGGCCTCCGCCGCCCGCGCCGCCGTCTCGTCGGTCGAGCCGTCGTCGACGACCAGCACATCGACGTCCGGCAGGCGCTCGCGCACGCCGTGGATCACCGACGCGACCGGCCCCGCCTCGTTCCAGGCGGGGATGAAGACCAGGGTGCCCATGCGGCGATTCTCCCATGCCGTCATCCTGTTACGAGTACCAATGAGACGGATCGGGATCAGGTTCTGGCTGGTCGGGGCGTTCGCCGCCGTGACCCTGCTCACGGCAGGCGTCGTCTACCTGTTCGGCGACCGCCCGCGCGCGGTGCTCGGCGCGATCGCGCTCGGCATCCTCTCCGGCTTCCTGATCGCGCTCGGGATCTCCCGCCGCGTGCGGCGGCTCTCGCGCGGGGCCGGCGAGCTGGCGGCGGGGTCGTTCGACACCCATCTCGACGTCGGCGGGCGCGACGAGATCGGCGACCTCGCGCGGGCGCTCGAATCGATGCGCGCCTCGCTGAAGGAGAGCTTCGGCGTGCTGACCGCCGACCGCAACAAGCTGAAAGCGATCTTCGACGGGCTCACCGACGCGGTGATCGTGGTCGACGAGAACGGCGCCGTGCGCTTCTCCAACAGCGCCGCGGCGAAACTGCTCGACTCGCTCGGCCGGCCCCCGGCGACGATGCGCTCGCAGCTGCGCCGCGCCGCCGACGTCGGTTTCGCCGCCCACCCGGCGCTGCGGATCGGCGACCGCGCCTACGCGATGAGCGCCCGCGCGCTGCCGAAAGAGCGCGCGGTCCTCGTGGTCGCCCGCGACCGCACCGACGAGATGCGCCGCGAGCTGGCCGAAGCGGACTTCATCTCCAACGCGGCGCACGAGCTGCGCAACCCGCTCGCCGGCATCTCCAGCGCGATCGAGGTCCTGCAGGAGGGAGCGAAGGACGACCCCGGCGCGCTCGAGCACTTCCTCGGCCGGCTCGCCGAGGACGCCGAGCGGATGAACCGGCTGACCAAGTCGCTGCTCACCCTGGCCCGGGTCGAGTCGATCGGCGCCGGTGAGAGCGAGGAGGTCGATGTGGCGGCGGCCGTCCGCGACACGGTCGCCGCGGTCGAAACGCCCGAGCACATCGAGCTCAGCACCGAGGTCGCCGCCGATCTCGTCGCGAATGGCGACCCGACGCTGCTGCGCCAGGTGCTGGTCGGCCTGCTGACCAACGCCTTCAAGCACACGCCGCTGCCGGGGCGCGTTACCGTTCGCGGCCGTCGTGACGGCGACGACGAGGTGATGCTGGAAGTGATCGACACCGGGCCCGGGATTCCCGAGGCGGAGATAGAGCGCATATTCGAGCGCTTCTACCGCCGCGACGAGTCGCGCAAGCAGGAGGGCTTCGGGCTCGGCCTGGCGATCGCCCGCCGCATGGTCAGCGTGATGGGCGGCGAGATCGGCGCCCGCTCGGTCGAGGGCGAGGGCAGCACCTTCTGGGTCCGCCTGCCGGTCGCGCAACCGAGCCCGACCCCGGTCGCGTAATGCGCGAGAATCCGCCGATGGACGGGGGACGGCGATGAGCAGCGGGCGGATCCTGATCGCCGACGACGAGCCGTCGGTGCGCGACTCGGTCGGCTACGCGCTGGCCCAGGAGGGCTTCGAGGTGAGCGCCGCCGCCGACGGCGACGAGGCCAGCGAGATGGTCGGCAACGGCATTCCCTACGACCTGCTGATCCTCGACATCATGATGCCCGGTCCGAGCGGGCTCGACATCTGCCGCGAGGTGCGCTCGCGCAGCGCCGTGCCGATCATCCTGCTGACCGCGAAGGACGCCGAGGTCGACAAGGTCGTCGGGCTCGAGGTGGGTGCCGACGACTACGTGACCAAGCCGTTCTCG
>DATFMX010000005.1:0-22408 GCA_035266685.1 Solirubrobacterales bacterium
CGTCCGCCCGCAAGGCGACCGGGTCGATGCTGGGCAAGTGGCGCCGGCGGGCCACCAGGGCCTCGGCGGAGAGCGCCGGGCGCAGCGGCTGCAATTCGGCCACCGGCTTGCCCGAGCGGGTGATCGTGATCCGCTCGCCGCGCGCGGCGCGGTCGACAATCTCGCCGCCCTGGTTGCGGAGCTCGCGGATGGTGACCCGGGTCATCATGGGCTGAATGTATCACGCGTGATACATGAATGGCGGGAGGGGCGCTCATCTACGACACCAGCCTGACTTCGAAGCCGGGAAGAGCGAGCGCCCCGGCGCCGCCGAGCAGCGCGAGGATGCGGCTCACGTAGGCGGTCGTCTCGGGGATCGAGGGGACGCAGTGGCAGGCTTCGACCGGCGCCGGGCCGGCGTTGTAGGCGGCCAGGGCGAGCTGCGGCGAGCCGAGCTCGCCGATCAGGTCGGACATCAGATGGGCCTGCGCGTCCATCGCTTCGACTGGGTCGAAGGGGTTCCGCAGGCCGTAGGAGGCGGCCGTGCCGGGGATGAACTGGGCGATGCCCTGGGCGCCGGCGGAAGAGACGGCAAAGGGGTTGAAGTTCGACTCGGCCATCAGCTGCGCCGCGAGCAGGGCAGCCGAGACGTTCCAGCGGGCGGCGGCGCGCAGCAAGGGAGCGCGGAAGCGCGAGGGGACGAAGGCCGGCAGCCCGGCGCCGGCGGAGAGGGAACCGTCTCCCCCACCCCTCGCTCCGTCCGCCCCGACCGAGTTCCCAGCCGCCGAGCATGGCGCCGGCGGCCGGTCGAAGCCGAAGTGCCAGCTCTCCCACGAGTAGCGCTGGACGAAGCCGAAGCGCGACGCGTTCGCGGCGAGCCATCCGTACGCCGATTCCGGCCCCAGGTCGAGCTCGGTCGCGCAGCGGTGCAGCGAGTGACCCGGCGGCGCCACCCACCTGGGGTCGGGATGGGCGGCAAAGAGCGCCGCCTGTTCGGCGTCGGAGCGAAAGCCCGAGTTGACGACGAGCGCGAGGCCCGCCTGCGAAGCGGCGGCCGACATGCGGTCGAAGGCCGCGGCGACGTCGGGGCGCATGCCCTCGCCGTTGCGGTAGACGAGCGGGCCGCCGTAGCCGCCGCCGCTCGCGGTTGTCGGCATCGTCCCCGCGGAGCCCGCGTCGGCCGCCGCTTCGGCGACGGCCGACGCCTCGAGCCGGTGCCCATCGACGTCTCCGCTCACCGCCGCCCTCGCCCGCACCGGCGCGAACGAGTCCAGATCCGGAAAGCCCACCTCCAGTCGCCGCGGCGCGACTCCGTTCCCGCGTGCGACGTCGATCGCGGCCGTCCGCGCCCGCGCCAGGTAGACGACCTTCTCCATGTGCGCCGGGTTCGGCAGCCCGTTCGGCAAGGTCGGCGGCGCCAGCAGCCGCGGCAGGTCGTCGCGCATCGACCGCGCCGCCGATATGGCGGCGAGGTCGGCCGCCCGCTGTGCCCGTCCCTTCCCCGTGATCGCCCCGGCGACCGCGACCAGCACCAGCGCCGCGACGATCAGCGCGAAGGCGCCGCCCAGCGCCAGCAGCAAAGCCTGGCCGTCCTCCCTGCGAGCTTCCATGCCGCGACCCTGGCGGGCGGCGACGCGCGCGTGGCGCGCTCAATCGAAGAATTCAGTGGCGGCTTTGTGTCAGATCTGCTCCGGGACCATCTCTATGGCCCCGCAGGGGCACTCGGCTACGCAGAGGCCGCAGCCCTTGCAGAAGTCGAGGTCGATCTCGTAGAGCTCGCCCGGCTCGCCGAGCTTGATCACGGCGTTGTCGGGGCAGACGCCGTAGCAGTTGTCGCAGGAGAAGCAGTTGCCGCAGGAGAGGCAGCGGCGCGCCTCGAACACCGCGCTCTGCTCGTCTAGGCCGGCGACGACCTCGGCGAAGTTGGAGGCCCGGCGGGCGGCCTCGAGCTGCGGCTGCACGGTCCGCGGCGCGTCCGAGTAGTACCACGTGTTGAGGCTCTCGAAGGTGGCGAGCTCGTGCCGCGGCCCAGGCTCGAACGCCTCGCCGCGCAGCCAACGGTCGATGTGCCGCGCGGCCTTCTTGCCGTGGCCGACGCCGACCGTCACCGTGCGCTCGGCCGGGACCATGTCGCCGCCGGCGAAGACCCCCTCGCAGCCGGTCATCATGTTCGGCCCGACCTGGACGACGCCGTCGGAGACCTCGATCCCCGGCACCCCGTCGAGCAGCGAGAGGTCGGCCTCCTGGCCCAGCGCCAGGACCAGCGAGTCGGCCTCGAGCTCCTCGACCTCGCCGGTCGGCTGCGGGAAGCCGGACTCGTCGAGCTCCATCCGCTCGAGCGCCAGCTTGCCGCCCTCGAAGTGCTTGACGGTCGAGAGCCAGCGCATCTCGATCCCCTCCTCGGCCGCCTCCTCGACCTCGAAGTCGTGCGCCGGCATGCGCTCGCGCGTGCGCCGGTAGACGACGACGGCGTCGGTCGCGCCGAGCCGCTTCGCCGTCCGCGCCGCGTCCATCGCCGTGTCGCCGCCGCCGTAGATCGCCACCCGGCGCCCCAGCTGCGGGCGCTCCTCGCCCTCCATGCTCTCCAGCAGGGAGACCGCGTCGACGATCCGGTCGGCCTCGCCCGCCGGCACGTAGGCGCGGCGGCCGATGTGGGCGCCCACGGCGAGGAAGGCGGCGTCGAAGCCGCCCTCGCGCATCGCCTCCAGGGCGTTGTCGACCGTCGTGTTCAGCTTCAGCTCGACACCGAGGTCGAGGATTCGCTGCACCTCGGCCTCGAGCACATCGCGCGGCAGCCGGTACTGGGGAATGCCGAAGCGCATCATCCCGCCGGGCAGCGAGCCGGCCTCGTAGATCGTCACCGCATGGCCGAGGCGGGTCAGCTGGTAGGCGGCCGAGAGCCCCGAGGGGCCGGCGCCGATCACCAGCACCCGCTTGCCGCTCGGCTCGGCGTCGGACTCGATCCGCCAGCCCTGGCGGATCCCCTCGTCGCCGAGGAAGCGCTCGACCGAGTGGATGCCGACGGCCTCGTCGAGCTGCGCCCGGTTGCAGGCGGTCTCGCACGGGTGGTAGCAGACCCTTCCCATGATCGCCGGGAACGGGTTCTCCTCGACCAGCTTGCGCCAGGCGCGCTCGTAGCCGGCCTCCCCCTCCTCCGCCTCGTACAGCCAGGCCTGGATGTTCTCCCCCGCCGGACAGGCGTCGTTGCAGGGCGGCATCCGGTCGACGTAGACGGCGCGCTCGGTGCGCCAGCTTCCCGTCTTGTTGGCGAGGCTGGAGCCGACGTCAAGCGTGATCGCGTAGGGCTTGTCCATCAGCCGCGCTCCCGCGCATCCGAGGTTGACCCCACCCTGGTGTGGTCAATGTCGGATGCGTCCTCCAGCAGCCCGTAGCGGGCGATGTTGGCGTCGGCGATCGCCTGCAGCCGCTCGATCACATCGGCGCGCGGTGGGTCGCCGAACAGGTGGGCATAGCGCCGCTGCGGCTTCAGGTACTCCTCGACCGGGACCTGGCGGCGGATCTTCGACACCCCGACGACCTCGCCGCCGGCCGCCTCGAAGACCGGGAAGAGGCCGCTCTCGACGACCAGGCGCGCCAGCTTGATCGTGTCGGCCGAGTCCGCCCCCCAGCCGAGCGGGCAGGGGACGAAGACATGGATGTAGCGGGGGCCGCGCAGCTCCATCGCCGCCTCGACCTTGTGCTCGAGGTCGTGCAGGTCGGCGACGGTCGCCGTCGCCACGTAGGGGATTCCGTGGGCGATCGCGATCCGCGGCATGTCCTTGCCCTGGCCGAACGCGTTGCCGGGGTGCTCGCGGCCGATCGGCTTGGTGTTGGCGGTGCGCGCGGCCGGCGGCGTCGCGCCGGAGCGCTGCACGCCGGTGTTCATATAGGCCTCGTTGTCGTAACAGATGTAGAGCACATCGTCGCCCCGCTCGAACATGCCGGAGAGGCAGCCGAAGCCGATGTCGACCGTGCCGCCGTCGCCGCCCTGGCCGACGACCCGCACATCCTCGCGGCCCTTCGCCCGCAGCGCCGCGGCGACGCCGCTTGCCACCGCCGGCGCGTTGCCGAACAGCGAGTGGATCCACGGGAGCTGCCAGGAGGACTCGGGGAAGGGGGTCGAGAAGACCTCGAGGCAGCCGGTCGCGTTGGCGGCGATCAGCTTGCCGTCGGTCGCCCGCATCGCCGCGTCGAGCGCGTAGCGAGCGCCGAGCGCCTCGCCGCAGCCCTGGCAGGCGCGGTGGCCCGAGGTGAGCGTGTTGGAGCGGTCCATGCGCGCCTGCACCGTGCGCTGCTCGGGGTCGAGCAGGCGGTTGCCGGCGGCGAAGCTGCCCACCTGGTAGAAGCGCACGCGCTGCCCGTTCGAATCGGCCATCAGTGCGACCTCGCGCCGACGATGCCGCTTTCGCGCAGGATGTTCTCCGCGTGCGGCCCGCTGCGCCCTCCGCCCGCCATCCGCTCGAGCTCCGCCTCGACCCGCTCGCGGTCGAGGTCGAGGAAGGTCAGCGGCTCGAGCCGGTCCTCGATCGCCCGCTCGAACAGCGCCCGCAGCGAGCGCCTGGTTATCGGCCGGCCGCCGAGGCCGGCGATCACGGTGTAGCCGTGCAGGTCGATCCCCGAGAGGGCCATGCGGACGTTGGACGAGACGATGCCGCCGATCCCGACCGCCAGCGCCTTCTCCAGCACGACGACCCGCTTGGCGCTCACCAGCGCCGCCCGCACCTCCTCCAGCGGGAAGGGCCGGAACGACTTGATCGCCAGGGCGCCGATCTTCACGCCCTCCTCGCGCAGCTCGTCGACCGTGTCCTCGATCGTGCCGAGCACGGAGCCGAGCCCGATCACGATCGTCTCCGCGTCCTCGGCGCGGTAGCCGCGCACCAGGCCGCCCGAGGGCCGGCCGAAGGCGAGCTCGAACTCGGCCGCGACCTCGGGGATCGCGTCGAGCGCCTGCATCTGCTTGGCGTGGGCGAGGTACTTGACCTCGGCGAAGGCCTCCGGGCCGACCATCGCGCCGATCGTCACCGGATCTGCCGGGTCGAGCACCTGGCGCGGCTCGAAGGGCGGCAGGAAGGCGTCGACCTGCTCGGCGGTGGGCAGGTCCACCCGCTCGTAGGCGTGGGTGAGGACGAAGCCGTCCATGCAGACCATCACCGGCAGCGAGAGCCGCTCGGCGAGGCTGAAGGCCTGGACATGCAGGTCGGCGGCCTCCTGGTTGTCCTCGGCGTAGAGCTGGATCCAGCCACAGTCGCGCTGCGACATCGCGTCGGAGTGGTCGTTCCAGATGTTGATCGGCGCGCCGATCGCCCGGTTGGCGACGGTCATCACGATCGGCAGGCCGAGGCCGGAGGCGTTGTAGAGGGCCTCGGCCATGTAGAGCAGGCCCTGGCTGGCGGTCGCCGTGTAGGTGCGGGCGCCGGTCGCGGAGGCGCCGATGCAGACCGAGAGCGCCGCGAACTCGGACTCGACCGTGACGTACTCGCAGCTGCCGAGCCGGCCTTCGCGGACCAGGTCGGAGAGGCCCTCGACGATGTGGGTCTGGGGCGAGATCGGATAGGCGCAGACGACCTCGGGCCGGCAGAGCCCGACCGTCTCCGCGACCGCCGCCGAGCCCTCCAGCTGCCTAAGCACCGGACACCCCCGTGGCCTGACCTGCATCGGACCCCAAATGGGGGCTCGATGCAGCACGGGTGGCGACGACGTGGAAACAGGCCGCAGCCGCGGCGGCGTTGCGCTCGCCCACCGCACCGGAAAAGCGCTCGCGGATCGCGGCGATCACCGAGTCGAGCCGAAGCGCCCCGGTCAGCGCGGCGAAGCCGCCGAGCAGGGCCGCGTTCGGCATCGGGCGCCCTACGTGCTCTCGCGCCAGCTCGGTCGCCGGCACGCTCAGCAGCCGCTCGGGGCGGAAGCGCTCGCTCAGCTCGTCGAGGCCGAGCTCGGAGAAATCGCGGCTGCTGTTGATCAGCACGTAGCCCTGTGGCCGCAGGCCGGCGAACAGGTCGACCTGGTGCAGCAGGGTCGGGTCCTGGACGATCAGCGCGTCGGGCTCGGCGATCGGCTCGCGGGTGCGGATCGGCGTGTCGCCGAAGCGGCAGAAGGAGACCACCGGCGCCCCGGTGCGCTCGGAGCCGAAGCTGGGAAAGGCCTGAGCGTGACGCCCCTCGTCGAAGGCGGCGACGGAGAGCAGCTCGGCGGCCGTGACCACGCCCTGGCCTCCACGACCATGGATGCGCACCTCGAACGTGGGCCTCGATCCCTCCACTCGGTTCAACGTAGAGCCGCCGATCGCCCGTTTCATCCGTGGTTGACGACAGTCCAGGCGCGGCGAATTACGGAGGGCGGCTCGGGCAGGGCGCCGAGCCGGGCGGCGCGCGCGGCAAGCCAGCCCAGCGGGCGCTTGACGACGGCGGCGCGCAGGTCGAGGTCGATCAGGTCGCGAACGGCAAGCGCGGTCAGCGAGCGGCCGTGCTCGAGGTCGGCGCGGAGCACGGCCGCGGTCGGGCGGATCCGGGGCTCGGCGAGCAGCGGACGCAGGAGCGGCGGCGGCAGGTGGACGATCGCGGCGGACTCGCGGGCGAGCGGCAGCGCGGCGGCGACGCTGCCGAGCGCCTCGGGGTCGGGAGAGAGCGTCAACTGGCAGAAGCAGCCGCGCGAGGCGATGGCGGCATCCGACAGATGCGCGGCCAACCGCTCCTCGAGGGCGCGGGCACCCGCGGTGGCGACGAGCGTGGAGCGCGCGCCCGTGCCCTCCTGGAAATCGATCAGCAACGCCGCCCGGTCGGGCTCGGAGGCGGCGCAGGCGAGCGCCGCGGCGGCGGCCCGCGATCCGGCCGCGGCGCCGACCCGGGTGACCAGGACGATCATTTGGGCCTCGCCTCGGCCGAGGAGGTGACGGCGAGCGTTTCGGCGAGGGCCGGGATCGGCGAGGGTGGGCGCAGGCGAACCGTGACGCGACCGCCCTGGACCGAGACATCCACGTTCTCTTCTGCCCAGCCCGGCACCGCGTCGCGTGCCGCCGCGACGGCGGGCCGGCCCGAGACCAGCGCCAGCGCCCCCGCCTCGGCGGCGCCGTCGGCCAGGGCCAGCGAGTACCCGGCGACGAGAAGCTGCAGCGCCAGCAGTCCGGCGAGCAGCAACGCCGGCAGCGCCGCCACGAGCTCCACCGTGCTCTGGCCCCTCTCCGCCCGTCCCCCATCCACCCCCCGCCTAACCACCGCGGTAGAGGTTTGATGAGCCATGCGGTGCAAAGCTCTACCGCGCCTGCTCACCGTTGGGGCTCCAGCGTCGTCTTCGCGCCGATCCGGAGCGGCGGCATCGCCGGCACGATCCGCGGGATGCGCACACGCACGGACACGCCTCCGTCGTCGCTCACCTCGGCCCCGTCGCGCAGGCCGCCGGGCAGGGCTGCCCGCGCCGCCCTCGCCGGGTCCCGGCCGACGAGCCCCGCCCGCGCGCCCGCCCGGGCCGCGGTCCCCGCCGACCACAGCGCGTAGCCCGCCACCGCGAGCTGTGCCGCAACCAGGACCGCCAGCAGCAGGAACGGCACGACGCCGATCAACTCGACCGATGCGGTCCCGTCCTCCCTGCGATAGCTGCCGGCGGCCTGGTGCGACACAGCGCGACCGTTCCAGGCGCGGACGCGCGCGTGGTGCGCTCAATCAAAAGCTTCTGAAAATCCTTACGCGCGAAATTGTGACGCGGCGGTGTTCAGTAGGTATTGGCCTCGGTCCAGACCTTCCAGATCGCGCCGACCGAGGCGCCGAGCAGGAGAATCCAGGCGAGGGTGCCACCGCCGCTGGCGAACATCTCGTCGATCCCGGCGACCAGCAGCGCGATCAGTCCGAGCGCCCCGTAGAGGATCGCCCGCCGGCCGTCGCTGAGCGTCGCCAGCGTCAACTGCTGCTGGCGGCTGAGCACGAACAGGGTCCAGGCGATGCCGGCGAGGAAGCCCATCGTGATCGCGGTGAGGATCGCGTCGGCGACGTTGCCACCGTGCGGCACGAAGGCCACCACGAGGGCGAGCAACATCACGATCGCGGCGTTTCTCAGGTTCCGCACCATCGGGAGGTTACGCGCCGGCGCCGAGAATCCAAGCGATCGCGTAGGCCAGCGCGCCGATCGCCGCCGCCGCCGGCAGCGTCAGCAGCCAGGCGACGACGATGTTGCCCGCCACCCCCCAGCGCACCGCCGAGATCCGCTTGACCGCGCCGGCGCCCATCACGCCGCCGCTGATCGCATGCGTCGAGGAGATCGGGAAGCCGAGGAAGGTCGCGACCAGGATCGTCGCCGCGCCCGCGCCCTGGGCCGAGAAGCCCTGGGCCGCATCGATCTCGATCACTCGGCCGCGACCCCGCATGACGCGCAGCCCTCCCGCCCAGGTGCCGAGCGCGATCGCCGCCGCGGAGGCGACGATCGCCCACAGCGGCGGGTCGGCGGAGGCGCCGAGACTGCCCTTGGCGATCAGCGCCAGGACGATCACCCCCATCGTCTTCTGGGCGTCGTTGGCGCCGTGCGCCAGCGCGAGCAGGCTGGCCGAGAGCAGCTGCGCGCGGCGAAAGCCCCGGGTCACGGGCCCCGGTCGCCGGCGGCCGATCAGGCGGTAGAGAATCGCGATCGCGGCCAGAGCCAGCCCGAACGCCGCGAGCGGCGCGAGCAGCGCCGGGATCAGGATCTTGTCCAGCACTTCCCCGCCGAGCACCGCGCTGCCACCGGCCGCGGCGAGCGATGCGCCGAGCAAGCCGCCGATCAGCGCGTGGGAGGAGCTGGAGGGGAGGCCGAGCCGCCAGGTCGCGATGTTCCAGGCGATCGCCCCGAGCAGCCCGGCGAAGACGACGACCGGCGCGATCGCCCCGGCGTCGATCAGGTCGTGCGCGATCGTCGCCGCCACGGCGACCGAGACGAAGGCGCCGGCGAAGGTGAGCAGCGCCGCCGCCATGATCGCCGCCTGTGGCGGCACCGAGCGCGTTGAGACGACGGTCGAGATCAGGTCGAACGTGTCGTGGAAGCCGTTGCTGAAGGCGAACGCCAGCGCCGCGGCAACCGTTAATACGACCACGAAATCAGACATGACGCGGGTCCGTCATGCGTTCTTTATGACTATGCCCTCGACCGTCTGCGCCGCCGTCTCGGTCGCGTCGATCGCGTTCTCGAGCACCGCGAACATGTCCTTCCAGCGGATCACCACCATCGGGTCGATCCCGTTGGAGAACAGCGAGGCGACCGCGTCGCGGGAGATCCGGTCGCCCTCGTTCTCGAGCCGGTGGATCTCGATCCAGTACTGGTCGAGCCCCTTCAGCTCGCGCAGGTGCTCGAGCCCGGCTGCAAGCTGCTCGCAGGCGCCGACCAGCACCTTGGTCAGAGCCTGCGCCTGCGCCATCGGCGCCTCGATCTGGTAGAGGCCGAGGAAGTCCGCGGCCTCCTCGGTGTAGTCGACGACGTCGTCGAGCTGCGTCGCCAGCGCGTAGATGTCCTCGCGGTCGATCGGCGTGACGAAGGTCGAGTTGAGCCGCTGGATGATGTCGTGGGTGATCCGGTCGCCCTCCTGCTCGGCCTTCAGCACCTCGCGACCGAGGCCGCTGTCGTCGGGCCAGGTCCCCATCATCTGGTCGAGCAGGCGCGCCGCATGCAGGGTGTTCTGCCCAGCCTCGGTGAAGAGCTCGAAGAAGGCGTTGTCCCTGGGCAGGAGGGAGAGGCGTGCCATCGCGCGATACTAAGGCTCAGCCCGTAGCTGCGACGAACTGTTCTGCGGTCAGTGCGGAGTGGTGTTCGCGCAGTTCGCTCTGGACGCTGTGGCGCTCGCCCTCGGGCGCCGCGAGGCGCGTCCAGACGCCGTCGCTGCCGAGCTCCCAGGCGTTGACGTTGTCGGCGAAGCAGAGCTCGAGCACATCGAGCAGCTCCGCCCGCAGCCCCTCGTCCTCGATCGGCGCCACCAGCTCGACCCGGCTGTCGAGGTTGCGCGGCATCAGGTCGGCGGAGCCGGTCAGCACGCGGGTCTGCTCGCCGCGGCGGAAGGCGTAGATGCGCGAGTGCTCGAGGAAGCGGCCGACGACCGAGACGACGCGGATGCTCTCCGAGACCCCCGGCACACCCGGTCGCAGGCAGCAGATGCCGCGCACGTTGAGGTCGACCCGCACCCCCGCCCGCGAGGCCTCGTACAGCGCCTCGATGCAGCGCGCGTCGACCAGCGCGTTCATCTTCAGCGCGATCCGGGCGTCCTGGCCCGCCCGGTGCGCCTCGACCGTCGCCTCGATCTCATCGATGATGCGGTCGCGCATCGTCGTCGGCGAGACCAGCACCTTGCGGTAGTCGGTCGGCCGCCCGTAGCCGGTGAGGAAGTTGAACATCTCGGCGACGTCGGCGCCGACCTCAGGGTCGGCGGTGAACAGGCCGAGGTCGGTGTAGAGGCGGGCGGTGGTCGGGTTGTAGTTGCCGGTGCCGATGTGGACGTACTCGCGCACCCGGTCGCCCTCGCGGCGGGCGACGAGGATCGCCTTGACATGCGTCTTCAGCCCGGGGATGCCGTAGACCACGTGGACGCCGGCCTCCTCCAGCGACTTCGCCCAGTGAATGTTGGCCTCCTCGTCGAAGCGCGCTTTCAGCTCGACCATGCAGACCGCCTGCTTGCCGCGTTCGGAGGCGCGGATCAGCGCCGGCACGAGCGGCGAGTCGTCGCTCGTCCGGTACACCGTCTGCTTGATCGCCAGCACATCGGGGTCGGCGACCGCCTGCTCGACGAAGCGCTCGACCGAGCTGGCGAAGGAGTCGTAGGGATGGTGGACGAGGATGTCGCCCTGGCGGATCGCGGCGAAGATGTCGACCGGCTCCTCGTCCTCGCCCTGCAGGCGCGGCTGGGTGACCGGCGTCCAGGGCTCATAGCGCAGCTCGGGACGGCTGCCCGCGGCATCGGCCACGTTGCCGAGGTCGGCGAGGTCGATCAGCCCGTCGACGTCGTAGACCTCGCGGTCTTCGAGCCGCAGCGCGTCGATCAGCTGGCCGCGCAGCTTCGGGTTCATCCCGGCGGCGACCTCGAGCCGCACGACCTCGCCGAAGCGGCGCCGGCGCAGCTCGTCCTGCACCGCCTGCAGCAGGTCGTCGGCCTCGTCGGAGACATTGAAGTCGGCGTCGCGGGTGACCCGGAAGTAGCCGTGGTCGACCACCTCGGCGCCGGGGAAGAGCGCGTCGAGGTTGGCGGCGATCGCCTCCTCCAGCGGGACGAAGACCTCGTTCCGCCCGCCGACGCGCAGGAAGCGGCCGAGCAGCTCCTTCGGCACCTTGACGCGGGCGATGATCTCGGTGCCGCTGTCGCGATCGCGCAGCAGCACGCCGAGGCTGAGCGAGAGGTTGGAGATGTAGGGGAAGGGACGGCCGAGGCCGACGACCAGCGGCGTCAGCGTCGGGAAGACCTGCTCGTGGAAGCGCGTGTCGATTTCGCGGCGCTCCTGCTCGCTCGCGCTCTGCAGCGAGACGATCCGGATCCCCTCCCCCTCGAGGGCCGGCCGCAGGGTGCCGTTGAAACAGCGGTGCAAGCGGGCGTCGAGCTCCAGCACGCGCGCCTGGATCGTGTCGATCTGCTCGCTCGGGGCGAGGTCGTCGGGGCCGCGGGCGTCGATCCCGGCGTCGAGCTGGTCGAACAGCCCGGCGACGCGGACCATGAAGAACTCGTCCAGGTTGGAGGCGTAGATCGCGCAGAAGCGCAGCCGCTCCAGCAGCGGCACCTCGGGGTCCTCGGCCAGCTCGAGCACGCGCTGGTTGAAGTCGAGCCAGGAGAGCTCGCGGTTGAAGAAGAGGGCCGGATCGTCGATCGGCCAATCGTACTGCCGCACCCGCGCCCGCCCCCAGCCTCTCAGGCGGCCCGGGAAGCGACTTGCCGCGCAGCGGTGCTCTCCGCCAGCACCCGCACGTAGCCGTCGGCGAGCAGCCCGCCGACGGGCCGATATCCCACGCTATGCGTGGGATTTAGGCCCGTCGGCCCCGAGGGTGCGTTCGAGGGCGGCCCAGGTCGCGGACGCGTCGCGCCAGAAGTCGACGAATTCGCGGAAGAGGCGCTCGCGGCGCTCGCGCAGCCGCTCGCGCAGCGACTCGATCCCCCAGGCGCGGGGCAGCATCACATCGCAGTCGTGGATCTCGCCGAGCACGCCCTGCAGCCGCCTGGCGGCGTCGCGCGCGGCATCGGCCTCGGGCCCGAAGCAGGGGCCGACGATCTCGAGCACGTAGCGCAGCCGCTTGGCGGCGATCCGCATGTCGTGCTGGGTTTTCGAGGCCGGCGGCTGCAGGGCGACCGGCGCGAAGGAGCGCAGCTCGTCGAGCCGCGCGCGGACGAGCCGCGCCGCGTTGGGCCGCAGCGGCGCGGCCGGGTCCAGGCCCCCGACCTGCCGCGCCTTCACCGCTTCGCCGCCTTGGCCAGCTTGCGCAACCGGCGCCGCAGCTTCTTCAGCCGCTTCGGCTTGACGTAGGGAGCCAGCGCCTCGTTCGCCTCGCGCTGCTCGGCGCGCAGGCGCTCGACCAGCACCGCCAGCCCCGCCCGGTCGTCCTGCGGCGTCTCCGCCTCCAAGCCGCCGAGGAACTCGATCGCGACGTCGCGGTCGCGGCGCTCGCCGAGCGCGTCGGCCAGCTCCTTGACCCGCTTCAGCGCCCGGCGGTGGCGCTTGCGGGGGAAGCAGGAGTCGAAGACCTCGAGCGCGGCGCGCAGGCGGCGGGTGGCGACGCGCATGTCGTGCAGGCGCTCGATCTCCTCGAGGTCGAGGACGCCCTCCGAGTGGGCGAAGACCTCGGCGGCGCGCACCCCGACAACGCGCGCCGCGGCGACCGCGAACGGCTCCTCGCAATCGAAACCTGGCACCTCGCGCGCACGCGCCACGAAGCGGAGGCTAGCTCAGGCCGCGAGCCTCGCCGGGCTGGAGCCGTTGGCGTTGCCGTTGAGCAGGTCGAGCACGACCCCCTCGCGCAGGCCGCCCTTGCCGATCTGCAGCGGCTGCCCGAGCAGCTCCGAGAGCTTCTCCAGCAGCAGCACGCCGGTCGCCAGGATGCGCACCCGCTGCGGATCGAGCTCGAAGCGCCGCGCCACATCGGCGGCCGGATCGCCGCAGAGCACGCGAACCCCCCGCTCCAGCGTCTCGTACTCGAGCACCGCGCCGACCAGGCGGCGCAGCGAGGTGGCGCTGCCGCCGACCGCGACCGCCTGCGCCGGATGGTCGATCTCGACCCCGGCGAAGAGGTCCTCGATGCGGTCGCGGACCTTGCGGATCTCCGCCGGCGAGGGCGGGTCGGAGGCGATCAGCTCGTCGGCGAGGACGCCGGAGCCGACCGGCCAGGAGCGCACCTCCTGGACGCCCCCGGGGACGGTTCCGAGGATGATCTCCGACGAGCCGCCGCCGACGTCGACGACGCCGACCCGACCCTCGAACGGATGGCCCAGCGTCTTGGTCGCGCCGATGAAGGAGAGCCGGCCCTCCTCCTGCTCGGAGAGGATCTCGACCGGCACGCCGGCCGCATCGCCGATCTGCTCGGCGACCGCGGCGCCGTTGCTCGCTTCGCGCACGGCAGCGGTCGCCACCGCGCGGATCTCCTCGGCGCCGAGCTCGCGCGCCAGCCGCACCTGCGTGGCCACCACCTCGGCGACCTCCTCGGCCTTCTCGGCCGGAATCTCCCCCGAATCGCGGATCGCCTTGTTGATCCGCGTATAAGCCCGCTGCTCCATCACCTTCTTCAACAGCCCATCCACGGGCTCGGCAACGAGCACACGCGTCGTATTCGAACCAATATCTATAGCTGCGCAGAGCGTCACCGGAATCTTCCCCATGTTCCCAGGCTCGTCGGATTCCATGCGAGGCGACTCGCGCGGGTGGCGCCGGGTGGGGGTGTCCGGCTCGGCGCGGCGTTAGTTTTTCGCTTGACGGTCGGCGAGAGGTGCTGACTCAGCGGGCGAAAAACCCAGCGCCAGGCCGGACACCCCCACCCGGCGACAGGACCCGCGCGCCTACCCGTCCTCGTTCGGATGCGAGGCGTCCTCGAACTCTCTGAAGAGCCCCGTGACGACGAAGGCGACCTGCTCGCCGATGTCGACCGCGTTGTCGCCGATCCGCTCGATCGCCCGCGCCGCCAGCAGCATCGTCATCGCCCACTCGCGCCGGTCCGGGTCGTCGCCGATCGCCAGCGCCAGCCCGAAGCACTCGCGGTTGAGGTTGTCGACGACATCGTCCTGGCGCACCAGATCGCGCGCCATGTCGACGTTGCGCTCCTCGAAGGCGCGCTTGGACTGGCTGATCAGGGTCCGCGTCTGGCGGCCCATCGCGAGGATCAGCTGGACCATCTCCTCGTCGGCCGGCGGATCGTTGCCGGTCAGCGGGATCATCTTGCAGATGTTCACGCACTGGTCGCCCATCCGCTCGACGTTCTTCAGCACGTGCAGGAGGGCGGAGATCAGGCGCAGGTCGGTCGCCACCGGGGACTGCGTGGCAAGCAGCGTGATCAGCGCCTGGTGTACCTCCAGGTAGCGGCCGTCGATCCGGTCGTCGTCGGCGATCACGATCTGCGCCAGCTCGACGTCCTGCTGCTCGACCGCTTCCAGGGTCCGGCCGAGCGCCGCTGTGACCAGCTCGAGCCCACCGAGGCCGCTCGCCTCCAGCCGCTCCAGCTCCTCCTGGTATTCGACCCGCGCTTCGGCCATCAGCCGAACCGGCCGCTGACGTAGTCCTCGGTCGCCTGTTCCTTCGGGCTGGTGAAGATCGTCTCGGTCGGGCCGATCTCCACCAGGCGGCCGGGCTTGCCGGTTTCCTCGAGGTTGAAGAAGGCGGTGACGTCGCTGGCGCGCGCCGCCTGCTGCATGTTGTGGGTGACGATCGCGATCGTGTAGCGGCTCTTCAGCTCGCCGATCAGGTCCTCGATCGCCAGGGTCGCGACCGGGTCGAGCGCCGAGCAGGGCTCGTCCATCAGCAGCACCTCGGGCTCGACCGCGATCGCGCGGGCGATGCAGAGTCGCTGCTGCTGCCCGCCCGAGAGCCCGGAGCCCGGCTTGTCGAGACGGTCCTTGACCTCGTTCCAGAGGTGCGCCCCGCGCAGCGAGCGCTCGACGATCTCGTCCTTCTCGGCCTTCTTCATCCGGCCGCCGTTGAGGGTCAGGCCGGCGGCGACGTTCTCGTAGACGGACATCGTCGGGAACGGGTTGGGCGACTGGAAGACCATGCCGACGAGGCGACGGACCTGGACCGGATCGACCCCCTTCGCGTAGATGTCATGCCCGTCGAGGGTGATCCGGCCCTCGACCCGCGCGCCCGGCGTCAGCTCATGCATGCGGTTCAGCGAGCGCAGGAAGGTCGTCTTGCCGCAACCCGAGGAGCCGATCAGGGCGGTGACCTTGTTCGGCTCGATCGTCACGCCGACCCCCTCGACGGCCTGGAAGTCGCCGTAGAAGAGGTTCAGGTCGCACGCCTCGATCGTCTTCGCCCGCCGCTCGTCGGCGGGAGGTGACGTCGGCGCGGGCGCGGCGGCTGGCTGCGAGGCGGGCATCTGCTGTTCGGTCGACTCGGCCTCGGCCCTGGTCGCGCCTGCGGCTCCTTGCATCGCTCGTCGTCTCCTTATCTCCACGATCTCAGCGGATCTCGGTTCGGTAGCGGCGGTAGACGAGGCGGGCCACGAGGTTGAGGACCATCACGATAGCGATCAGCGTCAGCGCCGCCGCCCAGGCCCGGTCGTAGGACGCCTGTTTCATCACGCCGGGGGTGCGGTACTCGCTGTAGGCGTAGACCGCGAGGTTCTGCATCCGGCCTTCGAAGGGGTTGGTGTTGATCGAGTCGACGATCCCGGTGGTGACCAGCAGCGGCGCCGTCTCGCCGACGATCCGGGCGACCGCGATCATCACCCCGGTCACCAGGCCGGCGAACGCGGTCGGCAGCACGACCTTGACGATCGTCCGCCATTTCGGCGTGCCGAGCGCGTAGGAGGCTTCGCGCAGCTGATTGGGGACGATCTTCAGCACCTCCTCGGAGGAGCGGATCACGATCGGGATCATCAGCACCGAGAGCGCGACGGCGCCCATCAGGCCGAGCCTGATTCCGGGGCCGAGGAAGATCGCGAAGAGGGCGAAGGCGAAGAGGCCGGCGACGATCGAGGGGATGCCGGTCATCACATCGACGAAGAAGGTGAGCCAGCGGCGCAGGCGGCCCTTGCCGCCGTACTCGGTCAGGTAGATCGCCGCCATGATCCCGATCGGCACCGAGATGATCGAGGTGACGGCGGTGATCACCACCGTGCCGACGATCGCGTGCGCGGCGCCGCCGCCGCCGACGATGCCTCGCGGCGTGCCCGTGAGGAATTCCCAGTCGAGGCCGGGAAGGCCGCGGCTGACCACCTGGTAGAGCAGCGAGAAGAGCGGCAACAGGGCGAGCACGAAGGCGAGCACGACCAGCCCGGTCATCACCCGGTTGACCAGCTTGCGGCGCCACAGCGACCCTCCGGCCGGAGCGGCGAGGAGCGGCGGGATGTCGACCGACGTCTGCATCTACTGGATGTTCTGGCGGGAGATGATCGCCCGCGCTGCGAGGTTGGTGACCAGGGTTATCGCGAAGAGGACGAGGCCAGATGCGATCAGGGTGTTGACGGCGAGGCCGGAGGACTCGGGGAAGTCGAGCGCGATGTTGGCGGCGATCGTCGAGGGATTGGCCTGGCTGATCAGGTTGAAGCTGACGATCCCGGAGACCGAGAGGATGATCGTCACCGCCATCGTCTCGCCGAGGGCGCGGCCGAGGCCGAGCATCGAGCCGCTGATGATCGAGGATTTGCCGAACGGCAGGACGGTCATCCGGATCATCTCCCAGCGGGTCGCGCCGAGCGCCAGGGCGCCTTCCTGCAGCTCGCGCGGGGTCTGCGAGAAGACCTCGCGGCAGACGGCGGAGACGATCGGCAGGACCATCACCGCGAGGACCAGGCTGGCGACCAGCATCGTGCGGCCGGTCGCCGACGCCGGCCCCTTGAAGAAGACGATGAAGCCGAGCTTCTGTTCGAGCCATTCGAGCACCGGCACCGCCGCCGGGCCGAGCACGAAGATCCCCCAGAGGCCGTAGACGATGCTCGGGATCGCCGCCAGCAGGTCGACCAGGAAACCGAGCACGAGGACGACGCGGCGCGGCGCGATGTGGCTGATGAAGAGCGCCACGGCAACCGCGAGCGGCACCGCGATCAGCACCGCGATCGTCGCCGCCAGCACGGTGCCGAAGGCGAGCGGCGCGATGTAGTCGACGAGGCTCTTGCCCCCCGGAAGCTGGGCGGGGCTGGCGCTGACCGCCGGCAGCGATTCGATCAGCAAAAAGAGCGCGACGCCGCCCAGCAGGCCGAGGATCGTCACGCCCGCGGCGACCGCCAGGTTCGAGAAGACGCGGTCCCCGAAACGACGCCGGGGTCCCGCCGCGGCGAGCGGCGAGACCCCGGTTGCGTCCGCTGGCTCCAACTTGCCTGCCTAGCCTTCGATCGCTTCGATCGCCGGCTCGATCTTTTCGGTCAGCGCCGCGGAGAGCGGCGCGGAGCCGGCGTTTTCGGCCGCTGCTTCCTGCCCTTCGGCGCTGATCGCGTATTCGAGGTAGGCCTTGACGATCGCCGCTTCGTCGGCCGAGCCGTAGCTCGTGCAGGCCATCAGCGAGGAGACGAGGACGATCGGGTAGGTGCCCGAGGCTTCCGTCTTGCGGTCGAGTTCGAACGCGAAGACGTACTTGCCCTGGCTCAGTTCCTTGTCTTCGGGCGACTCCTCGAGGATCTTCGCCGCGGCTTCCGAGCTCGGTTCGACGTATTCGCTGCCGACCTTGATCTTGGCGATGCCGAGTTCGCCCGCCTGGCTGGCGTCGGCGTAACCGATCGCGCCGTCGCCGGCGTTGACGGCTTCGACCACGCCGGAGGTGCCCTGAGCGGCCTCGCCGCCCTTGACCGGCCAGTCGCCGCTGACTTCATAGGTCCAGATGCTCGGCTCGACCTTGGCGAGGTAGTCGACGAAGTTCTCCGTCGTGCCCGACTCGTCCGAGCGGTTGACCGGGGTGATGCGGGTGTCAGGCAGTTCGACGCCGGGGTTGTCGGCGGCGATCGCCTTGTCGTTCCAGCTGGTGATTTCCTGGTTGAAGATCTTCGCCAGCGTTTCCGGGGCGAGCTGCAGTTCTTCGACGCCGGAGAGGTTGTAGACGACCGCGATCGGCGAGATGTAATCCGGGATCTGGATCAGTTCGCCGCCCTGGCCCTTGCAGCGCTTGGTCGCCTTGTCGAGTTCGTTTTCTTCGGTCGAGAGCGGCGCGTCGCTGCCGCCGAAAGCCGTGCCGCCGGCGATGAACTGTTCGCGCCCGCCGCCCGAGCCGACCGGGTCGTAGGAGACCGTCACCCCAGAGTTTTCGCTCTCGAAGTTGGCGATCCAGGCTTCCTGCGCGGCCTCCTGGGCGCTCGAGCCGGCGCCGGCAATCTGGCCTGAGAGTTCACCGGAACCGCCGCTGCCGCTGCTGCCGCAGGCTGCGACGCCGACGGCCAGTACGGCCACGGAGACGATCACTGCCAACCACCTCGAGGGACTCACTTGCACTCCTTCTGTCGTTGAACGAAAAGGCGGGCCTCTGATCCGGCCGCTCGCGAGTCACACTTTCAGCGGCTTCCCGACAGCTTGTTACTCGGCTGTATCGAGGATGTGAAAAGGATGTAAAAGGCGCAAACGACGGGTTACGCGGCGGTCAGGCCGGGGCGCAGCGGCTCGCCGGAATCGGCGGCGGAGTCGGCGACTCCCTCGGCGGACCGAGCGGGCAGCGCAAGGCCCTCCGCCGGCTCGGGATCGAAGCGGTAGCCGACGCCGAAGTGGGTGTGGATGTAGCCCCAGCCGGGCGAGAGCTTCTCCAGCTTCTGGCGCAGCTTGCGGATGAAGACGTCGACCGAGCGGTCGCCGTGCGCCATCGCGTATCCCCAGACGCGCTGGTAGATCGCCTCGCGCTCGAGCACCTGGCCCGGCGAGTCGGCGAGCAGCTGCAGCAGCTCGAACTCGCGCCGCGTCAGGTCGAGGCTGACTTCGCCGACGAAGGCCTGGAAGCGGTCGGAGCGGATCTCCAGCTCGCCGGCGACGACGGGGCCGGCTTCGGCCTGCGGGCGGGCGCGGCGGCGGCGGCGCGAGACCGCTTCGAGCCGGGCGATCGCCTCTTCGGGGTGGCAGGGCTTGGTGATCCAGTCGTCGACCCCGAGGCGCAGGCCGCGCACCCGCTGGGCGACGGTCGAGCGCTCGCTGCAGACGACGACGCCGAGGTCGGGCAGCATCCCGCAGACCCGCTCGAGGTAGGCCCAGGCTTCTTCGCCGAGCACGGTCGGGTCGATCAGCAGCGCGTTCAGCTTCATCGCCACCAGCTCCTCGGGCGGGATCGCGCCGGAGGAGGTGCGCTGCTGCCAGCCGGCGGCCTCGGTGCGCTTGCCCAGGACGGTGACGAAGCCGCTGTCGTCGTCGACAACCGCGAGCCTGATGGTCTGCTGCTGGTTCACCGGCAGGAGGATTGTATGCACTCGTCGCGACGGGACAACTGTTTGCATTTGAAGCCCTGTGTCCCTCCCGGGGGATTCAAGGCTTCGATCCTCAGAAGGTGGCCGGCCGCAGGCCGGTGGCGATGATCAACAGGACGATCACGCCGACCGCGTAGCGGTAGTAGACGAACGGGGCGTAGCTCGAGGTCCTCACGAGGCGCAGGAGGAAGGCGATCGCCAGGTAGCCGGAGACCGCGGCGGCGAGGGTGCCGACGATCATCGGCCCGGCGACGCCGCTCGGCAGCCCTTCGTGCACGGCGCTGAAGCCCTTGTAGACGGCGGCGCCGGTGACCACCGGGATCAGCAGCAGGAAGGAGAAGCGGGCGGCGGCGTCGCGGTCGAGGCCGAGGTAGCGGGCGGCGGTGATCGTGATCCCCGAGCGCGAGGTGCCGGGCGCCAGAGCGAGGATCTGGGCGAGCCCGATATAGAGGCCGTCCCTGATCGTCGTCTGCTCGAGCGTCTGGCGCTGCGGCATCCGGTCGGCGTAGAGCAGCAGGGCGCCGAAGAAGATCAGCTGCAGGGCGATCATCCACGGCTCGCCGAGGGTGTCTTCGAAGAACTTGGCGCCGAGGCCGCCGGCGATCGCGGCGGGGATCGTGCCCACGGCGATCGCCACCGAGAGGCGCTGCACGGGCGTCTCGATCGAGCGCCGGCGCGCCGCCTCGATGAAGGCGCGGACCAGCGATACGACCTCGTGGCGGAAGTAGGTGATCGCCGCGACCAGAGTGCCGACATGCAGGGCGACGTCGAAGGTCTTGTTGAAGTGCGGGTGTTCGATCAGGAACGTGTAGTCCTGCAGCCACGGGACGAGGATCAGGTGGCCGGACGAGGAGATCGGCAGGAACTCGGTCAGCCCCTGGACGATGCCCAGCAGCAAGGCCTCTAGCTCGGACATCAGATGACTGACTCAAATTCCCGCACCCGCGGATGACGCGTCTGGCGCGGCGCTGGATCGGCACCCACGCCCTTGCGCGTAGCGCCGCTACGCGCTGCGGACGCGTGCACCGCCCAGCTTGGCCAGTCGCGCCCCCGCGGGCACGCCAATTGGAAGTCAGTCATCTCGGCGCGGCATCCTATGTGAGTGGCTAGACGGGGTCTGAACTCGTTGCTATAGATTCCTCACCGTGAGCAAGCCCGCCCGCAGCCACCGGATCCTCGCCGCACTGCTGGCGGCGCTGACGATGCTGCTGGTCGCGGCGCCCGCCGCGTTCGCCGAGAACGGCGCCGGCCTTGCCGGGCCGACGACCGACAAGACGATCACCTTCTTCTGCTTCGGCGTGATCGGCTTCTTCGCCCTGCTGGTGATCGTCCTCTCGCTGATCCAGGGTCGCCTGGAGAAGCGCAAGGAAATGCGCAAGCAGACCTTGCAGCGCCTGGGCTAATCCAGCCGGAATCCGCTGAGTAGGCGTTTCTCGGTCTCGCCCTTTATCTCGGCGACGACTTCGATCCGACCTTCCAGCGGGGTGTCGCGGATCTTCGTCGCCAGCAGGTCGTCGACCTGGAAGATCCCGGCCGAGTTGTTGAGCTCGATCTCCAGCCGCACCGGGCGCTCCTCCCCCGCCTCGATCCGCACCTCGTCGACCGCGGCGGCGGAGATCGAGTGGATCCCCTCCTGCCCCGCCTCGAGCGGGATCCGGGTCCGCCCCTGCGCCATGTCGAGCGCATCGGCGACGCGGACCACGCCGGCCTCCAGCGTGTAGGGCTCGCCGCGGCGGCGGTGGCCGATGATCGCGTGCAGGATCTCGGCCGCGACGATCGTCCGCTTCGGCTCCTTGTAGGGACCCGTCAGCAGGCGTTCGAGCGCGCCGTTGGCGAGAAAGAGGCTGTAGGCCTCGTGGTCGGCGCGGTGGATCGACATCCCGACGTCGTGCAGCAGCGCGCCGCCGGCGACCACGACCTCGGCGTCGCGCGACGACATCCCGTGGTCGGCGGCGACCGCCGGCTCGACCCCCGCCTTGACCAGCAGGCGCAGCAGCCGCAGGGCGATGTTGAGCACGATCTGGGTGTGGACCCAGGAGTGGTCGGACATCCCGAGGCGCTCGGCGTGAACCTGCGCCATGTACCACCAGGCCCGCACCTGCTCGTCGCCGTTGACGGCGTCGAGGAACTGCTCCAGCTTGCGGTTCCCCCGCGTCGGCGCTCTAACTCTTGCTTCAGCTATCGCCTCCTCGGGCGGCCTGCGGGCAGGGCCACCCGGATCCGGCGTCGGGACAGCGTCGTCGGTCACGCGGTCATCGTAGAAAGGGCGTCGGGCATCCCCGGAGAAAACTTGTGAGCACTTCCGGGCAAGGACCCTTCAGGCCGCAGCAATGCGGGTTTCGCAGGGGATGCCCGATGGCCTTTTCCGCCTAACCGCAGACGGGCCAGGGACTCGAACCGGCGCGCTCGTAGAGCAGCGCCGCGCGGTAGTCCTGCTCGGCTTCGGAGGCTGCGGCGGGATCGCCGCTGCCGCCGACCGATGCCCAGGTCCCGTAGTCGAACTGGTACTTGCCGCGGTAGCTGCCGCTGGAGCTGACGGCGGTCGGGTCGCCGCCGGACTCGCAGGCGCCGATCGAGTCGAGGGTCGCCTGCGAGACGCCGCCGGGCAGCGTCGCGAAGGCTTCCCGCCGTTCGCGCTGCTCGCGCGCAATGCGCCGCTGCCGCGCCATACGAATCCGGTGAACGCCGACCCGAATCGCCCGATGGAACCGCTCGACCGGACCGCTGAGCGAAGCGAGCGCCGGCTGCGCCTGCCCGAGCCTCGCCCGCTCGCCTCCATCGCCACCACCCGGAGCCGCAAGGGCGACAGCCGGGACGACGAGCGCGAGGACGAGAAGCGATATGAGAAATATGCGAGTGGAGTATGTGTGTTTCGTAAGCAAGCGCGGGACCGTTGCGAACTTCGACCCCTCGCAAAGTGATCGTCCGCACA
>DATFMX010000006.1:0-4737 GCA_035266685.1 Solirubrobacterales bacterium
ATCGGGCTGCGGCTCGATCGCGGCGACCATGCCGCTCATGTCTACTTCTCCGACCTGGGGCACGAGTACATCCGCATAAACGCCGAGTACACGACCTGAGGAGAAGAGCGTGAGCACCAGCGTCGACACCCTGCTCGAGGCACTGCCCTACATCAAGGAGTTCCACGGCCGCACGGTCGTGATCAAGTACGGCGGCTCGGCGATGCGCGAGGAGTCGCTGCGCGAGGGCTTCGCCACCGACGTCGTGCTGCTCAAGTACGTCGGCCTCAACCCGGTGATCGTCCACGGCGGCGGCCCCGAGATCACCGAGTACATGGAGCGGCTCGGGCTCGAGGTGCGCTTCCACGAGGGCCTGCGGGTCTCCGACGCGGAGACGGTCGAGGTCGCCCGCATGGTGCTGCTCGGCAAGCTCAACTCCGACATCGTCCAGCGGCTCAACCGCCACGGCCAGCCGGCGGTCGGGCTCTCCGGCCAGGACGGGACGCTGTTCGAGGTGGCGCCGGTGCCCAACGCCGAGCAGGTCGGCTTCGTCGGCTCGATCGAGCGGGTCGACGTCGATGTGCTCAACCACATCGCCGAGGACTACATCCCGGTCGTCGCCTCCTCGGCCGCCGACCGCGACGGCAACCCCTACAACGTCAACGCCGACGAGGCCGCGGGCAAGGTCGCCGCGGCGCTCGGCGCCCACAAGGCGATCTTCCTCACCGACGTCGAGGGCTGGCTCGCCGATCCGGACGACCCCGGGTCGCTGATCTCGCGGGCGGCCGTACACGAGGTCGAGCGCAAGCTGCCCGAGGTCGCCGGCGGGATGCGGCCGAAGCTGCAGGCCTGCCTCGACGCCGTCCAGGGCGGCGCCCAGTCGGCCCACATAATCGACGGGCGCAAGCCGCACAGCCTGCTGCTGGAGCTGTTCACCGACGCCGGTATCGGCACGATGGTGACCCCATGACCCTCGCCGAGGTGCAGGAGCGCGAGCAGCGCTGGCTGATGCAGACCTACAGACGCGCCCCGGTCGAGTTCGTGCGCGGCGAGGGCGCCTCGCTCTGGGACTCGCAGGGCCGCGAGTACCTCGACTTCCTCGCCGGGATCTCGGTCTGCTCGGTCGGCCACTGCCATCCCGCCGTGGTCGCGGCGGTGCGCGAGCAGGCCGGCAGGCTGATGCATGTCTCCAACCTCTTCTACAGCGAGCCGATGGTGCGCCTCGCGGAGCGCCTCTCGAGCTCGAGCCTCGGCGGCAAGGTCTTCCTCGCCAACTCGGGCACCGAGGCGAACGAGTGCGCGATCAAGGTCGCCCGCAAGAACGCCCACCGGCGGGGCGTTGAGAACCCAGAGATCGTGAGCTTCGAGCGCGACTTCCACGGACGAACCTACGGGGCGCTCTCGGCGACGCCGAAACTGGCCGAGAACCCGGCGCTGGGCCCGATGCTGCCGGGCTTCCGCTCGGTCCCCTTCGACGACCCCGGCGCCCTGCGCGACGCCGTCTACGAGGAGACCGCGGCGGTGCTGATCGAGCCGATCCAGGGCGAGTCGGGCGTCTACCCGCTGAGCGACGAAACGCTGCTCGCGGCGCGCCAGGCGTGCGACGAAACCGGCGCGCTGCTGATCCTCGACGAGATCCAGACCGGGATCGGGCGCACCGGCTCGCTCTGGGCCTACCAGCAGACCCCCGTGCGGCCCGACGTCCTGACCAGCGCCAAGGCGCTCGGCGGCGGCCTGCCGATCGGCGCCTGCGTGCTCAGCGAGGCGCTCGGCGATGTGCTCGAGCCCGGCGACCACGGCTCGACCTTCGCCGGCGGCGCAGTCGTCTCCGCCGCGGCGCTCGCGGTGCTCGAGCTGGTCGACGACCCGGCGCTGCTGCGCGGCGTGCGTGAGCGCGGGGCGGCTCTGCGCGAGGCGCTGCTCGAGCTCGATGGCGTGCGCGAGGTTCGCGGTCGTGGCCTGATGCTCGGCGTCGGCCTGGCCGAGGGGATCGATGCCGTGGCGGTCGGCGCCGACCTGCTCGAGCGCGGCCTGATCGTCAACGTCCCGGAGCCGGGAACGCTGCGGCTGCTGCCGCCGCTGACGGTCGATCCGGCCCAGATCGACCGCGCCGTCGAGCTGATCTCCCAGTCCCTCCTAAGCTGTTCTCAGGGATGAGCGCCGAGAAGCTCCCACCACGCCCGCAGCGACCGCCTTCGTCGGCGGCCGACGCGGCTTCGCGCCTGGCGACGATCGTCGACGCGGCCGAGCGGGCCGCCGCCGGCGTGATCGACGACGCCGAGGCGCAGGCCCAGCGCCAGCTCGAGGAGGCGCGCGGTCGCGCCGACCGGATCGTCGCCGAGCGCCTGCGCGAGCTGGCCGACGAGCTCGACCCGCCGGGCTCCGAAGGGCGCGTCACCGGGCATCTGAAGCCGGTCGAGAGCGTCGAGCGCGATGCCGAGGACGAGGACGACGAGCCGCTGGCGCCGCGGCGCAGCGGCTCGGCCGGCGCCCGCCTGCTCGCCACCCAGATGGCCGTCTCGGGGGCCAGCCGCGAGGAGATCGAGGAGCGCCTGCGCAGCGGCTTCGAGATCGACGACACGAGCGAGATCCTCGACGCAATCCTCGGCCCGCAGGCCTAGCCGCGGCCCAACCGCGGCGGCGCGGTCGTAGGATCATGCCTCATGCATGACGATCCGACTCGGATGATGGGCCAGCCGGAGCAGCCGGGAGAGCCCGGCGGCAACCGCCCGCACGGCAACGTGCGGCTGCTCGTCGCGGGCCTGATCGCAGTGATCGTCGGCCTGGCGATCGCGATCGTCGTGATCGCCTCCAACGACGGCGGCGAAAGCGCCTCGACCGTGACGACCGAAGTGCTGCCCTCGGAAACGACGGCGACGGAAGCGGCGCCGACGACGGGCGAATCGACCGCGACCGAACCGACGACGGCCGAAGAAGAATCCGGCGAAACGACGACCGGAGAACCGACCACCGCGCCCGAAGAAGAAGCCGAAGAAAACGGCAGCGGCGGCGTCCCCGCCGAATGAGCGAGATTTCTCCCGAGCAGGTCCGCACCGCGGGCTACGAGGCCGACCCCGCCGAGGTCAGCCGCGTGCTGCTGCTCTACTCCGGCGGCCTCGACACCAGCGTGATGCTGAAGTGGATCCAGGATCGCTACGACGCCGAGGTCGTCTGCCTGACGGTCAACCTCGGCCAGCCGGGCGAGGACTACGCGGTGATCGAAGACAAGGCGAAGCGGCTGGGCGCGCTCGAGTGCCATGTCGTCGATGCGCGCGAGCGCTTCGCCACCGACTTCGTCGTGCCGGCGATCAAGGCCAACGCGCTCTACGGCGGCGGCTACCCGCTGTTCACGGCGCTGGGCCGGCCGCTGATCGCCGAGCTGGCGGTCGAGTACGCGCGCCGCAGCGGCTGCGACACGATCGCCCACGGCTGCACCGGCAAGGGCAACGACCAGGTGCGGATCGAGGCGACGGTGGCGACGCTGGCGCCGGAGCTGAAAACGATCGCGCCGGTGCGCTCGTGGCAGATGGGCCGCGAGGAGGAGATCGCCTACGCGCGCGAGCACGGGATCCCCGTCAAGGGCGGCGCCGAGGTGACGCCCTACTCGATCGACGACAACCTCTGGGGTCGCTCCTCGGAGGGGCGCTGGATCGAGGACCTCGAGCACGCGCCCGAGGACGACGTCTTCCAGCTCGTCACCCGGCCCGAGCAGGCGCCTGACGAGCCCGAGACGGTGACGATCGAGTTCGAGGCCGGAGTGCCGGTGGCGTTCAACGGCGAGCGGCTGGGCATCGTCGAGCTGCTGGAAGCGGTCGCCGAGGCGGGCATCCGCCACGGCGTCGGCATCGTCGACCACATCGAGGACCGCATCGTCGGGCTCAAGGTGCGCGACATCTACGAGGTGCCGGCGGCGGCGATCCTGCTCCCGGCCCATCAGGATCTGGAGAAGCTGGTCGGGACGATCCACCAGAACCAGTTCAAGCCGGGGCTCGACCAGAAGTGGGGCTACCTCGTCTACGCCGGCCTCTGGTGGGAGCCGCTGCGCGCCGACCTCGATGCATACATGGATGCAGTCAGCGCCCAGGTGACCGGGACGATCGGCCTGCGCCTGTACAAAGGGAGCGTGCGTGTTGTGACCCGCCGCTCGCCCAACGCCGTCTACGACGCCGACCTGGCCTCCTTCGCCGAGTCCGGTGGCCTGTTCTCGCAGACCGCCTCGCCGGGCTTCATCGAGCTCTGGTCGCTGCAGTCGCGGATGGCGCACCGGATCCGCGAGCGCGGGGAGGAGAGCTGATGTACAACCGCGCCGGCAAGGCCGCGCTGCGCTTCACCGTCTCCTACCTGCGGCGCCGCTACCGGCGCGAGATCCGCCTCGGCTTCGGCCTCGGCGCCGTCGCGATCGGCGTCGCCGTCTACCTCGCAAACCGGGAAGTGCCCGAGGGCTGAGGTGCTGCCATGCGCTGGAAGCCCGCAGTCGCGCTCCTTGCCGTAGCCCTGCTCGCGGTCGGCTCGGCGCGCGCGGCAAACGTCGGCGCGCTGCGCGACAAGGTCGGCGGGGCGCGCGAAGAAGCGGCTGCGCTGGGAAGCCAGATCCGCGCCATGCAGGAACGCCTGGCGACGACGGAAGCCGAAGCGAAGGCCGCCGCGGCGCGGGAGCGCAAGCTCAGCGAGCTGCTCGCCCACGGCCGCGAACGAGCCGCCCGCCTGGCGGCGAAGGTGGCGCGCGCCGAAGGCCATCTCGCGGCCGAGCGGGCGCAC
>DATFMX010000007.1:0-24275 GCA_035266685.1 Solirubrobacterales bacterium
GAGCCCGCGCGCCCCACAGATCCCGCAGCTCTCCTTCGGGGTCGAACGACGTTTGCCGCCCGTCGTCCCCGAACCCGTAGAGGTTCATCTCCCAGTCCTCGAGCGCAGCTCGGAATGCCCTGTGCGCGGGAACGTAGGTCAGCGCCAACTCGTGCATCACCAGAACTCCGAGATCGCCCGCATTACGAGCGCCGCTCGTTGACCAACGACCGGCCACAGAGTCGATGAGCTCTGCCTTCCCGATCGGCGTATCGAGCGGCTCGGCGAGCGCAGAGCCACAGTAGAGGCAGGGATCGTGCCAGATGGTGATCAGCCAATCGGCGCCGGCCACCAGCTCGACCGGCTGATAGAGCGCGTCGGGCGAGGGATCGCTGAGCGCCCAATCGGCCCCGCAGTCGCCGTCCTTCGGATAGATGCCGAAGGTGGACGCCAGCCGGATCGATCCGCCGTCCCACCGGTCCCCCTGCGGCAGGTCATCGAGCGCCAGCAGATCCTGGAGCATCTCGGGCTCGAGACCCTCGCATCGGGGTTCGAGCAACTCCAGCAATCCCTCCAGCGATGCTCCCGGCGAGACATCGAACCAGCGGATGCCCGACGTCGCCATCCCGCCGTCCGGACCACCGGGCTTGGGCCTCTGGCCCTCAACCCACACCGTCGCGCTGACCAGAGAGTCAGGCCCCGACTGGGCCTTCAGGTCGGCTACAGGCGTCTCCCCAGCTCCCGGCACCGGAGCGCATGCTAAACGGAAAATTGCCCATTAAGCAAAAACAGCGCAGTTCATATTGCCGGGACCCGACCGTCCAGGCCGACGGCACGCGGCCTCAGCGGGCGAGCGCACCCCAGCTCAGGGCCGGCATCGAGTAGGAGCCGTCCTCGCCGCGGAAGGGCGCGAGGCTCTCCTCGATCGCGGCTCGGGTCGCCTGTAGCTCCTCCGCGGAGAGCGACTTGAGCGCCCGGGCGAGCGGGCCGGCGAGGCGGACGAGCGTGTCCCAGAGGTCGTCGGCGTCGGCATAGCGGAACTCGAAGGCGATCTCCTCCAGCTCGGGCTCGCCGAAGCCGGCCTCGCCCACCAGGGCGCGGACGCGCTCGGGGTCGGCCATCGCGAAGATCCCCGGGGTCCCCGGCTGGGGCGGCGGCATGTGGCCGCGCTCGATCAGGACTTTCGCCGGCAGCGCCGCCCATGGGTTGCGCTCCGGCGCCGCCCAGACGGCGAAGGCCAGCGGGCCGCCGCTGTGCAGGACGCGTTTGGTCTCGCTCAGCGCCGCGGCGGGATCGGCCATCAGCATGTAGCCCCAGCGGCAGACGACGCGGTCGGCGCTTTCGTCGTCGAGATCCATCGCCTCGGCATCGAGGACCCGGTACTCGACGTTGGTCAGGCCGCGAGCGTCGCCGAGCCGCCGCGCGACGCCGACCATCTCGGGCGAGAAGTCGGTCGAGAGCACCCTGCCGCCGTCGCCGACCCGCTCGGCGACGCGAAAGCCGAGGTCCCCCGGACCCGCTGCGAGCTCGAGCACGGTCTCCTTCGGCTGCGGGTCGACCTTCTCGATGATCCACTCGTTCACCCGCCCCGCGACCTCGTTCATCCACTTGTTCCGCGCCTCCCAGCCCGGCGCCATCTCCGCCCAGGTCTCGCGGCTCTGCTCTCGATAGGCGTCGCGATCCATCTCCATGCCGTTACCTCCGCTTTCTTCGCTTTCCCCGCCGACGGTATTAGAACGTCCTCGCGGCGGCCTTGTGACAGAGTTCGGCCGCGATGAGGCTCTGTAGGTTCGCAGCCGAGGACGGTGCCGCGCTCGGGGTCATCGAGGGCGAGCAGATCGTCGACCTCTCGGCCGCCGAGCTGCCGCAGGAACCGGCCCGGGCGCTCGACGCCGCCGGTGAGGACGGCCTGGCCGGGCTGGCCGCGAACGCGCCGCGGGTGCCGCTCGCCGAGGTCCGGCTGCTCGCCCCGGCGACGCCGCGCAAGTACCTGGCGATCGCCCTCAACTACCGCGACCACATCGCCGAGATGGGGATGGAGGCTCCGGAAGTGCCGGTCTTCTTCAACAAGCAGGTGAGCTGCGTGGTCGGCCCCGGCGCCGAGATCCACATGCCGAAGGTCTCGACCTTCCTCGACTACGAGGCCGAGCTGGCGGTTGTGATCGGCAAACGCTGCCGGCATGTTCCGGCCGAGCGTGCGCACGAGGTGATCGCCGGCTACACCTGCGCCAACGACGTCAGCGTCCGCGACTGGCAGGGCAAAGCGCAGACGATGACGATCGGCAAGTCCTTCGACACGCACGGGCCGCTCGGGCCGTGGCTGGTCACCGGCGGGGAGCTCGGCGACCCGCAGGACCTGGCGATCCGCTGCTACGTCGCGGACGAGCTGCGCCAGGACGCGCGCACCAGCGAGATGGTCTTCGACTGCTTCCAGCAGGTCTCCCACCTCTCGGAAGCGTTCACGCTCGAGCCCGGCGACACGATCGCCACCGGCACGCCGGCCGGCGTCGGCCTCGGCCGCAAGCCGGTGCGCGACAACCTGCTGCATGTCGGCGAGACCGTGCGGGTCGAGGTCGAGGGCATCGGCGAGCTGGCCAACACGGTCGTCGAGGAGCCGGAGGACTACCTCGCCCCGGCCTGAAAGGGCCGACGGGACGGAAACGGCCAAATATCGACCGTTTCCGTCCCGTCGGCGGTTGGTTTTGGGTTAGGACGCGGCTATGCCCTCGCCGCCGGCGCTGCCGGGGACGAGGATCGAGCCGATCTGGGTCAGCGAGCCGTCGCCGTTGACGCGGAACTCGTCGACGCCGCCTTCGGCCCCCGTCTGGACGTAGAGGAAGCTTCCGTCCGCGGAGGCCGCGGCGTCGATCGGCGCCGGCCCGGTGGACGTGTCGCCCAGGGCGCTCAGCAGGCCGCCCCCGTCGACGTCGTAGCCCGACAGCGTGTCGCTGCCGGTGTTCGAGGCGTAGAAGGTCGAGCCGATGCCGACGATCCAGCAGGTCGCTGCGCCGCCGGTTTCCTTCAGATCGACGGCGCCGAGCGTGCCGTCGCCGTTGACGTCGAAGGTCGCGACGCTGCCGGCCGCCTCGGCGAGCACCAGCCGGCCCTGCGGGTCGAAGGACATCGCGAACGGCACCGTTTCCGGCAGCTCGTTCACGACCGGGTCGCGCGAGAGGCCACCCGAGCGCCGGACGTCGAAGACGTCGACCGCGTGGCCGTTGGCCTTCGTCGTCACGAGGAGCTTGCTCCCGTCGGGGGTGAATGCGACCTGGCCGGGCGTGTTGACGAACTCCGGCGCCGCTTCCGAATCGAGGCCGAGGTCGCGGTGCCAGAAGCGGATCGGGTACAGCTTCGTGCCGAAGCGGATATAGCCCTGGAGCGAGCCGCCGCCGCGGGCGTTGAGCACGTAGACGAGGCGGCCATTCACGGCGACGCTGACCGGGAAGTCGCCGCCCGAGCGAACGACCTGGCGCCGCAGCAGCTTGTTGCCGCGCACGGCGAACACCGTCACCGTGTCGCTGCCGGCGTTGACCGCGTAGAGCAGGCCGGCCTCGCGGTCGAGAGTGAGCGAGCCCTGCGAGGCGAGCCGATCGACGACCGCTTCGTCGAGCGCCCCTCCAAGCCCGCCGGTCGGGTAGGTCTCAGCCTCGCCAAGACCGCCGTCGGATCCCCGCTCGTAAGCGACGACCGCGTTGCCCGCGGGGTCGTTCGTCTGCACGAAGACAGCGGCGGGGAGCGGGTGCGGCGGATGAGCTGGATGGTGGGGTTTGTGGTGGCCGGACGAAGCGGCGGCGGCGGTCGCGAACAGCGCCGCGAGCGCGAGCGCGAGTACGGCGACGCCGGCCAGGCGTGCGATGGCTTTCATGGTTCCTCCTAGAGAAAGTTGCCTACTGGTCACGGACTTCCTGCCCGTGAGCCGATGCTAGGCGGCGGTTCTTACTCCGCTGTGACGGATTGCTTACGACTTTGTGACGACCCCAGGCTGTGGAAGGCTTCGCGCCGTGTTGACGGACCGGGTTCGGAGCTGGCGCGACGAGGGGGCGATCGAGGAGGTTCTCGGCCGCGAATTGTTCGTGCGCCGACGCGGCGGCGGCGAGAGGCTGCTGCTCTACCTGCACGGCTTCCCCTCGAGCTCCTACGACTGGCGGGCGCTGCTCGGGCTGCGACCGCCCGGCGAGCCGAGCGTCGCCTTCGACTTCCTCGGCTTCGGCCTCTCGGAGAAGCCGCGCGACCACGAGTACACGCTCGCCTGGCAGGCCGACGCGGCGGAAGAGGTCGTGCGGCGGGCAGCGGCGCAGCGCGTCTTCGTCGTCGGCCACGACATGGGCACCTCGGTGACGACCGAGCTGATGGCGCGCGACCTGCGCGGCGAGCTCGGCTTCGCGCTGAGCGGCGCGCTGCTGTTCAACGGCAGCATGCTGCTGCACCTGGCCAAGCCGACCGTCGGCCAGCGCCTCCTGCGCAGCCCGCTCGGCTCGCTCTTCGCCCGGCTGACCAACGAGCGCAGCTTCCGCGCCCAGTTCGCCCGCATCTTCTCCCCCGGCCACCCGCTGAGCGCCGAGGAGGCGGCCGACCAGTGGTCGCTGCTGACGCACGGCGGCGGCCAGCGCATCGCCCACAGGACGATCCACTACATGGACGAGCGCGAACGCTTCACCGAGCGCTGGCACGGCGCCCTGCGCGACTGGCCGGGGCCGCTGACCCTCGCCTGGGGCCTGCACGACCCGGTCGCCCGCACGGCGGTGCTCGACGGCCTGCGCGAGCTGCGCCCCGGCGTCGAGGCGATCGAGCTGCCCGACGCCGGCCATTATCCGCAGATCGAACAGCCCGAGCTGATCTCGGCGGCGCTCGACACGGCGCTCGACACGGCGCTGACGCGGTAGAGGTTTGGACCGCCATGCGGCTCGAACCTCTACCGCGCCGGCGAAGCGGGGGCCTCAGCGAGCCTGCCAGCTGAGGCCCCCGACGCCCTGGACTTCGACCAGCTGCCTGGCGTCGCCGCCGTTCGGCTGGGCCAGCCAGATTGCCTCGGCGTCGCGGGCGAAGGCGATCCACCTGCCGTCAGGCGACCATCCCGGATGGAGGTCGCCCAGAGCGCCGATTCCGCTGACCGTGGTGACCCGGTGCTTGCCGCGGCCGTTGAGACGCGCGGTGAAGATCTCCCTGGCGCCGACGCCCGAGGTATGGACATAGGCGAGGCGACTTCCGTTCGGCGACCAGGAAGGACTTTCTTCGAGCCCGCGGTTGGGGGTGAGGCGATGCCTGCGGCGTCCGTCGGGCCCCATGCGGAAGATCGCGCCCGGCGAAGCGACGTAGGCGATCCACCTGCCATCCGCCGAGAAGGAAGGCTGGCGGGCGCCGGCCCGCGGCGCGGTGATCGTGCGCAGTCCGGAGCCGTCGGGCTCGACGGTGCCGATCACGGTCCCGCCAGCCAGGGAATTGAGCTGCTCGAAGGCGATCGCGCCGATCTGGCCTGGGAACGCCGCACTTGCCGGCGTGGCCGCGATCGCCGCCAAGTTCCCGGCGCAAAGCGCGGGCAGTGAAATCCGTCGAAGGACATGGCTGATCCTGCTCGTCTGCAAGCTGCGTCAACTCCCTCTCACGTTGTTGAAACCGAGTCCGTAGACGCCTCGCCGCAAGAGCGGGCGCACGCCGCGACCCGACTCACCGGGCGCGCGAATGACCGGACTTCAGCGCGACCCCGTGTATCGGCGCGGGACGGGCGACGCTAACAAAATCGACCAGCCACGATCTTCAGGGGCCGGCGACGGACATGACCCAGAAGTCGTAACGCGAGTGCGCCCTCAGTCGAGGCGTCGCTGTAGGCGATCGGTCCCCGCGGCAACGAGCCGACCAGCTCGCTCACCCCCAGGTCCTCGACCCGCAGTGGACCAGCAGCGCGATCCGGTTGGGCATCAGCGAGGCGATCCGGTCTCCCCACTCCAGCCCCCATCTCCAGGTAGGCGCCGGCGAGCCGCGGGCTCGTGCAGCGGCGCGGCCGACGCCTCCAGCCGTGCCCCTCGATCAGCATCGCGGAGATGCCGCGTCAGTCGATCAGCTTCACCCGGTAGTGATCGCCGGCATTGCGAAAAAGCGGCCCGTCGAGCGTCCACATATCCAACTTGAGCTCGGCCAGCTCGAGATAGACGGCATCTGAGGCGGAACGCCGTCGCAGGTCCGCCGCGATCTCGATCGAGCGGGACTTGTTCGGAGTCGTGTGGTATTCCACATCGATATCGCTGATCGCGATCAGGGCTTCATCGGTCCCCGCCTTCGAGAGGTCGCCGTCGAAACGGTTCCGCGTCAGCGTGTTGGCTATCTCGTAGTGGGCAAGCAGCGGCGAATGCAGCTTGACCCCTTCTTCCGCCCACTGGCTCAGCAGATCGGTGACCGTTTCGGTATGGGGCTCTTGCAGGACAACCGCCAACAAGACATTGGAATCGATGACGACGCCGGAGGCTATGAGCCGCGACGCTCCTGTTCTTCACGGCCCTCTCGCACCAAGGCGACCACATCGAACACCTTGGTCTGGGTTGCCCGCAATGCGGCGGCGCGCTCCATCGCGGCGCGGTGCCGCTCCAGGCGACCCTCCGGCGGGGGAGAGTGGATGCCCTCTACCGCCTACAGGGCGAGCTGCGCCTGCTCTTCGCTCCACCTCCGGGCACCCTCGCGGGCTTTCTCCCTGGCAGTCATCTCTCAGCCACTTTAGCGTCTGCCATCTTTCTGTCTCGGCGGGCGACGCCCCTCGGCCGTACGATCCCTGGAGTGAATCGCCGCCTCTCAGTCAGGCTTCCCGACGAACTGGCGGAGGGAATCGAGGCACGGGTCAGACAGACGGGCCAGACCAAGAGCGAGGTCGTCCGCGAGTCGCTGAAGCTCGCCGGGGTGCGGGTGATCAAGCGCGACCCGGCGAAGATGGCCGAACTGCTGCAGCGGGCGGCTGCCCTGCGGGCGAGTCAGACCAAGGTGTTCGATGTAGTCGCCCTGGTGCGCGAAGGACGCGAACCGATGGAGCGCCCCGAAAGCCGGCCCGGAGAATCTCTCCGGCGGGATCGAGCCTGCCTGGGCCGCCGCGAACCGCCTAACGGCAGGGTTACTCCAGGCTTCCAGCGGTGAGGGGCCGTTGGAGTCAAAATGGGCGAGGCCGAGGTCGTCGGAGTCAGGTCCCCCCTACTGCCGACGCGCGCGCGAACGCTGCTCATCCATCGGCAGAATCCCCGTCGGCCGACTTGCCGCGAAACAGCGGATCGATCAGCTGTTCCTTGGCGTGGTCGGCTGCATCGCCTCCGGGGGCCACCGAACGAGGACAGATTGCAAACAGGCGCGGGGCACTCGCGGCGGGGATATCTTCCCGTGGGCGAGGATCGCCGACCGCGGCGGCTACGCGTCGGACATCCTGCGGCCCCAGAGGTGGGCCACACGACGGGCCTTGGACTCCAAAATGGACTCCAGGCCCGAAATCGTCGAATCGGCAGCTCCGTCGATCGCCGACGAAAACCGCCGATGTGCAGGGGACCTCGAAATGGCGAGGGTGGGAATCGAACCCATGACACCACGATTTTCAGAGCCTCCGAACGATCAGGATGATTTGCTCGGTTGCAGGGGCTCTCGTAAAGGGCGGGCTGCGGGCGTTGCCGATGGATTCCAGGGGTTTGGGTGGCTTTGGGCGACGAGATACTGAGCCGTCGCCCAATGGGCGGAGCGTGTTCGCTGTCTACTCCCACTGCTGCATGGCTGGATTCCAGGTCGAGTTGCCGGCGTCTTGTAGCTCGTCGACGAACTTGACGACCGCATCGACGACATCGGCGAAATGGTTCGGCAGATCGGCCAGGCCAACGCGGGCGCGAAACGCCTCCCAGGGCTGCTGCCGGCTCTCGCGAAGGGTTTCCAGGAGCGGGCCAAGTGGGCGCACCTCGTGACCCCGATTGCTCGACGACCCTGCGTAACGCGCTACGCAGGGCGTCCGCCTCGATGGCATGAGTCTGCGAGAGCAGATAGACGTCGCCATAGTCGCGGTCGCGGGTGTTTGCATCGCCGAGGAACATCATCGTGTCGGCCTTCTCGGCGATCACGCTCTCCAATGGGTAGCCCAGGAGCGGGAAGCCCCGATCACCGAACAGCGTCGGGTAGTCGATCCGCTGCGGCTCGAACCGCGACTCGGCCAGCCGGGCGAGGAAGCGCTCATGGATGTAGAGCTCGAAAAGCTGCTGCGTGTTGCGGCCCTGGTCACGGGCAAGCTTCTGCAGGTCGAAATAGGCCCGCTCGGGCGTCCGCTCGGTCACGCCAGCAGAGGCTCCATCGCCTGGGCCATGACCGAACCGACACGCAGACGGCGAGCCAGTTCAAGCAGCTCGCCCGGCTTGGCCTCGCCTCCCTCGAGGTACCTACGCAACGCGCCCAGCGCCAGATCGCGGCCGACACGCGAGCGGAGGCGCATGAGGTCGACGACCGTCCGCTCTGGGGAGCTGATCGCGATCGTCTCGCCCGATTCGATTTTCTCCATTGTGCGCCCGAGCGAGAACGTCGCTGCGGCAAAGACATGAACCCGCGTCGGCGGGTAGACGATCCTCGGGCGATGCCTCCCGCGAGCTATCGCCAAGTGGACCGCGTCGGGCATCTCGTCGCTCAGGTCCCAGAAGCTGGCGGCTGAGTTGAGGCAGATCATCCCCTCCGGAGCCCGGCGGCACACAGCCACCAGATCGAGGTGAGCGGTCGCCGGAGCGTCAGCGACTCGGTAGACGCCGCGCGACAGCTCGATCAGCTCGCCGCTGTCTCGCAGCCGGTACAGGTCCTCCCAGCGTGCGCCACGCTCGATCAACTCTGCGGCCGAC
The DNA here is from genome assembly GCA_035266685.1 of Solirubrobacterales bacterium. Taxonomy (GTDB): domain Bacteria; phylum Actinomycetota; class Thermoleophilia; order Solirubrobacterales; family 70-9; genus VRUE01. Next base: position 8,811 of record DATFMX010000007.1, read on the forward strand.
GAAATCCCGCCGGCACGACGCGCGATGTCGATCACCTCGCTTGGTCTCATGGATGAAAATCTACACACTTAGAAGCTACATGTGCAGGATTTCATCCAGTAGCTTCGTCAGCCACTGGCACAACCAGGTCGTCCATGACGGCCGCGTCCCCGACCCCGGCATCCATCAGGTGGACGTAGACCTTGAGCGTGAACCCGGCGTCAGCGCGGCCGAGCCACTCCGAAACCGCTCTGCGATGCGATGGCGAGGGTGGGAATCGAACCCACGACACCACGATTTTCAGTCGTGTGCTCTACCAACTGAGCTACCTCGCCCTGAACCGGAAACCGCATGGGAAAGCGGACTGGCAACCGATTGCCGGTGAGTCTAACGAGCTATCGCAGGATCTGAGATCGTCTGCTCCCCGAAGAACGCAGATCGAAGGAGACGGATGAGGAAGACGGCAATACAGGTGGCCCTGCCCGCGGCGCTGGCGGCGAGCTTGATCGGCGTCGGTTTCGCGGCGCCCGCGGCAATCGCCGGACCCGGGGCTGGACCGGCGACCGCGAAGTGCGGCAAGTTCAAGAAGAAAGCTCAGAAGAAGCGCTGCCAGAAGCAGAACAAGGCCAACCGGATTGCCTACAACCAGATCAAGGACTCCCAGTTCGTCGGCGTCCGCGGCGACGGAGAGGAAGTCGAAGACGTCTACTGCGCCAACGGCAAGTTCGAAGCCCGTGCCACCGACAGCACCTACGGCACCGGCGTCTCCACCGGCAGGCACTGGACCATCGTCGACGCCAAGGTCAAGCGGGGCGGCAGGTGGATCAACGCCTTCCTCAAGGGAACCGGCGGCTACGAGATCGCCCTGCAGCGCCGCGGCGCGCAGTGGAAATACGGCATCGCCAGCTTCGGCCGCATCCTCGAACCGGGGAACGTGGAGAAGACCGGCGCGACGCGAGCCTGCGCGGCGCTCGAAGTCTGAGCCTCGCGGCCCAAACGGCGCCGATCGCGGGCTGCTTGTATTGACCCGTGGCCTGGGCTCGCGCGGGAATCGTCTTGGCGGCGGCAGCGCTCGCCGCGGGGCTGGTCATCTCCGGCGGGACGAGCGCCGATCCGCCGGCGCCGCGCGGCTTTCCCGGTGTGCTGCCCGCGTTCATGGTCGGCCCGGCCGGCGCCGGGCTTCGGAGCCGGCACGACCTGCGGGCGGCAGCCGAGCGGGACCGGCGCTGGCTGGAAAGGGCGAAGCCCCTGGGTGAGGCGGCGCCGGGCTGGGCGCGTCGCCTCTACCGTCGCTCGCTGCTGGTGCTGCGCGGACTCGTCGATCGCAACGGCGCGGCCGTCGCGGGGGCGCGCCCTGGTTGGGCCTACGTCTGGCCGCGCGACGCCGGCGCCGTCGCGATCGCCCTCGCCTCGGCCGGCTACCGGGCGAAGGCACGCCGCATCGCTCGCTTCCTGCTCGGCCTCGATCTCGGGGCCGCGGCCCGCTTCTACCGGGGCGGCGAGCCGGTCGAGGGCCGCAGCGCGCAGGGAGACGCCAGCGGATGGGTCGCGGCTGCCGCGCGAGCCGCCGGCATTCGCCGTACCGAAGACGTCAAGTCCAACACGCGACCTGCATCGGACCCCCATTTGGGGCTCGATGCAGGTCGCGTGCATGATCGCGCCGACTACCAGGAGGGCGACGCCGGCGACTACCTCGGCAACGCGCTGGCGGCAGCATTCGCCGCTGGCCACGAGGTCGGTACGCGAGGTGTGCGGGCCGATGGGACCGCTCGGCGCTTCGGGACGGCGCGCGGCCTCGTGCGGGTCGCCGGCGATCCCGCTTCGGGCCTCGACACCTCCGCGGCCTGGGCCGTCCGACCCTTCGCCCGGCCGGCCCTCTATCCGGCCGCGCGTCGCACCCTGCTCCGCCTCGTCGCCGAGCGCGGAACCCGTTTCGGCATCGTCCCGTCCGAGGGCTGGCACGGCGGCGGCGATCCGTGGACCGCGCCGACCGCCTGGTGCGCCTGGTCACTCGCGGCGCTCTGGCGAATCGATCGCCGCGCCGGCCGGCAGCACGCGGCTGAAACCGACCGCGGCGCGGCCCTGAGCCTGATGGCTGACCTGCGCCGCGCCGCAACCCCTCAAGGCCTGCTGCCCGAGCGCGTCGACGCGCAGACCGGCGCACCCGCGTCGACCACGCCCCTCGCCTGGTCCCACGCCTTCGCGATCCTCGCTATTCGCGAGCTATGGCCTCGAGCGCAGCGCTGACCGCCGCCTCGGGCGTCTCGACCGCGACGATTCCCGGGCCGCCCTCCATCTGCTCGCGGCCGGAGACGCTCCAGCTCCGCAGGGCGACCACGGTGCGGCCGAGGTTGCGGGCGAGGGCGATCTCGGAAAGCGTGCCCCACTCGCCGCCGACCGCGATCGCGGCCTCGCCAGAGGCAACCACCGCGAGGTTGCGGGCGTGGCCGATGCCCGTCGCGACGACATGGGTGCAGTACGGATTCGCGTCCTCGCCCGAGACCCAGGGCAGGACGCCGATCACATCTCCGCCCGCTCCGGCCGCCCCCCGGGCCGCCGCTTCCATCACCCCGCTCCGACCGCCGCAGACGACCACCACGCCGGCCTCGCCCAGCAACCGCCCCACCTCCTCCGCGAGCCGCCAGGTCTCGCTCTCCTCTTCGCACCCGCCGGAGCCGATGACGGCAACCTGACGCCGGCGCTCCTTCACTGCGACCCCCTCATCGACCGCATCAGCTCCAACGCCCCCTGCTTATGCAGCGGTTCGTTCAGGTTGCCGCACTTCGGGCTCTGCACGCAGGAGGGGCAGCCCGACTCGCACGGGCACTCGCCGATCAGCCGCTCGGCGTCGCCGAGCAGGCGCCCGAACTGCTCGTAGCCGCGCAGCGTGATGCCCACGCCCCCCGGGTGGCCGTCGTAGACGAAGATCGTCGGCCGGCCGGTCTGGAAGTGGACGTTGGTCGAGAGGCCGCCGATGTCCCAGCGGTCGCACATCGCGATCAGCGGCAGCACCGCGATCTGGCCGTGCTCCGTCGCGTGCAGGGCGCCGAGCAGGACGTCGGGCGGCAGCGCGCCGCTGAGCCGCTCCGGCAGCACGTACCAGAGCGCCTGGGTGACGAAGTGCTGCTCCGGCAGCTCCAGGGCGACGATGTCGATCGGCTCCTGCTCGGAGATCGAGACCCGCTGGAAGGCGATCACCTGCTCGCTGACCGAGACTTCGCCGAAGTGCAGCTCGACCCCCGCGGTCGTGCGCTGCTCGCGCACCCGCTCGATGTAGATCTCGGTCTCCTTTTTCGGCCGCGTGTACCAGTCGCCGTCGAAGCGGCTGACCACCGCCCGCCGCCCCTCGACGTCGAGCTGCTCGACCTCATACGAGCGCCCCAGATGCAGGTAGACGGCGCCGGGATGGACCGTCGTGAAGGCGCGCTCGGCCTCGACCAGGCCGAGCATCTCGCCCGAGTCGCGCTCGATCACCGCGACCGAGTCGGCCGAGGCGGAGCGCAGCGGGATCTTCGCGGCGACGAACTCGCTGCTCGCCGGCAGCAGGCGCCCGCCGGCGCGCCGCAACTCCCCCGCCGAGGTCAGCCGCTCGGCCCGCTCGCGCCAGCCGGCGCCGAAGACCTCGTCGTCCGCCTCGCTCAGCGGCAGCTCGTAGGCGGCGGCGACCATGTGGCGAGCGGCGATCTGCTCGCTCTCGTGGTCGAGGATCGCCGCCTCGACCGGCCGCCCGAGAAACTCGTCCGGATGGCGGCAGAAGAACTGGTCGAGCGCGTCGGCGCCGGCCACGTAAACCGCGAGGCCGCGTCGCTGACGCCCCGCACGGCCCCACATCTGGCGCAGACTCGCGACGGTGCCGGGGAAGGTGACGCAGATCGCCGCGTCGAGCTCGCCGACGTCGATCCCCAGCTCGAGCGCGTCGGTCGCGACCACCGCGAGCAGCTCGCCCGCCGCCAGCCGTGCCTCGATCTCGCGCCGCTGCTGCGGCGTGTAGCCGCCACGGTAGGGGGCGATCCGCTCGGCCAGCTCCGGCTTGCCGCGGCGCTGCAGCGCTTCGCCGGCGAAGCGCTGGATCAACTCGATCCCGCGGCGGCTTTTGAGGAAGCAGATCGTGCGCACGCCCTGCGAGACCAGCTCGGCCAGCAGATCGGCCGCCTCGGAGAGCGCCGAGCGGCGCGCACCGCTCGCCTTGTCGATCAGCGGCGGGTTCCACATCGCGATCTCCCGCCCCGCCCGCGGCGCGCCGTCGTCGTCGATCAGCTCGAACGGCTCGCCGACCAGGCGCTCGGCCAGCTCGACCGGGTTGGCGATCGTCGCCGAGGCGAGCAGGAAGCGTGGCTCGGCGCCGTAGGCGCGGGCCAGCCGGCGCAGCCGCCGCAGCACGTTGGCGACATGCGAGCCGAAGACGCCGCGGTAGGTGTGCGCCTCATCGACCACGACCCAGCCGAGGTTGGCGAGGAAGTCGCCCCAGCTCTTGTGGTTGGGCAGCAGGCCGATGTGCAGCATGTCGGGGTTGGTCAGCACGAGGTTGTTGCGGCGGCGGATCGCCGGCCGCTCCTCGCGCGGCGTGTCGCCGTCATAGATCGCCTCGCGCAGCCCGGGCGGGCGCAGCGCCGAGAGCTTGCGCGCCTGGTCCTGGGCCAGCGCCTTGGTCGGGTAGAGGTAGAGCGCCCGCCGCTTGGGATCGCGCGCGATCCCGTCGAGCACCGGCAGGTTGAAGGCGAGGCTCTTGCCCGAGGCGGTGCCGCTGGTGATCGCCAGGTTGGAGGTCGCGGCCACCTTCAGCGCGTCGCGCTGGTGCGAGTAGAGGCGCTCGATGCCGGCGCGGCCGAGCGCCTCGACCAGCCCGGGATCGAGCCCGCGCGGCATCGCGACGAGCCGCGACGCGCGCTCGGCCTCGGAACTCTCGGCGACGATACGGCCGTCGCGGCGCGCGGGGTCGATTGCAATCGACCAGGGCGCCTCGAGCAGACTCTTCGCCATCAGTCGCTCGCCTCTGGCGACTTGGTCGCACTATTTGCGACCAAGTCGCCACGTATCCGCCCCGCCACCCGCATCGCCTGCAGGGTGCTCCGGTCGTGGATGCGCAGCACATCCGCGCCCTCGCGCACGGCCAGGGTCGCCGCGGCGACGGTCCCCCACTCGCGCTCTCCCGCCGGCAGCCGCTCCTGCCAGCTGCCCGCAAGCACCTCGCCGATGAAGTCCTTGCGCGAGAGCGAGACGTAGAGCGCCGGGCCGAGCGAGCGCAGCTCGCCGAGCCGCCGCAGGATCTCCAGGTCCTGCGCGGTGGTGAGGTCGAAGTCGAGTCCGGGGTCGATCGCGATCTGCTCCTCCGACACACCAAGTCGCGAGGCCGCCTCGATTCTCCCCCCCAGCCACGACTTCAGGTGCTCGACCGCGTCGCCGTAGCGCTTCACCGGCCGGTCGACGCGCGGCGGTCCCTCGATGTGCATCAGCACGTAACCGCAGCCGCTCCCGGCCACCAGCTCGAACATCTCCTCCGAGCCGCCGGAGATGTCGTTGATCGCGACCGCACCCGCGTCAAGCGCCCGTCGCGCAACCTCGACCGAGAAGGTGTCGGCCGAGACCGGCACGCCGGCGCCCGCCAGCCCCTCTATCGCCGGCACCAGCGCCGCCGCCTCATCCGCCGCCGAGACCGGCGGCCCGCTGCGCGCCGCGACCGCGCCGACGTCAAGCATGTCGAAGCTCGCCTCGACCAGCGCCAGCCCGTCGGCGACGGCCTGCTCCGGCGTCACGCTGCGCGCCCCCTCGAACATCGAGTCGGCGGTGACGTTGACGATCCCCGCCGCCAGAGGCTGCGCAAGCTCGAGCGTCCTGTCAGCCAGCCGCCACGACATTCCCCGCTACGGTAGCGACCGCGCCAATGCCGCTGCGATGCGTCTACACCGACCTCGACGGAACCCTGCTCGGGCGGGGCAGCTCGCTCTTCCGCGACGCCGAGGGCGGCTTCTCGCTCGCCCAAGCGCGCGGGCTCGAGGCCTGCCACCGGGCCGGCGTCGAGGTCGTGATCATGTCCGGCCGGCGCGAGCCGCAGGTACACGAGGCGGCGCGGCTGATGGGCCAGACCTCCTACATCTACGAGGCCGGCTGCGCCTTCGCGATCGACGGCGAGACGACGCTGCTGACCGGCGACCTCGTCCCCGACGAGGACGGCACGGTCTACGAGAAGCTCGAGCGGGCCGGCATCCCCAAGCTGCTCTTCGAGCGCTTCGAGGGGCGGCTCGAGTACCACTCGCCCTGGCACCACGGCCGCGTCCTCTCCCATCTCTTCCGCGGCAAGGTCGACGTCGAGGAGGCGAACGAGCTGCTCGCCGCGGCCGGGCACGAGAACCTGCGGCTGCTCGACAACGGCGCGATCGGCCGCGAGATGGCGGCGATCGACGGCCCGACCCACGCCTACCACCTGGTGCCGAAGCTGGTCAGCAAGGCGAACGCGGTCGCTGCCCACGCGCGCGCCCGCGGCTACGACCCGGCCGAGTGCATCGCCGTCGGCGACTCGGTCGAGGACCTCGAGGTCGCCGCCGCGGTCGGCCGCTTCTTCGTCGTCGCCAACGGCCCCGAGCGCGACCCCGGCCTGCGCGCCGCGCTCGCCGCCTGGGACAACGCCACGGTCACCGAGGGCGCGATGGGCGACGGCTTCTACGAGGCCGTCGTCTCGACCCTGATGGAACGCCGACCGGCGCGGTAGAGGTTTGGTCCGGATAGCGGCTCAAACCTCGACCCCGGTGCGGGGAGGCTGGGCTGAGCGCTGGGTAATATCGGCGCCGTGGAGCAAGCGACCGTCGCCGAGCAGGAGTACCTCGAGACGATGTTCTGGCTGGAGGAGGCCGGGCTGCCGATGACCGGCGCCAACATCGCCCGCGCGATGCAGCTCTCGCCGCCCACCGTGCACGAGATGCTCGGCCGCCTGGTCGACGACGGATACGTCGAGCGCAAGGCCGACAAATCGCTCAGCTTCACCGAGTCCGGCCGCGAGCACGCCAGCCACATCGTGCGCCGCCACCGGATGATCGAGCGCTTCCTCACCGACGTTCTCGGCATCCCCTGGGACGAGGTACACGAGGAGGCGGAGCGGATCGAGCACGCGATGTCGCCGGTGCTCGAGGAGCGCATGCGGGCGGCGATCGGCGACGCGACGACCTGCCCGCACGGCCACCCGATCGTCGAGGGCGCGCGCGAGACCGGCTCGCTGCTCGCCGACGTCGAGGTCGGCGCCAAGGTCCACGTCCTGCGCTTCGAGAACGAGGCCGAGGAGCTGCTGCACTACCTCAAAGCGGCAGGCCTGGAGCCGGGCGTGGAGGGCACCGTGGAGAGTTCCGACGACGAGGGCGTGACGATCGCCTCCGACGCCGGCTCGCACGAGGTCTCGCGCAGCGTCGCCGAGACGGTCTCCGTCCGCGCCGACCCGGCGCCGCCCCCGCGCGCCGCGATCCCGGAGCAGCTCGTGTTGTCCTCAGATCGCTACGGGCGCTGAGGCGGCGAGAACCGGCGCCTGGCTTGTCCTCGCCGCCTCAGAACGGTCAGGCTCAGGACGGCCGCATCGGGAACGGGCCCTTTTCCGCGCCCCCCTGGATCGCGCAGAGTTCGAGGCGTCCGCCCAGCTCGGTCGGTCCCGGCGGGTCGGCGAATTCGACCATGACCTGAACCGGCGTGTTGGCTTTGACGCTGCCGGTGCATTTCACGGACTGTCCGTCGACTCCGCACCCAATTCCCGATACGGGAGGAATCTGGACGTTGGTGATCATCGGCGGCGGCGGACCGTTCAGCTTGATCCGGAAGCCGTCGACATCCTGATCGAACTGAACCTCCATCTGAATCTGTTTGGGATCAAGGGTCAGCTGGTAAGAGCCCGTGCCGCTCACCGGCGGTGGCTGCTGTTCGCCTTCGCCGCCGCTCGGCGGCTGCCCGGCGCCGGGCGCTTGGCCGCCGCCCGGGGCCTGCGGTTGGCGCGGCTGCACCGGCGCCGGTTTGTGCGGCTTCTTCGGCTTGACGATCTTCTCGTGGACCACGGTCACCGCGCACTTGAGCGTCTGTTTGACTTTGCCGCGGACGAAGCTGAAGCTGATCACCTCACGCTCGACCGGGTTGGCGCGCTTGTCGCGCTTCTTCGACCTGAAGCTGAACCCGGCGGCGCGGAAGTAGCCGTTCGGCACCCCTTTCTGGTTCGAGTGTCGGAGGATCCGGGTGCGGTAGTCCGGAGTGCTCTTCTTGCTCAGCGTCCTGCCGAAGATCGGGCCTTTGCCTTCGTCAACGACGGAGAACCGCACCTTCACGGACTTGCCGTGCTCGACCGTCGCCGGGTTGGGGAGGCAGCTGACCTGGAACGGGCCGACTTCTTCTTCTTCCTTTTCTTTTTCTTTTTCCTTTTCCTTCTTTTCCTTCTTCGTTTCCTTCTTCTTGCCCTTACCGCGGTCGTCGGGGAATTCCGGCGGTGGGCCGAACCCGCCCCGGATCAAATAGTCCTCGGTCTCGCCGTAGGCGTACGGCGAGTCGGTTGCGCCGCCGCTGCGCGAGGCGGCGTCGATCGGCAGCTTCTGGCCGAGAGTCAGCGTGACGCGGGTCCAGAACTCCTGGCTGTGCAGACCCGCCTTGAACTTGATCGAGAAGGCCCGCACGCGCTCTTTGAGGAAGGCCTTGCCGCTGATCCGCTGGTTGACGATCGCCCACTCGTTGTTGCGCAACGGGTCGGCGTTCGGACAGCCGTTCGTCTCCCCCCAGACGCCGCTGCGGTCCCAGTCGAACCATGAGTTCAGGTAGAGGTCGCGTTTGCGGAGCAGGCGACTCGGGATGCGTCGCGTGTCGATCAGCACGGTGAGAACCGAGGTCTTGCAGCGGCCGAGCCTTTCGAGCGATACGCCGTCGTCGAAGCGGTCCCGGTCGACCTGCTTGGAGTCGCCCTCCGTGTCGCGGCCGACGCCCAACGAAGGCCCGGAGCTCCTATGCCGCGGCCCCTTCGAGGCAAGCAACGAGGGGAATTCGCCGGCCACTGCGATCGAGTAGCCAGCGCCGGCGCCGTCGGGCGCGTCGCCGTAATCCATCTTCGTCGCCGCCCCCGCCTGGGCAGCAAGCGTGAGTAGCGCCGCCACGGCGATCAATCCTCCGGCGAACAGGCTCAACAGTCTCGGACGCTCGGAACGTCGGTCAATGCGCATCGTTCTCCCCCTACGATCGTTGGTCTCCCCACCGAACGGGCGCCATCATAACCGCGATCCGGGGCTCTGGCCAGGGCCCGGCCGTCAGGCAGGAGAGGCAGCGCGAATGCGCTCCAGCGCGCGGGCGATCCGGGCGACGCCCTCCGGGATGCGCTCGGGCGGCACGCTGGCGAAGGAGAGGCGGAGGCTGTTCTCGCCGCCCTCGATCATGAAGTCGGGGCCGGCGACGAAGGCGACGCCCTCGCCCTTCGCCTCCGCCAGCAGGGCGGGGGTGTCGGTTCCCTCGGCGAGGTCGAGCCAGAGGAAGTAGCCGCCCTCGGGGACGACGAACTCGGCCTCGGGAAGCTGCTCGCGCAGCGCCCCGACGAGCGCGTCGCGGCGATCCCGCAGGGCGCCCTTGACGAACTCGATGTTGCGGTCCAGCGCCCCGGACCGGCAGAGCTCGAGCACCACCGACTCGGCCAGCATGTTGGGTGAGATGTAGGTCTCGTTGGCGCGCTTGGCAAGCTGCGCGACCTCGGTCGCCGGGCCGGCGAGGTAGCCGACGCGAACGCCCGGGCTGACGGTCTTCGAGAAGGACGAGGCGTGCATGACCCGTTCGGCCGAGTCGATCGAGAGCATCGACTCCAGCGCCTCGCCCTCGAAGGGCAGCTCGCGGTAGGGGTCGTCCTCGAAGATCCAGAAGGCGTGCTCGGCGGCGAGCTCGACCAGGCGGGTGCGCTTGGCGGCCGAGAGCGTGCAGCCGGCCGGGTTGTGGAAGTTGGGGATGATGTGGGCGAGCTTGATCGGCCCCTCGGCGAGCGCGGCCTCGAGCTGCGCGACGTCGAGCCCGTCGGCCTCCAGCCGCACCGGCACCAGCTCGACCCCGAGCCGCTGCAGCATCAACAGCGTGCGGTCGTAGGTCGGCTGCTCGACGACCACCCGGTCGCCGGGCTCGAGCAGCTGCTCGAACAGCATCCAGCCGGCCTCCAGCGAGCCGTTGGCGATCATCACCTGGCCGGCGTCGAGTCCTCCATGCCGCTCTGCCACCCACTGGCAGAGCCCCGGGTGCCCGATCCCGGTCCCGTACGAAAGCGCCTTTTCCCAGTCGTCGGCAAGCGCCGCGGCGGCGGCAGCGCGCACCGCCTCGGTGGGCAGGATGTCCGCGGAGGGGGCCCCGCGCGCAAAGGAAATCGTCTCGCCGGCCATCGCAAGCGAGCCTAGCAACGCCCTATCCGCGCAGCACTTCGACGGCGATCTTCGCCGTCTCGGTGGGGCTTTCGCCCACCCTCACCCCGCGCGCCTCCAGCGCCTCCTTCTTCGCCTGCGCCGTGCCGGAGGAGCCGGAGATGATCGCGCCGGCGTGGCCCATCTGCTTGCCGGGCGGGGCGGTGAAGCCGGCGATGTAGGCGACGACCGGCTTGGAGATGTTCGAGGCGATGAACTCGGCGGCCCGCTCCTCGGCGTCGCCGCCGATCTCGCCGACCATCACGATCAGCTCGGTGTCGGGGTCCGCCTCGTAGAGCTTCAGGATGTCGATGAAGTCCGAGCCGATGATCGGGTCGCCGCCGATGCCGACGATCGAGGAGTTGCCCTCGCCCGCCTGCTTCAGCTCGTTGCCGATCTGGTAGGTCAGCGTCCCCGACTTGGAGACGACGCCGATCTTGCCCGGGTCGAAGAACTGGGCGGGGATGATGCCGACGTTGGCCTTGCCCGGCGAGAGCGCGCCGGGGCAGTTCGGGCCGATCAGCCGCACACCGGCCTGCTTGGCCTTCCAGTAGGTGTTCAGCATGTCGAGCACCGGGATCCCCTCGGTGATCGCGATCACCGTCTCGACCCCGGACTCGATCGCCTCGTCGATCGCCGGCGCGGCGAAGCGGGCGGGGACGAAGATCATCGAGGTGTTGGCGCCCTGCTCCTCGACCGCCTCGCGGATCGAGTCGAAGATCGGCACGCCCTCGACGTCCTGGCCGCCCTTGCCGGGCGTCACGCCCGCCACCAGGTCCGTCCCGTAGGCGCGGTTGCGCAGGCCGTGGAAGGAGCCCTCGCGGCCGGTCAGGCCGGAGACGACCAGTTTCGTACTCTCGTCGATGACGATCGACATCAGCCGTTCCCTCCCGCCAGCTCGACCACGCGGCGGGCGCCGCCGAGCATCGTCGTCTCCTGGTACAGGTTGGCGAGGCCGGCGTCGGCGAGGATCGCCAGGCCCTGCTCGGAGTTGGTGCCGTCGAGGCGGACGACCAGCGGCACCTGCAGGTCGAGCTGCGCCGAGGCCTCGACGATGCCCTTGGCGATCTCGTCGCAGCGGGTGATGCCGCCGAAGATGTTGAAGAGGATCGCGGTGACCTTCTCGTCAGAGGTGATCACGGTCAGCGCGTCGACGATCGCCTCGGCCTTCGAGCCGCCGCCGGCGTCGAGGAAGTTGGCCGGCGCGCCACCCGCCTGGGCGACGACGTCGAGCGTCGACATGCAGAGTCCGGCGCCGTTGGCGAGGATGCCGACGTTGCCGTCGAGCTTCACGTAGGTGAGCCCCTTCTCATGCGCCATCGCCTCCTGCGGGTCGTCGATCGACTCGGCGTCGAACTCGGCCAGCTCCTCGTGGCGGTAGAGGGCGTTGCCGTCGATCGTCACCTTGGCGTCGAGGGCGACCACCTGGCGGTCGGCGGTGACGATCAGCGGGTTGACCTCGATCAGCGTCGCGTCCTCGTCCATCGCCGTCTCGGCCAGCTTCGCCAGCACCTCGGCGGCCTCGTCGCGCGCGTCCTCGGCGAGGCCGGCGGCGTCGACGATCGGCCGCGCCGCGGCGGCCGTGAACGGCCGCGTCGGGTCGATGTGCTCCTTGACCAGCGCCTCGGGGTCCTCCGCGGCGACCGCCTCGATGTCCATGCCGCCCTTGGCGGAGACCATCGCCAGCAGCTTCTTCTCGCCGCGGTCGAGGATCACCGAGGCGTAGTACTCGGCGGCGATGTCCGAGCCGCCCTCGACCCAGACGCGCTCGACCCGGAAGGGGCCCTCGCCGTGCGGGCCGACGATGTCCATGCCGAGGATCGCGGCGGCGTGCGCCTCGGCCTCGGCGCGGTCGGCGGCGATCTTGATCCCGCCCGCCTTGCCGCGCCCGCCGATCAGCACCTGCGCCTTGATCGCGCAGGGGTAGCCGATCCGCTCCGCGGCGGCGACGGCGTCCTCGACGGTCGAGGCGACCTCGCCGCTCGGCACGGCGATTCCGTGCGCGGCGAAAAGCTGCTTGCCCTGATACTCGAGGAGGTCCATAGAGACGGCGCCCTGCCGGGGCCGCGCGGCAGCCTATAAGATGCCGCGCCCAATGGCCCTCCCCGCATTGAAATCCATCGAGTGGGTGACCACCGACTGCTACGGAACCCTGATCGACTGGGAGAAGGGCATCGTCGAGGCCTGCAAGAAGGAGGCCGCGAAGGACGGCTTCAGCTTCGAAGAGGCGCCGTTCCTGGCCCGCTTCTTCGAGGTCCAGGCCGAAATCATGGCCGGCTCCTACGAACTCTACGCCGAGGTGCTGCGCCGCACGATCGTCAAGGTCGCCCGCGAGGTCGGCTGGGAGATCGAGCCCTCGCGCGCCCAGTTCCTGCCCGACAGCGTCGCCTACTGGCTGCCCTTCCGCGAGGCCAACGCGGCGATGGACCGGCTCGCCAAACGCTACGAAGTCGGCATCCTCTCCAACGTCGACGACAAACTGCTCGGCATCTCGCGCCGCCACCTGCGCACCGAACTCGACCTCGTCGTCACCGCGCAGCAGGTGCGCAGCTACAAGCCCGACCCGGTCCACTTCAAAGAGTGCGCGCGGCGGATCGGCGGCAAAAAAGGCTGGCTCCACATCTGCTCCAGCTACGACACCGACGTCGCGCCGCTGCTGAAAATGAAGGTGCCGGTGATCTGGGTCAACCGCCACGGCGAGAAGCTGGAAGGGCGCAAAGCGCCCAGCGCCACCGTCAAGAATTTCCGCGAAGCAGCGAAAAAGCTCGGCGCGTCCTAGCGGTCCTCTAGCTTTGGGGCTTCGCAACTTCGGCCCCTGGCCGCGGTTTCGAGTCTCGATGGGCAGCCTCAGCCACAGCCGAGCGCTCACGCGCGCCCGCCTGCCGCTCGCCGCGGCGCTGCTCGTGCTGCTCTGTGGATTGGCGCTGAGCCTCGACCGCGCCGGCGCGGTCGAGGCCGAAGAAGCGCCGCTCAACCCCAACGCCGAGCCGCCGAGCTTCGTCGTCCTGCAGACCGACGACTCGACCCTGGACGAGCTCTACGCGACCTTCCGCGCCTACCCGGGCGGGCCCGAAGTGCGGGCGATGCCGAACACGCTCGACCTGCTCGCCAAACGCGGCGAGACCTTCAACCGCTACTACGTCTCCTACCCCCTCTGCTGCCCCTCCCGGGTCAGCCTGATGACCGGGCGCTACGCCCACAACGACGGCGTCAAAGGCAACGTTCAGCCCAACGGCGGCTACTCCGGCTTCTCCTTCCGCGGCGCCTACGACCACAACATCGCGACCTGGCTGCAGGGCGCCGGCTACCGCACGATCCACATCGGCAAGTTCCTCAACGGCTACGGCGACGAACCGTACAGCGACGGCAAGAACGTGCCGCCGGGCTGGAGCTCCTGGCACAGCGTGCTCAACGCCGACACGCGCCACTACTTCTACGGCTACACGCTCAACAACGACGGGACGATCAGCGAGCCGTACGGCAACCCGGGCACCTGGGAACCGCGCGAATACACCGAACGCGACCCGGCCGGCTGCCCGTACGCGCCCGAAGAAGGGCGCCCCTGCGTCTACGCGACCGACGTCTTCAACTGGATGGCACGCGAAGAAATCAGGTCGACCTCCGCCGAACAGCCGTTCTACCTGCAGCTCGACTACACCTCCCCGCACGGGGACTTCCGCCGTCCCGCCGGCCCCGAGCCCGCGCCGCGCCACTACAACTGGTTCAAGGGGGCGCGGCTGCCGCACAACCGGGCGGAAGGCTTCGACGAGGGCAACGTCAGCGACAAGCCCTCCTTCATCCGCGAAGCCGAACACCTGACGCCGAGCATCAAGCACACCTACAAGGTCTATTACGACAAGCAGCTCGAGGCGCTGCGCTCGATCGACGACGGGGTCAAGCAGATCGTCGGCACGCTCGCCGAAACCGGCCGGCTGCAGAACACCTACATCCTCTTCACCTCCGACAACGGCTTCTTCTTCGGCGAGCATCGGCTGATCGGCGGCAAGTTCCTCTCCTACGAGCCGGCCACCCACCTGCCCTTCATCATCCGCGGGCCGGGGATCAAGCCCGGCTCGGAAACCGGCGAGCTGGCCGCCAACATCGACATCGCGCCGACGGTTCTCGACCTGGCGGGCGTCGAACCCGACAAGAGCGTCGACGGCCGCTCGATCGTGCCCTTCCTGAGCGACCCGGAAGCGCGCACGCGCCGGCCGATCATCTTCGAGTCCTTCGTGCAGACCAACGACGTCGAAGCCAACGGAGCGATCGCCTCGACCGGCGAAGGGGACGGCGGCGTGCCGGGCGGCAACGGCAGCACCGACCCGAAGGAGCCGGAGGCCGGCGTCTCGAGCGCGCCGCGCACGCAGCTCGGCGGGGCGCACGCCTCGATCCTCGCGCCGCCGCTCAACTACGAGGGAATCCGCCTCGGGCCCTACAAGTACATCGCCTGGCCCGACGGCGAGAAAGAGCTCTACGACATCAACAAGGACCCGAACGAGCTCAACAACATCGTCAAGGTCCCGAACCTCTACCCGATCCGCAACTTCCTCCACCGCCAGCTGCGGCGCTACGAGAACTGCGTCGGTCGCGAATGCCGCGAACCGGCGCCGCCGATGCCGATGACGCGGCGCGAATTCCAAAAGCTCCAAGCGCAGAAACGCCGCGAACAGCGCGAACGGGAACGCCAGCGAGAAAAGGAACGCCGCGAACGGGAAAAGAAGCACCCGGGCAAAGGGAAGTAGCGCCGGTAGTCCTCTCCCTAGCCTCCCATCGGCACCGCGGAGTGGTTCCGGCCGCGAAGCGGCACATCATTAATCCGCCGAAGGCGGATTTAGGCGTAGGAGAGGACTACCGGCGCTACTCGATGACCGCAAGTACGTCGCCGCTGGAGACGGCCGCGCCCTGGGAGACGTTCAGAGTCGTCACCTTGCCCGAGCGGTGGGCGGCGATCTCGTTCTCCATCTTCATTGCCTCGATCACGCAGATCAGGTCGCCCTCGGAGACCTCGGCGCCCTGCTCGACCGCGACTTTGAGCACGGTGCCCTGCAGCGGCGAGGGCAGCGACTCGCTCGAGGCGCTCGCCGCACCGCCGGCCTTGCGCTCGCGTTTC
>DATFMX010000008.1:0-16796 GCA_035266685.1 Solirubrobacterales bacterium
GGTCGTCGCGGGCGAGCTGGTAGAGCAGGCCGAGCGAGGCGACGCCGCAGGCCGCCCCGCCGAGGTAGGCGAGGCCGCGGTCCCAGCCGGGCGCCGCCGTGTGGCGGGCGTGCAGCAGGTTGACCAGGGCGAAGACGAGCAGGAAGGTGAGCGAGCCGAAGGCGACCACCTCGACGATCCCGGGCAGCAGCGAGAAGGCGCCGCCGAGCAGCGCGATCGAGACGATCGCCGTCGCCGGCAGGCCGCCGCGCTCGCGCCCCAACGAGGCCGGCAGCTCGGCCGCGCCGCTGACGTCGCGGATCAGCCGCGCGGTCGAGAACAGCGTCGCGTTGATCGCCGAGCCGGTCGAGAAGGCGGCGGCCAGCGTCGCCGCCCAGAGGCCGAAGACGCCCAACGCCTGCTTGCCGACGACCGCGAAGGCGACCTCCTTCTGCGCCGCGAGCAGGCGGTCGGGGACGAGCATCTGCGAGGCCACGGTGACGGCGACGTAGACCAGGGCGACGACGGCGACCGATATGTAGAGGGCGCGCGGCAGGGTGCGGCGCGGCTGGTCGAGGTCGTCGTAGTCGTAGGGCAGCAGCTCGAAGCCCTCGTAGGCGACGAAGATCAGCGAGGCGCCGAGCAGCACCCCGAGCAGGCCCTTGTCGTCGAGCGGGCTGAGCCGCTGGGCGCCGAACATGCCGATGCCGACCAGCGAGATGCCGCCGAGCACGAGCAGCTTGACCGCGACAACGAAGTCCTCGGTGCGCCCCGAGGCGGTGACGCCTCGCAGGTTGACGGCGACGAAGAGCGCCAGGATGGCGACGCTGAAGAGTCGCGACACCGTGGCGGGGGCGCCCAGCGCATGCGCCAGGTAGTGGCCGAAGGTGAAGGCGTAGACGGCGAGCGCGAAGACGTAGCCGGCGATCAGCAGCCAGGCGACCCAGGCGGCCGCGTTCGGGTGGCCCTCCTCGCGCAGGTAGGCGAAGGGCCCGCCGGAGCGCCCCGAGCGCAGGGCGAGCTGCGCGTAGGCCCGCGCGGTCAGCATCGCGATCGCGCCGCCGAGCAGGAAGGCGGCGAAGGCGAGGTGCCCGGCGAGGTCGATCGTCACCCCGAGCACGCTGAAGATGCCGCCGCCGATCATCCCGCCGATCGCCATCGCGCAGGCCTCGCGCAGGCCGAGCCGCCCGCCGCTGCGCCGGCGCTCATCGGCGCGCGGGTGGTAGGGCGGGCGGCGGGGCGCGGTCGTGCTCTCGCTGCGGTTCATCGCTTGCAACCGCCATCATCCCTGCATCGACGGTCAACTCCCCACCTCGCGCCTGCTGCTCGCCTGCCCCGACCGGCCGGGGCTGATCGCCGCGGTCAGCAACTTCCTCGCCGAAGCGGGGCGCAACATCGTCGACGCCGACCAGCACTCGAGCCGCGAGGGGCGCTTCTTCATGCGAATGGCCTTCGACCAGGCGCCGGCGGGCGAGCGCGCGGAGCTATACGGCCGCTTCGAGCGCGAGCTAGCCGAGCCGCTGGAGATGGAGCATCGCTTCGCCGAGTCGAGCGAGCGCAAGCGGCTGGCGATCATGGTCTCGCGCGAAGACCACTGCCTCTCCGACCTGCTCTGGCGCTGGCGCAGCGGCGAGCTCGACGCCGAGCTGGTCGCGGTCGTCTCCAACCACCCCGACCACGCCGACCAGGTGACCTCGCTCGGCCTGCCCTTCCACCACGTGCCGGTCGAAGGCGACCGCGAGGCGGCCGAGGCGCGCGTGCTCGAGCTGCTGGAGGGCGTCGAGCTGCTCGTCCTCGCCCGCTACATGCAGATCCTCTCGGCCGGGTTCCTCGAGCGGCTCGGCGCGCCGGCGATCAACATCCACCACAGCTTCCTGCCGGCGTTCGTCGGCGCCGATCCCTACGCCCGCGCCCACGAGCGCGGCGTCAAGCTGATCGGCGCCACCGCGCACTACGTGACCGAGGAGCTCGACGCGGGCCCGATCATCGACCAGGACGTCACGCGGGTCAGCCACCGCGACGAGACCGACGAGCTGATCGGCATCGGCCGCGACGTCGAGCGCCTCGTCCTCTCCCGCGCGGTCAAGGCGCACCTCGACGACCGGGTCCTGCTCGACGGCGCCCGCACGATCGTCTTCTGATGAAGCCGCCCGGCAGCCGACTGCCCGCGACGTTTCAGGTGCTTGCCTACGCGCGCGACCCGCTGGGCTTCCTGATCGGCTTCCAGCGCCGCTACGGCGACGTCTTCCGTATCTCCTTTCCCTTCTTCAAGGACCTCACCTACATCGCCGACCCGGCGCTGGTCAAACAGCTCTTCACCACCCCGCCGGAGCAGGCGCATGCCGGCGAGGCCAACGCGACGGTGCTTGAGCCGGCGCTCGGCCCGCACTCCGTCCTCACTCTCGACGAGGCGCCGCACATGCGCCAGCGCAAGCTGCTGCTGCCGCCCTTCCACGGCGAGCGGATCGAGCGCTACGGCGAGCTGATGCGGGAGGTGACGCTGCGCGAGATGGAGAGCTGGCCGGTCGGCGAGCCCTTCGCGCTGCGCCCCCATACGCAGCGGATCACCCTGGCGGTGATCATGCGGGCCGTCTTCGGGGTCCACGACGAGCGGCAGATCGAACGCTTCGAGGGCCTGGTCGAGCGCTTCGCCGGCCGGCTCAGCATGGTCACCGCGCTGCCGCCGCTGCGGCGCAACTACGGTCGCTGGAGCCCCTGGGCGCGCTTCCTGCGCGCGCGGCAGGCGCTCGACGACTTCGTCTACGAGCAGATCGCGCTGCGGCGGGCCGAGGTCGGCGACGAGGACGGCGCGGCGGATGACGTACTGGCGCTGCTGATGTCGGCGCGCCACGAGGACGGCAGCCCGATGAGCGACGCCGAACTGCGCGACGAGCTGGTGACCGTGCTGGTCGCCGGGCACGAGACGACGGCGACCGGACTCGCCTGGGCGATCGAGCGGCTGCTGCGCAACCCGCAGGTGCTGGGCCGGCTGCGGGAGTCGCTGGCGGCGGGCGACGAGTACCTCGAGGCGACGATCAAGGAGACCCTGCGGGTGCGGCCGGTGCTCGTCGACGTCGCGCGCAAGCTGACCGCGCCGCTGCAGATCGGCGGCTACGAGCTGACCGCCGATACCTACCTGATGGCGGCGATCGCCGCCCTGCACTACCGCGAGGACCTCTTTCCCGAGCCGCAGGAGTTCCGGCCGGAGCGCTTCCTCGAGGGCAAGGCCGACAGCTACGCCTGGATCCCCTTCGGCGGCGGCGTGCGGCGCTGCATCGGCGCCGCCTTCGCCGAATACGAGATGCGGGTCGTCCTGCGGGCGATCCTCGAACGGGCCGAGCTCAGCGCCCCCGACCCGAAGCCGGAAAAGGTCACGGTCCGCAACATCACCCTCGCCCCCGGCAAGGGCACCGTGGTCAGGCTCGATCGGCCGCTGCGCTAGGCGCCGCTTCCGAAGCCTCGGCTTCGGCCGCCTCCCACTGCTCGTAGAGCTCGCCGACCGCCCGTTTGGCCTCGGCGTGGCGCGCTTCGGCGCGCTCGGCCCGGCCGGGGCTCGACCAGGCTTCCGGGTCCGCCAGCTCTTCCTCCAGCTCGCGCAGCTCGGCTTCCGCCCGCTCGACCCGCTCGGCGAGGCGACCGGCCTTGCGCGCCGCCTTCTTCGCCGTCCGCCCGGCGTTGCGGCCGGCCGCCGAGGTGGGCTCCGGCTTCGCCGCCTGGGTCGCCGCCTCGGCCGTCGCCGCGCGTTCGTCGCGCGCCCGCTGGTACTCGGCCCAGCCGCTCTGGTGCGACTGCAGCTCGCCGTCCTCGCAGACGATCGTCCGCGACCCCACCGCCTCGAGCAGCGCCCGGTCGTGGGAGACGAGGACGACCGCTCCCTCGAAGGCCAGCAGGGCGTCCTCGAGCGCCTCGCGGCTCTCGATGTCGAGGTGGTTGGTCGGCTCGTCGAGGATCAGCACGTTGGCGCCGGAGGCGACGAGGATCGCCAGCGAGAGGCGCCGCTGCTCACCGCCCGAGATGTCGGCCAGCTGCTTCTCGGCGTCAGCGCCCGAGAAGAGGAAGCCGCCGAGCAGGTCGCGCGCCTTCTGCCCGCTGAGGCCGGTCTCGCGCTGCGCCGCGTCGAGCACCGTCCCCTCCCCCGCCGCCGTGTCGGCGTGCTGGGACAGGTAGCCGATCTTGACGTTGTGGCCGAGCCGCACCGAGCCGGCGGCCGGCTCGCGCCGCCCGGCGAGGGTCTCGATCAGCGTCGTCTTGCCGGCGCCGTTGGGGCCGACGAGGACGATGTGCTCGCCGCGCTCGACTTCGAGCCGGGCGTCCTCGAGCAGCGTCCTTCCGGGGACCTCGAGCTTCGCGCCGACCAGCTTCAGCACCACGCGGCCGGGGCGCTCGGGCTTGACGAAGGAGAAGCGCAGGTTGCGGCGGTCGCGCTGCTCGGCCTCGACCCCGTCGCGCTTGACCCGGTCGATCTGCTTGAGCCGCGACTGCGCCTGGCGCGCCTTGGTCGCCTTGTAGCGGAAGCGCTCGACGAAGCGCTCCATGCGGGCGATCTCCGTTTCCTGGCGCTCGATCGCCTTGCCGCGGGCGATCTCGCGGGCGGCCTGCTCCTTGCGCCAGGCGTGCCAGGGGCCGGCGAAGAAGCGCGCCCGCCCCGCCTCCAGCTCCAGCACCGAGGTGCCGACCGCCTCGAGGAACCAGCGGTCGTGGGCGACGAGGACGACCGCGGCGTCGAGGTCGCGCAGGTAGCGCTCCAGCCACTCCAGCGAGGGGATGTCGAGATGGTTGGTCGGCTCGTCGAGCAGTAACAGGTCGGGCCGGGTAGCGAGCGCCCTCGCCAGCGAGGCGCGGGTCAGCTCGCCGCCCGAGAAGGTGGACAGCGAGCGCTCGGCCTCCTCGCCGCCGAAGCCGAGCCCGCGCAACACGGCGAGCACGCCGTCGCGCCAGCGGTAGCCGCCGCCGTGCTCGAGCCGCTGCTGCGCGGCGGCGTAGGCGTTCAGCGTCTCCTCGCCGGTGTCGCCGCCGCCCATCGCCGCCTCCAGCCGCTCGAGCTCGCGCTCGGTCTCGATCATCTCGGCGCGGCCGGAGAAGACGTAGGAGCCCAGCGAGACATCTGTCTCGTGCGGCGGGCGCTGGTCGTGCAGGGCGACCCGAGCGCCTTTCTGCCGCACGAGGCTGCCGGCGTCGGGCGTCAGCTCTCCCGCCAGCATGCGCAGCAGGGTCGACTTGCCGGCCCCGTTGCGGCCGGAGAGGGTCATCCGCTCGCGCGGCTCGAGCTTGAAGGAGACGCCTTCGAAGAGGAGCTTGCCGCCCAGGTGCATGTCGAGGCTGGTTGCCGTCGCTATGGCCATCGGCCCAACGTTACGAGGCGGGGCGAGGCGCCGTCGCTCAGACCAGCAGTGCGATCAGGCCGCGGGCGATCATCAGCAGGCCGAGGGCCGCCGCCGCCCGGACCCCCCAGATGCGGCCGCGTTCGCGCAGCTTGGCCTTGAGGCGCTCGATCGCCTGCGGCGTCCACTCGGGGGCGAAGGTGTAGGCGAGCAGCGGGATCTCGAGCAGCATCAGCATGATCGCGTTGAAGGCGAGGACGACCGCGACCGTCGCCGGGTCGGCCAGTTCCTCGTCGGCGATCCGGTAGAGCGCGGTGATGTAGGTGGCGCCGGGCAGGGTGAGCACGGCGCCGACCGCGAAGGTGACGCGGGCCGAGCCGCGGCCGAGGAACTGCTGCCAGCGCGGCGGCCCCTGCGGCCCCTTGGCCGCCTTGCGCGCCTGCCGCCGCTCGCGCAGCGGCTCGTCGCGTCCGCTGCCGAGCACGTAGGCGACGACCAGGGCGATGCAGCCGAGGGCGATGTCCTCGCCCGGGCCGAGCGTCGTCTTCGCCGTCTGGGAGATGCCCGCGTGGCGCAAGCTGAAGACGATCACCAGGCCGAGCGTGATGCTGGTCATCGCCGCTCCCAGCAGGTAGCCGAGCAGCAGCCGCTTCGGGTGCGGCAACATCAGCATCACCGTCGACGCCGCGAGCAACGTCGGGTAGAGCGCGGCAAGGAACGCGAGAAGGAAGACGTCGCCCACGGCGATGAACCTACTCCTACCGGACACCCATTCTCAACCGACCCTCAGCACCCCACCCCAGCTCAGCGCGTCAATCGCGACGAACTCGTAGCTGAATTTTTGCATTTGACGCACCACGCGCGCGTCGCCGCCACCTACGGTGTCACTGTGGCTCCGATTGATTCCGACAGCGTCCGAGTGCTCCTCGAAGCGATCATCGCCGCCTTCTCAGTTCTTGGCGGAGGCATAGCCGGCTTCAGTGGATTCGAAGCGGCTGAGGCCCTGGAGGAAGGCCAACGGCCCGAGGTTGTCGCCCACCGCATCAACCAGGGGATCGGATTGGGCTATGAAGCCTTCTCGCCTCTGTCGATCTTGGCTCTTATCATCATGCTATGGATCTGATCGAACGCCTATCCGTGAGTCGCCGCGCCGGGTTCAAGGTGGGAACCCTGATGGCGGCGATCATCGCCTTCGCGGTATTCGTCCTTGGCGCACCGCCGTGGATCCTCGTCCCGGTGAGCATGGTCGGCGGGACCGCGTTCGCCACTGTCCACAGTCGCGCCCTTAGAAATCTGGAACGTCGCCGGGACAACCCCAACGCTTAGCCAAGGAGCTTCGCCGCGATCTGATCGACCGTACCTTTGGTCCTGATCGTGATCGGGCCGAGGATGGCGGCAAGGGCCTTCAGGTCCAGGTCGGAATCGGAGAGACCGCCGTCGGGCAGCCAGTAGAGCTCGCGTCTCTCGATCGCCAGTCGATCGGCATCGGACGAATGGGCCAGGGCTCCGTCCACCGCTGAAGCTGAAGGCCTCTTCGTCAGGAACGCAATCTGCAGCTTGCCCTTCGACGCTTTCAAATACCTCGTCTCGAAGGGCTCGTGGGAGGCGATAGCCGTCAGCTCCCCCGTCGAGCGCAGAAAGACCGGCACCTCATAGCCCAACCGCTCTCGCAGCCCGTCTTCCAGCCGCACGGCAAGCTTCGCCTCCGAGGGTCCGCCCCCGGCGAAGATCACGTTGCCGCTCGCCCTGAACGTCGCCACCTCCTCGCACCCAAGCGCTTCGAAATGCGAGCGCAGCTCCTCGTTGGTGATCCTGCGTCCGCCGAGGTTGATCCCGCGCAGGAAGGCGACGCAGCGGTCCATCGAGGCCCTAACCGGACGGCATTGAACCACGCGCTCCGGGCGAGGATCGACGATTTGATCCGCCGGGCTGCATCGGAGTAACACCCATGAGATACACTTAGCCGCGCAATGCCTTCCAAGCACCCCCGAATCGCGGTGACCGCAGACCCCGAGCTGGGCGAGGCCTTGGCGCGGGTTCGCGCCGCCACCGGCACTCGAGAGGCCGACGCCACGCTGCTGCGCCGACTTGCCGTCGAGGGTGCGGAGGCGGAGCTGGAGGCTGGGCGCGACCGGCGTGTTGCCGCCGAGGCCCTGTTCGAGGCTATGGACTCCGCCGAGTTCGACCTCGACCTCGGCGCCGTCGACCGCCTCAACACGCTGCCCGCGTCCTGATGGCGAGTCGCCCCTGGGACGGCACCGGGCCGGTGCTGGCGGATACGTCTGCCTGGATGCAAGCACGCCGCGAGGCAAGCGCTCGCGATCTCCTGCTGGCCGCGATCGAGCGCGGCGAAGTGCGGTGGTGCTGGCCGGTCCGCTACGAGCTGATGGTCGACGCGCGAGGCAGCGATGGAATCGCGGCCGTGGAGCGCACGCTGGACGCCCTGCGCGAGATCCCGCTTGATCGCAGCGTGCAGCGCGCGGTCTTGTCGCTGATGCGCGAACTGGCGGCCGATGGCTCCCACGGCGCCCACCGCTACCCCCTCACCGACCTCACCGTCGCCGCTGCTGCCCAGCATGCGGGGGTCGACATCCTCCACTTCGACCAGCACCTTGAACGGCTCGGTGGCCATCTCGGCGTCGAGGCCTACTGGATCTCCCGGCCCTCCTAAGAGAATGTTGCTGATAAAGCGGCCATGGACAAAGGGGGGCGGCTTGCGTATGCGATGAGCGAGCGGGGACAGTCATGGCCATCAGGGAATCTCGGTGGTGACGACCTGCTGCGCTGTAGCGTTGGTTATGGGTGTTGCGGTTGGCCTCGCTGCGCAGCTGGGCGGCAGGCAACCGGCGGGCAGTACCGCATAGATCTCACAGTCCGAAAAGTGGGCCTAACTGGACGAACGCCCAACACCCCAATGCCTCCGGTGACGGCAGGAATCACCCAGTCCGCAGTGGCTAGTGGGGTCAAGTTTGGAAAGATATCTACAGTTGGTCATCTGTGTTCCGAATGGCCGTCGAGTCCAAGGTGCCGGTAGGACAGCACTCCCACAGATAGACGTGGAAAGGATGTGCCGCCAGCACGATGTGCTCGATCTCGAACGGGGCCGACGCGGGGAGTCCCCCGGGAGGGTGGCCCGCGGCATTCCCCGGTCGGTCCCGTCGGCTCGCCGCGCCCGTGCCTACTTAAGGACGTAGGCGCGAGGAGTTTTGGTCGCCTGGCGGACCTTTCGGTCTCGGACCAAGCGGGCAAGGCAGTTGGCGACGGCACCGGCCGAGCGACCTGCCGAAAACCTTTGCAACTGAGGTCGCCGTCAGCGGGCCGTCCTTGCGGTGCTTTCGCAGGTAGGCGAGCACCAGGCCGTCGAGCTGGCCGGGGCGCAGGCCTGTTCCGTTGGCGAGACCGAGATAGCCGATGTCGCAGCCCGTCAATCGCGACGAACCCGTAGCTGAATTTTTCGATCCTGCGCACCACCCGCGCGTCGCGGCCACCTACGGTTCGGGCGTGGCTCCAATCGACGCCGAAAGTGTCCGAGCGCTTCTCGAATCGATCATCGCGGCATTCGCCGTGCTCGGCGGGACGATGGCCTACTTCAGCGGTTTCGAGGCTTTTGCGGCCGTGTTGCGGAATTCATCGCCGGCGATCGTTGCTGAGAGGATCAACCAGGGAATGGGCGTGGGCTTCGGCGTCGGGGTCCCAGCTGCGGTCATCGCTCTTATGATCATGGGATGGACGCAGTGAACAGGTTCGTCGAAATGCCATCCAGCTCGCTGATCGTCGGATCGGTGACATCGGCCCTTGTCGGGATCGCGGTCTTCTTCTTCGGCGCCCCACCGGTGATTCTCGTGCCGGCGATTTTGATCGCCGGGACCGCCTACATGGTTCTACGCGACCGCGCGCTTTATCCCCGCGATCGTCATTGATGCTTTGTCTGTCGTCGATGGAGGCGGCCGGAATTGAACCGGCGTCTCTGGCCGTAGCGCGAAGGCTTCTACAGGTTTAGCCGGCGCTTGAGTCTCGTCTCCCGGGGTCCGCGCCGGCGGGCACTGCGGGAGACAAAGCCCTCTGAAATTTCCCCTGGCGGACGGGGCGATCCGTTCGGGTAAGCCCGCAATTGAAGCCGGAACCCCCCTCCGCGGGCGGGAGAGGGCCGACTCTCACTCACCTAGATCTAACTAAGCAGCGAGGGCGAACTCATGGTCCGCACGTATTGGTTGGTGCCGGTGTTTTACGAGGCCTCCGGCAACCTCGACCTGCGACCGTTCGCACGGACCGACCAGATCGAAGCCTGTCGCCCCCGTGCTATGTGGCTTCCGATTGTACGCGGTCAGGTCGGGTAGGTTGGGCACGTGCCCTCAGAGCGCGAGTTCGACGCGATCGTGATCGGCGCCGGCGCGCCCGGCGAGGTCTGCGCCGGGCGGCTCGCCGACGGCGGCCTCTCGGTCGCGCTCGTCGAGGGCCATCTGGTCGGCGGCGAGTGCTCCTACTACGCCTGCATGCCGTCGAAGGCGCTGCTGCGCCCCGGCGAGCTGCTGGCCGAGGCGCGCCGCGTGCCGGGGGTCTCCGCCGCGGTGACCGGCGAGCTCGACCCGCAGGCGGTGCTCGAGCGGCGCGACGAGGTGATCCACGACCGCGACGACTCCGGACAGCTGCCCTGGCTGGAAGAACGCGGCATCGAGCTTTTCCGCGGCGAGGGACGGCTCGACGGCGAGCGCCGCGTCGCCGTCGGCGGGCAGACGCTGACCGCCGGCAGGGGGATCGTCGTCGCCACCGGCAGCGGCGCCGCGATGCCGCCGATCGACGGCCTCGACTCAGTGCGGGCCTGGAACAACCGCGACGCGACCACCGCGAAGCGGGTGCCGGCGAGCATGGTCGTGCTCGGCGGCGGCCCGGTCGGCTCCGAGCTCGCCCTCGCCTGGTCGACCCTGGGCACGCGAGTCACCCTGATCGAGGGCGAGGAGCGGCTGCTGCACCGCGAGGAGCCGTTCGCGGGTGAGCAGGTCGCCGCCTCGCTGCGCGACCCCCACGGAGTCGATGTGCGCACCGGCGTGCTGGCTGAGCGCATCTCAGGCGACGACGGAGGGGTCCGCGTCGAGCTGAACGACGGCAGCCGTGCCGAGGGCGAGGAGCTGCTGGTCGCGATCGGCCGCGCGCCCCGCACGAAGGACATCGGCCTCGCCTCGGTCGGCGTCGAGCCCGGCGAGCATGGCTTCCTCGAGACCGACGACCGGCTGAGCGTCGGCGGGCGCGAATGGCTCTACGCCGTCGGCGACGTCAACGGCCGCGCCCTCTTCACCCACATGGGCAAGTACCAGGCATGGATCGCGGCGGAGAACCTGCTCGGCCGCGAGGTCGAGGCGACCGCCGAAGCGACCGCCCTCCCCCGCGTCACCTTCACCGACCCGCAGGTCGCCGCGGTCGGCAAGACGCTCGCCCAGGCGCAGGACGCGGGCATCGACGCGAGGGCCGTCGACGTCCCGACCGACGGCACGGCCGGCGCCAGCTTCTACGGCAAGGACACCGGCGGCACCTCCCGCCTGGTGATCGACGAGAACAAGAAAACCATCGTCGGTGCGACGTTCACGGGATTCGAGACGGCGGACTTCTTACATGCGGCAACGATTGCCATCTCAGCAGAGGTGCCAATCGATCGACTACGCCACGCGGTTGCGGCCTATCCGACCCGCTCCGAGATCTGGCTGAAGCTTCTGGAGGCCTACGGCCTGTAGGCGCCGCGCCTAGACCCGCGAGCGACGCTTCAGGTCTTCGGCGAACTCGCGCGGCAGGCCGGGGATCTCATCCAGTTCGTCGATCGACTGGAACCGGCCGACGCGCTCGCGGTGGGCGAGTAGGCGGGTCGCCTGGGTGACGGAGAGCCCGTGGCCGCGCAGCTGCTCGAAGCTCACGTTGTTGAGTTCGATCGTCTCCCCCGCCTGCCCGGCCGGGGGCGGCGTCTGCTGCGGCTGCGGCTGTGGCGGCGCGGGCGCGGGCGCGGGCGGCGGGCCGGGTTGCGGCTCGGGCTGCGGCGGGGCCGGCGGTGGACCCGGTTGCGGCTCGGGCGCCGGAGCAGGCGGCTGCGGCGCCGGGGGTTGCGGCTCGGGGGCAGGGGGCTGCGGTTGCGGAACGGGCGGCGGTGGCGCCGGGGCCGGGGGCTGCGGCTGCGGCTGCGGGACCGCTCCCCCCTGGACGGAGCCCAACACCGCCTGCTCGGCTTCGACCGCGCGGCGCTCGGCCTCGCGGGCGCGCTCCTCGGCCTCGGCGACGCTGGCTTCGATCTCGCGCAGCCGCTGCTGGCGCTCGTCCTCCTGCGCTTTCAGCTGCGAGAGGCGCTGGGCCTCGGCGGCGCGCTGTTCGGCCGCCTTCGTCCGCTCCTCGATCTGGCGCAGTCGGTCCTGCGCATCGGCCAGCGACCGCTCCTGCGCTTCGCGCTCCTGCTGAATGCGGTGTTCGGCGGTCTGCATGTCCGGCGGCGGCGGGACGGCCCCGATGCTCTGCGTGGTCTGCCCCGCCTCGGCCTGCGCATGCCGCGCCTCGGCCTCGTGCTGCAGCCGTTCGGCCTCCTCGATGCGACGATCGGCCTCGGCGCGGATCCGCTCCTCCTCGCGCTGGATCTCGGCGACCTTGTCCTGCACCCGCCTTTCGGCGGTCGCCGGGTCGTAGGCCTCGCCGGTCGGGGGCGGCGCGGGAGGCGGCGGCCCCAGCGGCTGCGCGGGGGCTGCGCCTGCCGCTGCGGTCGCGGGCGGCGGCGGTGGCGGGACGGGCGGCGGCGAAGGGGTGAACTGAGGCTGTGCCTGTCCCGGCTGGGCGCCGGGCGGCAGAGGCGCCTGCGCCGCTGGCGGCGCCTGGGCCGGCTGACCCTTGCCGGCGGTCTCCTGCTCGTAGAGCGCCCGCTCCTGCGCGGCGCGCGCCGCCGCCAGCTCGCGCTCGGCCTTCTCGGCTTCCTTCTTCGCGCGACGGCCCGAACGGCCGCCGCCGAGTCCGCCGCGCTTCTGCGAGCGCTTGCTGTTCTTCTCTTCGCGCCGTTTCTTGGCCTCTTCGCCGCGCCGCTTGCGGTGTTCGGTGCGCGCCGCGCGCTGCTGCTGGCGCGCCAGCTTGCGCTTCTCCTTGCCGCTCAGCCGCTGCCCAGCGGGCGGCGGCGCGGCGGACTGCGGCGGCGCGGGGGGCGGGACTCCGGGCGCACCCGCCTGCTTCTGCTCGCGCTCCTTGCTACGTCGCTGCACGACGCTGATCACCAGCAGCAGGATCAGGATCGCCACCACAAGACCGGCGACGAAATACTCGACGTTGTCGCTGACGAAGTTAGCCGTGACCATCCTGAATCCCGACGCTACCTCATCCGGCCCTTGAATTCGCGCTCGACGTCCCGCCGCACATCACGTGCCGCGATCTCGCGCCGCCGGTCGCGGCCCTCCTTGCCCCGCGCGAGAGCCAGCTCGACCTTCGCTCGCGCTCCCTTGAAGTAGACGCGGGTGGGGATCAGGGTCAGCCCTTTCTCCGCCGTTTTGCCGACCAGGCGCTCGATCTCCGCCCGGTGCAGGAGCAGCTTGCGCGGGCGCTCCGGTTCGTGGTTCTCACGGCTGGCCGGCTCGTAGGGCGGGATGTGGAGGTTGCGCAGCCAGACCTCGCCGTCGTCGACCACCGCGTAGGAGTCGCTCATCTGCGCCTTGCCGTTGCGCAGCGACTTGACCTCGGTGCCGGTGAGGACGATTCCCGCCTCGAACTTCTCGACCAGCTCGAATTTCTGCTTGGCGCGGCGATTGGTCGCGACGTCGCCGGAAGCCGGTACGCGTTTCTTCTTGCCCTTCTTCGCCATCGGTCAGCCGTCCACCGGTTCGAGATCCGCTCGGCCGCGCGGCGCTTCGATGCCACTGACCCGGACCGTCACCGGATCGCCTAGCCGCAGCTTGCGCCCTCCCTGCTGGCCGACCAGCGCGGTCTCGGTCTCGTTCAGCTCGAAGCGCTCCGCGCCGCCGAGCAGGCGGGCGGGCAGGAAGCCCTCGTAGACATCGCCGAGCTCGCCGCCGAAGCCGATGAAGGCGCCGGCGCGGATCAGGCCCGAGACCTCCCCCTCGAAGACCGGACCTGCATCGAGCCCCAAATAGGGGTCCGATGCAGGTCGCGTCCGCTCTTGGAGCTCGCGCCCGAGCAGGAAGGCGGCGCAGATGTCGTCGGCGCGGCGCTCGACCCGCATCGACTCGCGCTCGCGCTCGCTGCAGCGCCAGGCGGCGTCGCGCGCTTCGGCCGCGCTCGGCGCCGGCTCGCCCTCGCCCAGCGCCGCCAGCAGCGCCCGGTGGACGACGAGGTCGGGGTAGCGGCGGATCGGCGAGGTGAAGTGGCAGTAAGCGGCGCTGCCGAGCCCGGCATGGCCGCTGTTGCGCTCGCTGTATTGGGCCTGCTTGAGGGAACGCAGCACGAGCGTTGTATACGCGCTGCGGCCGTGCCCGCGTCGCGCCGCCTCGCGCGCCACCAGCCGGCTCGCCTCGGCCGCCAGCTCCGCCGCCTCGCCCGGCGCCGGCGTGCCGCGCAGCGCCGGCGTCGGGATCTCGAGCTCGTGCAGCTGCTCAACCAGTCGCTCGATCCGCGGCGGATCGGGCTTGGCATGGACGCGGTAGATCGCCGGCACGCGCTTGCGCTCCAGCAGCTGCGCCACCTGCTCGTTGGCGAGGATCATCAGCCGCTCGATCAGGCGGTGCGACTCGGTCTGGGCGACGCCGCGCGCGCCGATCACATCGCCGCGCGAGTCGAAGCGGAACTCCGGCTCGAAGGACTCGACGTCGAGGCTCGTCGCGCCGCGCCGCTCGCCCAGCGCCGCGGCAGCCTCGCGGGCGACCGCGAGCGGCTCGGCGACCGCCTGCGGCGCTTCCGCCCGGCCGGAGAAGACGACATCGAGCTGGTCGTAGTCGAGTCGCGCGTCGGAGCGGATGCGGCTGCGGTAGAAGGCGGCGCTCGCCGGCTCTCCGCCGGCCGCGAGCTCGATCTCGGCCGTCACCGCCAGGCGCTCAACCCCCGGCGCGAGGCTGCAGGACTCCTCGCTGAGCGCGTGCGGCAGCATCGGCTCGACGGCGCCCGGCGCGTAGGTGCTGTTGCCGCGCCGCAGCGCCTCGCGGTCGAGCGGCGAGCCCGGCGGCACGTGCGCGGCGACGTCGGCGATGTGGATCCAGAGCCGGATCGCCTCGCCCTCGCGCCGCGCCGAGACCGCGTCGTCGAAATCGCGCGCGGTCGCCGGGTCGACGGTGAAGGTCGGCAGCTCGGTCAGGTCGCGGCGCGGGCCGCTGCGCGACTCGGCGCGGCCACCGGCCTGCTTCGCCTCGACCTCCAGCGCCGCCGCAAAGCCGCGCCCGCCGAGCTCCTCCTGCAGCAACGCCTCGACCGCGTCGCGCGCCGTCTTCGGCTCCTCGCGACGCCCGCGGCGCCCGCGCCCCCGCTGCCGCTCGCGGTAGTAGCGCCAGTCCCGCTTAGCCACGGGCCGCCAGCACCGCCAGTGCCCTTTCCAGCCCCTCGTCGCGCGCCGTCCCGGGCAGGTCGCGCGCCTTCACGTCGGGCTGGATCCCCTTGCCGGCGAGGTTTTCGCCGCTCGGCGTGAAGTACTCGCCGACGGTCAGCTTCAGCGCGCCCCCGTTCGAGAGCCCGATCTCCTGCTGGAAGACGCCCTTGCCATAGGAACGGGTGCCGACCGTCGTCGCCCCCGCGTCGTCAGCCAGCGCCGCGGTGAGGATCTCCGCCGCGGAGGCGGTGTTGCGGTCGATCAGGACGACGATCGGCAGCGGCGGCAGGTTGTCGCCCTTGGTCTTGTAGACGGCGTGGCCCTGGGTGCGGGAATCGGTCGAGACGACGACTTCGCCCTCGGGCAGGAAGATGCTCGCGTTCAGCACCGCCTCGTCGAGCAGCCCGCCGCCGTTCTCGCGCAGGTCAAGCACCAGACCTTCCGCCCCTTCGGCCTGCAGCTTGCGCACCGCCCGCCGCAGCGCCAAATCGGCCCCTTCGCTGAACGACGCGAGCCGCGCGTAGCCGAGCTTCTTCCCGTCGACCGTCTTCAGGCTGCTGCTGACCACCGGCACCGAGATCTGCGCCCGGGTGACCTTCACCTGCCGCGTCCTGCCGCGCTTCGGTTCGCGCACGCCGAGCGTCACATCGCTGCCTTCGGGGCCCTTGATCCGTTCGGTCGCCGCGGTCGAGCCGAGCCCGGCGATCGATTCGCCGTCGACTTCGACGATCGTCTCGCCGACCTCGATCCCGGCTTCTTCGGCCGGCGAGCGCTTGAAGACCTTGACCACGTGCAGGCCGCGCTTCGCTTCGGTGACGCTCAGCCCGACGCCGGAGAAGCGGCCTTCGATTTCCTCATCGAAGCGGGCCAGCAGCTTCGGCGAGAAGTAGTCGGAGAAGCGGTCCTTGTAGCGGCGGCGCAGCCCGCGCGCCATGCCGTTCAGCGACGAGTCGATCAGGTTCCCCTGCTCGACCTTCCGGTAGTAGTTGTCTTCGATCAGCTCGCTCGCTTCCGCGGTCAGCCCGGCCGATTCGTCGACGAAGACGCCGCGCAGGAAGCTCGGCATCCGCGCCGGGTGGCCGCCGATCCAGAGGCCGGCGGCGAGCATCGCCAGGAGCACGGCCGCGAGGCCGAGCGTGCGCGCGGCGCTCACCCGCGCCTCGCCGGGGTCACTAGACCTTGAGGAAGCGGCGCAGGGTGACGCCGGAGCCGACGGCCGAGACAAGCACCGCGGCGCCGAAGAGGATCGCGACCAGCGCCGGGAAGGACAGCGTCGTGCTGTTCTGGGCGGCGAGGAAGCCGATGCTGCTGCTCAGCGGGTCGACGATCGTCAGCTTGCCCAGCCACAGGATCAGTATGGCGACCAGGCCGCCGAAGAAACCGACCACCACCCCCTCGATCATGAACGGCCAGCGGATGAACCAGCGGGTCGCGCCGACCAGGCGCATCACCTCGACCTCGCGGCGGCGGGTGTAGATCGAGAGTCGGATCGTGTTGCCGACCAGCATCAGCGAGGCGACGATCAGCAGCGCCGTGATCACCGTGAGCACGATCTTCAGCGCGCTCGTCACCTGCTCGATCTTCTTCGAGTCTTCCTGGCGGCTGAAGACCCCGTTTTCGGTCGGGATGATCGACGAGATCGGCTTCGGCTTGCCGTTCGGGCCCGGCGGCGTGACCGCCGCTTCGACCGCGCCGAGGTTGCTCGCGTCGTCGGCCTTGACCTGGAAGTTCGCCGGCAGCGGGTTGGTGTGAAGCTGGGCCAGCAGTTCGCCGCTCTTCTTCTTGCCGAGGTCCTGCTTCAGTTCGTTCAGCGCCTGCGCCTTGGTGATCAGCCGCGCCGACGCCACGTGCGGGATCGCCAGCAGCTTTTCCTGCAGCTGGTTGATTTCGGCCCGCGTCGCGTCGTCGTAGATCGCGACCCGGAACTCGAGGCTGTCGCGCACCTGGTTGCTCTTCGCCTGCGTCGTCTGGAAGATCGGGATCAGCACGCCGAGCAGGATCACGGTGACGATCGT
>DATFMX010000009.1:0-3159 GCA_035266685.1 Solirubrobacterales bacterium
GCGGTCCGAGCCGGCTTCACGGCGAGCGCGTCGAGAGCCCCGACATCAGGGCCGGAATGGCGATGCTCATCGCGGCGCTCGCGGCCGAGGGCAGCTCGGAGATCGGCAACATCCGGCAGATCGACCGCGGCTACGAGGCGATCGACGAGCGCCTGCGCGGGCTCGGCGCCCGGATCGAACGGGTTTCTGCGGAGATCCCGGCGTAGTGATCCACCCGATCCCCCCAGGAACCAGGGACATCCTGCCCGACGAGATGCGGGAGCTGCGCCGCCTGCACCGCTCGCTGATCGAGGCCTTCGAGAGCCGCGGCTACGGCGAGGTGGCGACGCCGGCGATCGAGTACGACGAGGTCCTGGCGCGCGGCGACGGCCGCGCCGCCGGCTCCGCCTACCGCTTCTTCGACGAGCGCGGCGACCTGCTGGCGCTGCGCTCCGACATGACCGTGCCGATCGCCCGCCTGGTCGCCTCGCGCTACGCCGATGCGGAGAAGCCGCTGCGCTTCTGCTACCTCGCCAACGCCTTCCGCGCCGTGCGTCCGCAGCGCGGCCAGATGCGCGAGTTCGCCCAGGCCGGGGTCGAGCTGATCGGCGCGCCGGCGCCGCAGGGCACCGTCGAGGTCGTCGAGGTACTCGAGGCGGCGCTCGACGCAGCGGGCCTCGACCGGGCGGTGATCGGGCTCGGCGACGCCGACCTCTACCGCCAGCTGCTCGCAGAGCTCCAGGTCGAGGGCGAGCCGCGCGACGCGATCCTCACCCGGCTCGAGATGCACGACCTGGTCGGCGTCGAGGAGGAGCTGAAGCGGGCCGGGATCGGCGACGAGCAGGTGGCCACCTGTGTCGCCCTCTCGCAGCTGCGCGGCGGTCGCGAGGTGCTCGAGCGCGCCCGCGAGATCGGCGGCGACGCGGTCGAGCGGGCGATCGCCCGCCTCGGCGAGACCTTCGAAGCGCTGGAGGCGCGCGGCGTCGCCGGACGCGTGCAGCTCGACCTCGGGCTGCTGCGCCACCTCGGCTACTACAGCGGCGCGATCCTCGAGGTCTACGACCCGGCGCTGGGCCACGTGCTCGGCGGCGGCGGGCGCTACGACGGCCTGCTGGAGCGCTTTGGCGTCGACCTGCCGGCGGCCGGCTTCGCGCTCTACCTGGAGCGGGTCCACATCGCCCAGATGGAGGAGGAGTCGCGACGAGGGGGGCCGGCGTGAGCATCGAGGTCGCCGGAACCGCGGAGGCGAAGGCCGAGGGCCCGCTGAAGCTGGCGGTCCCGCGCGGCGCGCTGCTCGGCGGCACCCTCGACGTCCTCGACGCGGCCGGGGTCGATACCGCCGCGGTGCGCGGCGAGTCGCGGGCGCTGATCTTCCCCGGCGAGGAGATAACGCTGGTCACCATGCGACCGTCGGATGTGCCGACCTACGTCGAGTCAGGCGCCGCCGACGTCGGCATCACCGGCAAGGACGTCCTGCTCGAGCAGAGCGACCGCATGGTCTACGAGCTGCTCGACCTCGACTACGGCCGCTGCCGCATGGTGCTCGCCGGGCGCAAGGGCGACGAGCGGCTGGGGGAGTCGCAGCGGCGGCTCGGGCTGATGCGGATCGCGACCAAGTACCCCCGCATCGCCGAGCGCTACTTCGAGTCGACCGGGCGCCAGGTGGAGACGATCGAGGTCAAGGGCTCGATCGAGCTGGCGCCGCTGATCGGCCTCGCCGACGGCATCGTCGACCTCGTCGCCACCGGCCGCACGCTGGAGGACAACGACCTCGAGGTGCGCGAGGAGATCGTCGAGTGTACGGCCCGCTTCGTCGCGAATCGCGTCGCCCACAAGCTGCGGGCGGCGGAGATCGACGGGTTGATGGGGCGGCTGCGGGAGGCGACCTCGGGATGAGGGTTGTCGAGATCGACTGGATCGATCCGCAGGCCGCCGCCCGTGCGATCCGCAGTGTGGTCGCCCGCACCGCGCGGCCTACCGACGTCAAGCCAATTCAGATGCGGGTCGAGAACGAGGGGGATACCGCCGTCCTCGATCTGACGAACCGCTTAGATGCCACCGAGAACCCCCGCCTCTCTCTACGTCTCGATCCCGGCGAAGGCGAGGCAGCGCTTGCTGCGCTGGACCCTGCGTTGCGCGAGTCGCTTGAACTGGCGATCGAGAACATCCGCGCGGTGGCTACCGCACAGGTGGACGACGAAGTCGAATCCATTGCTCTGCCACAGGGTCAAACCGTCACCGTCCGCTCGGTCCCCGTTGCGTCAGCTGGCATCTACGCCCCCGGTGGCCGCGCCGCATATCCCTCAAGCGTGCTGATGTGCGCTGTGCCAGCCCGGGCCGCGGGCGTCGGTCGCCTTGCCCTCGCTTCGCCGCCCGGGCCGGATGGCCGAATCGCCGCCCCGGTGCTCGCAGCGGCCACGCTCTGTGGCATTGACGAGATCTACGCGATGGGTGGGGCTCAGGCGATCTTCGCGCTTGCTCAGGGCACCGACGAAGTCGAGGCCGTAGATGTCATCGTCGGCCCGGGGAACGCCTGGGTTCAGGATGCCAAGCGCGCCGTCTATGGGACGGTCGGGATCGACTCCTACGCCGGCCCATCCGAGTTGCTTGTCGTGGCAGGTGCCGACACCGACCCGCGGGCGGCTGCACTTGATCTGTGTGCGCAGGCGGAGCACGGAGAAGGTGGGGTGCTCGCCCTCGCCTCGACTGACCGGGCGACCATCGACGCCATCTGGTCCGCGGCGCGCGAATTCGGCGAACGACCAGGCATCGATCCGGGTGCCCTGGTCAACACCGTCGTCGTTCCGAGCGCCAGAGACGCGATCGAACTGGCCAACGCACTGGCCCCTGAGCACCTTGAGCTGTTGGACCCCGACGCCGCTGCCATGGCTTCCGATGTAAAGACCGCGGGCTGCGTATTTACCGGGAGGGGCGGCGCGACCGCCTTCGGCGACTACGTCGCCGGCTCCAACCATGTGCTGCCGACCGGCGGCGCGGGTCGCTTCTCCGGGCCGCTCGGCCCCGGCGTCTTCCGCCGCAAGATCGCCACCGTGCAGGTCCCGCCCGAGGCCGCGGCGAAGCTCGCCCCGCACGTGGACAGGATCGCTCGCGCCGAGGGCTTCCCCATTCACGGCGAGTCGGCGATGATTAGGGTCGAGGACGATCGATCATGAGCAGAAC
>DATFMX010000010.1:0-10256 GCA_035266685.1 Solirubrobacterales bacterium
AGGGAATCTGGTCGCCGCTGGCGACCAGCGTCGTGAACCGGGTCGCCGCCTCGGCGGCAAGTCGCCGCAGCGCCTCGTTGAGCAGGGGATCGCGCACGCCCCCAGCTTTCCCCCACTCCCGACCGTTCCTGCGTCTGCATAGCCCCTTGCAGAACCGGCGGGTGTCCCCCCGGGGGAACTTGTGAGCGCGCCGTGGCAGGGACTCTTGCCGACGATTCGTCGGCGGGTTCCACCGGGGGATGCCCGCCGGTTACTACCGTGTCATGCAGGAACGGCCGTCGCCGGCTCTTCTTCGAGCAGCCAGCGGGCGCCGTAGCGGCGCATGTCCTCGATCAGCGGCACGAGCGCCTCGCCCTTCTCGGTCAGCTCGTACTCGACCCGGGGCGGGACCTCGGGGAAGGTGTTGCGGGCGACGATGCCCTCTTCTTCCAGCGCCCGCAGGCGCAGCGAGAGGGTCCGCGGGCTGATCCCCTCCAGCGAGCGCTCGAGCTCGCAGAAGCGCGCGCAGCCGGCCGCCAGGTCACGGATGACCAGAAGCGTCCACTTGCCGCAGACGACGTCGGCGGTGCGGCAGACGGGACAGCGGGAGTTGCTCTCAGCGCTCATATTTGGCACATCCGGCGCGAGCCGCCTAGCGTTCGATTCGGCTCGCTACAGCGAGTCTAGCGCCAATGCTTCACTTACTGAAGCGATGGGCCGAACTGAGCGCGGTCGAGGTTTGATTCGCCTGGCGGCCCAAACCTCGACCGCGGTCGTTCAGACCTTGCCCTTGATCACCAGCTTGACGTCGGTGACCTTGAACTTGTAGCGCTCGTTGTCTTCGCCGTATTCGAACGTCTCCGGGAAGCCCGGTTCGAGTTCGATCAGCTGGCAGTTGTCGGTGCCGGCGACGCACTTGCCTTCGCCGAACACGCCGCTGACGTCGGTGGAGACGAGGAACAGCGGCTTGCGCGTCTTCGGGCTGAGCCCCATATAGGTGACGACCTGCTTCTTCTTCCCGGGCAGGACGGTGGTCGGCAGGATTTCCTTGCGGACTTCGGGCTCGCTCGTCTTCTTGTTCCCGTCGGCTTCGTTGCCCGTCGTGTGGACGATCTGCAAGTTGACGGCGAAGCTGAAGAGGACGGCGTGCTTCTTGTCGCCGCCGTTTCCGCCGCCGCCGTTGCCTCCGGCGCTGCCGCTTTCGCCGCTCGGAGCGCCCCCGGTCGCCGCCTTGCTCGAGCCGCTGTCGGCTTCGCCCCCGGTCGAGCCGGTGGAACCCTGTTCCTCGCCGGACCCACCGCCGGACCCGCCGCCCGATTCGTCCTTCGGTTCGTTCAGTTCGGCCCCCTTGAGGACCGGCGCCGTGTAGCGCTGCTTGAAGGGGTCGGTCGGCGTGCGATCCCGCAGGCGCTTGCGGTAGTCGCGCAGGCCGGGCTTCGCCTCGACGACCGTCAGCGTGGACGTCTCTTGACGACTTTCTTCTTTCAGCGCCGCGATCGCGCCTTCCGCTGCGGCCGGCAGTTTCGGCTCGGAGCCCTGTCCGAGCAGTATCGGCGTCGCGGCGATCGCCACGAGCACGAGAGCGATCGGCAGCAGCAGTCGGCGGTCGCGCAGGTCGTAGAAGAGGTCGGTGAGGAAGGCCGGAGCCTTGGGCTCGGGCGCCTTCAGCGATGGGCGCTTCATCGCGTGCCCCCGAGCTTCGCCGCCGCGGGCGTTGCTTCCGGGCCGCCGGTCGGGCTGGCCGGCGCCGCGCCGACCGTCGTCCCCTGAACCGGCGGGGTGACGTAGCTGGTGACCCCGAAGCTGGCCGTCAGCGATGGGAACCCTTCCGGCCCCGCCGCAAGCGAGAAGCCGTCGATCGTCAGCAGCCGGCCGTCAACCAGGACTTCTTCGCGCGGGGTCTTCACCAGGGAGTCGATTTCCTCGATGAAGTCGGCGACCTTGAAGAAGCTACCTTCGAAGGTCAGCGTGTATGGCATCGCTGCGAGCCCGCCGGAACCCACCGAGGCGCCGAGCGGCAGCAGCGAGGCCGCCGCCTCGGTGGCGGAGACCGGCTGGCCGCCGGGGGCGGTCGTGGGGGCCGACGTCGCATCCCCGCCGCCCCCGCTCCCGCTGGAGTTGAGCTCGATGTCCTTGAATTCGACCCCGCTGCGTTCGGCTATCCCGCTCACCTGGACCAGCAGCGAAGGCGTTTCGCTGTTGCCCGGCACGGCCTTGCCCAGCACGACCAGCTTCCGGTAGTCGACCGGGAAGCTCTTGCGCGCCTCTTCGGCCGTATCCACTTCCGCCCGGTGCTGAGCGAGCGACGATTCGACTTCGGCGATTTCCTCGCCCAGCTTCGCCGCTTCCTCGTGCTTGGGGCTGAGCAGCACGACCCAGAAGGCGATCGCGAGCACGGCGACCGCGAACAGGCCGATCAGTGGGGCGCTGCCGGCTTTCCTCAGCGAATCCATCTCAGCCGCCTTCCCCGCCTTCGCCGGATCCTTCCGAGGTCTCGCTGGAGGCGACCTGAGCCGCTTCGGGCGCCGATTCCGGCGGCGCTTCGCCTTCCCCTGCGTCGGCAGCCACCGGCGCCGCGTCGAACGCCACGACGATCTCGAACTTGGCGATGAACTCGCGCGTGCGGCAGTCGTCGCCGCCGCCCGACCCGCCTCCTCCTCCGGAAGAGGATCCGGCGCCGCTTTCCTTGTCGGCGAGTTGGGACGACTGCACGCCGACCCGGGTGACCCCGTCGATGTCTTCCAGCGCGGTGACGAAACCGGCGACCGAGGTCTGTCCGGCCGCGCAGCCGCTCAGTTCAAGCGCCGGCCCGGCGATCTGCCCCCGCATGCCGCCGCCCGAGCTGCCGCCGCCCCCGCCCGATCCGCCTCCCACATCGACGCCCGGCGTCGCCGTCGCCGTCAGGTTCACCAGCCATACATCGCTTGGCAGGATCAGCGCCAGTTCGCGCATCACCCGCTCCCAGTCGAAGCGGCTGTCGGCGAGGCTCTGCACAGTCTCGACCCGCGCTTCGCTGAGGCCGCGGAACTCGGTGTATGACGCGAGCTTCGCCGCCTTCGCTGCCGTCGCGGCGTCTTCGCCCCTGAGCTTCGCGAGATCGGTTTCACGTTCGGAGACCTGGTTGCCGACGAGCACGACCGCGATCACGCCGACCAGCAGCAGGGTGAGGGCGCCGAGCACGATGTAGGCGAGCGCACCGCGCCGCAGCGGCGCCTGGTCGCCGCGCCGGTCCTCCGCTGGAATCAGGTTGACGGGGCGCATCGCGCTAGCCCTCCAGGGCGAGGCCGTAGGGAAGCGTCAGGCGGGCGGCGGAAGCCGCGTCCAGGCCGCCGAGCGCCGCCGGGCGGGAGACCGTCATCGGCAGGCCGAGGCCCGCCTCCATCCGCGTCGCCAGTCCCGGGATCGCGCTGCCCGGCCCACAGAGGACGACACGCTCAACCGGCAGGGCAGCTTCCTGCGCGCCGTAGTAGTCGAGCGAGAGGCGTAGCTCGTCGAGCAGCGTGAAGACGCTCTCCTCGAGTGCGCGGCGCACCTCGAGCACCGTCTCCTGGTCGCCCTCGATTTCGGCCGCCGGCCGCTCCAGGCCGACATGTCCCAGCCACTGCGTCGCGTGCTCGGCGCTCAGAGCGAGCGAGCTGCCGAGAGCGCCGCAGGTCGCCTCGAGGCCGGCGTGGGAGACGCGGGTGAAGAGGCAGGACCGGCCGCGGGCGACGGCGAGGTTGGTGACGTCGCCGACGTTGCAGTAGAGGACCGCGGAGGCGGGGCGCTCGGCGCCGCTCTCGGCGGCGTCCGGCCCGGCCGCAGCCGGCTCGCCCGCCAGCGCGCGGATCATCCCGAAGGCGGAGAGGTCGACGCCGAACGGCTCCAGCCCGGCGCGGCGCAGCGGCTCGAGGAAGCTGGAGATCATGTCGCGGCGCGCGGCGACGACGATCACATCGACCTGCGGCGGCTGTCCCTCCTCCGCGGGGACCCCGCCGACCACCTGGTGCTCCAGCACGGCCTGATCGAGCGGCATCGGCATCTGCTCCTGGGCCTGAAAACGGACCGCCGCCTCCATCTGCTTCGGATCCTCGATCGCCGGCAGGCGAACGGTGCGCACGACGACCCCCTGGTTGCCGACGCCGAGCCGCACCCGCTTGCCCAGCTTGTGCTCGGCGAAGAGCTCCTTCAGCCCCGCGACGAGCCGCTCGGCGTCCTGCACCTCGCCCTCGTGGAAGGCGCCCGGCTCAAGCGGTCCGATCGCCGTACCGGTCAGCTCGGCCGAGCCGTTGAGCTTCAGCTCGGTCGCAGCGACGCTGCCGGCCTCGATGTCGAGCCCGACGACGCTGTTGTTCTTCTCCTTGGTGATTCCGCTGAGTCGCATGAAGGGCGGGGGTTGAGTGGCGCCGTGGCGCGTCCGCCCTCCCTGAATCGACAGAAAGGCCGCAAACCTTTCGCCCTGCAACTACCCACTTCTATGAGAACCTGGGCGGGGCTGCTACGCGAGCGGGCAGCTCGGTCCGCCACCGCCGATCCGTTCGGCCTCGGCGATCAGCTGCTCCGCGGCTGCGGCGGGGACATGCCTGCCGCTCTGCGCCTTCAGCTCGGCGACGAAGGCGGCAAGCTTGCCGGCGACGCTCGCCGCTGGCCCGTCTTCGCGCCCGTTCTTCAGCTTCGCTTCGAGGCTCTTCGCGATGCCGTGGGGGAGGTTCAGCCCTGCGACCGCTTCGCGCAGATCGGCGATCGTCGGCGGCGGATCGCCGAACATCTGAATCCGGTCGTTCGGATAGGTCTCGGTCACGTAGACGTTGCCGAACGGGTCGGCGCCGACGCCGGCCGCAAAGTGGAACTGGCCGTCGCCGGAGCCGAGCTCGCCCCACTCATCGACGAAGCCGCCGGAGGAGTCGAAGCGCTCGATGCGGCTGTTGTTCGTGTCGGCGACGTAGATGTCACCGCTGGGCCCGGCGGCGATCCCGCGCGGCGACTTGAACTGGCCGTCGGCCGAACCGAACCCGCCCCACTTGCGGACAAAGTCCCCGGAGGGACTGAACTCCTGGACCCGGTTGTTGAACGTGTCCGCGACGTAGACGTCGCCGGTCGGGCCCACGGTGAGGCCGAAGGGCGTGTCGAACTGCCCGTTGCCGGAGCCGAACCGCCCCCACTGGGCGAGGAAGGCGCCGCTCGAGTCGAACTTCTGGACGCGGCTGTTGTCGGTGTCGGCGACGTAGACGCCGCCCTGCGCGTCGACCGCGATGGCGAAGGGGAGCCTGAACTGCCCCGGGCCGGACCCGAAGCCTCCCCAGGCGCGGACGAAGCCCCCCGCCGGGTCGAAGACCTCGATCCGGTTGTTGCCGGTGTCGGCGACGTAGAGATCGCCGTCGGGACCGAGCGCGACTCCGAGCGGCGAGTTGAGCTGCCCGTCGCCGACACCGAGCGCGCCCCAGGAGGCGACCGGGTCGTGGCAGGCGTCGAAGACCTCGATCCGGTTGTTGAAGGTGTCGGCGACGTAGACGTCGCCCTGCGCGTCGGCGGCGACGCCGCCCGGCGATTCGAACTGGCCGTCGCCTCTCCCCTGTTCGCCCCAGACCGCGAGAAAGCCGAATTCGGCCCGGGCCGGCTGGGCGACGACGAGCGTGGCGAGGATGGCGCAGGCTATGAGCAGGGAACGCATCGTGGTCCGATCATCGGCCCCGCCGCCGGCGCCATGCTCCACCATCCGTCCTCTTTAGCCGGATGTCTCAATCCAAAGGGACCGAAACCCGGTAGGTGGCCCCGGATCAGAACGTTCCCAGGTACCAATCGACCAGTTGCCGGCCGTAGAGCAGGCCGACGACGCCGCCCAGGGCCAGGAACGGTCCGAAGGGGATCGCGCGCTTGCGCGCCGCCGCCCCGTCGCGGGCGATCATCGCCAGCCCGAGCAGGGCGCCCGCAAGCAGGGCGACGAGGATCGCCGGCGCCACCTCGCGGCCGAGGAAGAGGCCCATCGTCGCCGCCAGCTTGACGTCGCCCAGGCCCATTCCCTTCGGGTAGGCGAGCGCGGCCGCAAAGAGCACGCCGCCCGCCGCCGCGGCGGCGATCGCCCGCTCCGGCAGGCTGCCGGGATCGCCGACGGCGGCGATCACCGCGCCCAGCACCGCGCCGACGATCAGGACCTTGTTCGGGATGATCCGCCGCTCGAGGTCGGTCAGGGTGATCGCCATCAGCATCGTCACGAAGACGAGGCCGAGCGCCACTTCCCAGGGCTCGTCCCAGAGCACGAGCACGGTGGCGGCGAAGAGGGCGCCCAGCGTCAGCTCGCTCAGCGGGTAGCGCGGCGAGATCGGCGCCCCGCAGCAGCGCGCCCTTCCCCGCAGCACGACCCAGGAGACGACCGGGACGTTGTCATAGGCGGCGATCTGCACCCCGCAGGAAGGGCAGCGCGAGCGCGGGCCGACGATCGACTCGCCGCGCGGCACCCGGTGGGCGACGACGGTGACGAAGCTGCC
The DNA here is from genome assembly GCA_035266685.1 of Solirubrobacterales bacterium. GTDB lineage: Bacteria > Actinomycetota > Thermoleophilia > Solirubrobacterales > 70-9 > VRUE01. Next base: position 6,444 of record DATFMX010000010.1, read on the forward strand.
GGCGAGAAGCCCTCCGAGGAAGGCGAGCGCCGCGGCGGCGACCATCGCCTATTCGCCTTCCAGCGGCGTCGAGCTTTCGACCTCGATCCGGGTCGGATAGTTGGGGTGGTCGTACATGATCGGGATCGCGGTGGTCGGGGTATAGGCGGGGTCGACGCTGAGCGCCACCCCGATCCTGTCGTCTTTTTCGACGAAGTGCGGAGCCGCCTCGAATTCCATCGTCAGCCGCACCTTGGTCCAGGCATTTCGCGGCCAGTAGCTGCTTCCCTGCCCGTACTCCCAGTACGGCGTCCCGTCGACCTTCTTGGTCAGGCGCGTGTCGGTCGGGACCAGCGGCGAACCGGATTCGCTGCGGTCGAAGAGATAGACGCAGAGCGCCCCGGGATACAGGGCGTCGTTGAGCGTCCGCGTGTAGAACTCGAGCGTCACCGTGCCGCCCATTTCGAATTCGAACGGCATCGGGTCGGTGACCCAGCGGTGCATCAGCATCTCCGGGTTGCTTCCTCCACCCGATTCGTAGTTGCAGCCGCTGGTTTCGTCGACGCGGATCTGCACGCCCCTGTCGGTGTCGGGCGTCGGCTCGAGCAGGAAGTCATTGGAGTAGTCGTAGAGCGGCGGGTTGGACGGGTCGGCCGGGTCCGGGTCCGGCGGGTCGCTGCGCAGGAGCGCGTCGGGGGCGCCAGGTTCTTCGGAGCCCGTCTTCAGCCCGTCGGCGCAGGTGCCGAGCGTGTTGTGCAGCAGGTGGTCCCCGCTGATTTCCTGCCGCGTGGTCGTACCCGTCGCCGAGCATGGCGTGTCGGAGAGGAAGAACTGCTGCGCGGTCACCTGATCGCCGCTGCCGCCCCCGCTGCCGCTGCCCCCGCTGCCGCCGCTCGGTTCCGCGGATTCGGGATCGGTCGCCTGCGTCTGCACTTCGACGTAGCCGCTGCCGCCCGGCTGGTTGACCGGCTTGTCGGGCTTGACCGCGACGACGATCTGCTTGAGGTCTTCGCTGCCCGGGCATTCGGCTTCCGGGCAGGTCGGGTCGTCGCGCCAGACGACATAGCGGTAGACCGTGCCGCGGATGCCGCCGCGTCCGCCTTCGCCGACTTCGAATTCCGATTCCGGGCTGAAGCCGCGTTCGTCGATCGCCAGCGGGTGGTAGTCGCCGACCGGGTTCCGGGTCAGGGCGAATTCGGACCCCGCGACGCGCGAGCTGGGGTCGAGCGGGTCGCTCGACGTCGACGGCTGCACGCTCACCGCCAGGTCTTCATAGGGGAGGCTGTGCAGGCGCTCGAGCTCTTCCTGGGCGAGGTCGAGCGCCACCTGCGTCGCCTTCGCCCGCTGCGCGTTCTTGGTCGCCGCCCCGAGCACGCCGAAGGCGGCGCCCGCGCCGAGGACGAGCACCACCGCGGCGACGATCACCTCGACGATCGTCAGGCCCGCCTCGCCGCCCGCGCCGTCCAGCCTCGCTCTCAGCCGGGCGCGCATCATTCGCCCAGGCCGAGGGTCCGCAGGCTGGCGCCGTCCTTCACGGTCAGGTCGCCATCGCCTTCGGGGTTCGGGATGTTGAGGGTGAGGCCGATATAGGTCGCTTCGGTCGGATCCGGCGGGTAATAGGTGAAGACTTCATCGCTGTCGAGGCCGCTGACGACGGTCGACGTGGCGCCGCCGGCTTCAGCCTCCGGCGCCACCTCGGTGCGAGTGCAGGCGGTGCTCGTGCAGGTGTAGGTGACCTTGCACTCGATCGCGGGCTGGTCCGCTTCTTCCTCCACCCCGCCGCCGCATTCGGTACGACGGACGCGCGTGACAAAGCTGACGCTCGACGCGGTCGCCCCTGCTTCGATCCTGACGCCGTTGCGGATCTCCCGGGTCATGCGCTCGAGCACGTAGCGGGCGGTGGTGATGTTCTGCGCCTTCTTGCTCAGCTTCGGCTGCGTGCGCACGGCGCTGATCAGCATCGAGCCGGCGGCGCCGACGAGGATGACGCTCATCGAGGCGGCGACCAGCAGCTCGATCAGCGTCAGGCCGGCCTCGCGCTCCCGCGGGGCGGCGGCGAGCCTCTGACGGAGCCGACGCGCGACCCCCCCCGCTCGCGGTTTCACGACCGCCCCCGCCTCGCGTGGCGCCTGTGCCTGCGCAGGTTGCGGTGCTTGCCGCGGCTGCGCACGAGCTTGAAGATGCGCCGCTGCGGCCGCGCTTCCCAGACGCCGACGGCGTTGACGGCCTTGACCCGGAAGATGTGCCGGCCGCGGCGCAGCCCCTTGAGGCGCACGGGCGACGCGCAGCCCCTCCAGCGGCGGCGGTCGACCCGGCAGATGAAGTGGGTGCCGGGCTGGCCGGTCGAGTCGGCGAAGCGGAAGACGGGGCGGCGCTTGCGCGTCTTGAACGCCGGCCCGAAGGTGATGCGGGTCGTCGGGACGACGTAGGCGATTCCACCGTGGGTGGGCGCCGGAGCGGAGGCGGAGCTCGGCGCCGACCCCGAGCCGCCACCGCTCCCGGCGGCACCGCCGCCGTCCCCGGATCCGCCGGAGCCGGAGCCGCCGCCTTCTTCTTCGCCGGGCGGAGGCGGAGGCGGCGCGGGGGTTTCCTGCGTATAGGGGATCGGGTTGGAGCAGGCCGAGGTGTCGCCGTGGATGTCGGTCGCGGTGGCCCGGAAGGTCGTCGTCCCCGCGCCGACGCTGACCGGGATCCCGGCGCCGCTCAGTTCGGCCGCCGTCCCCGTCGTCGCCACGGCGCCCGTGCAGTTCGGTTCGGTGTAGAGCTTGATCGAGGTGCCGGCTTCGGACAGACCGAGGATCGACGGCGTCGTCGAGGCGTTCGGCGATTCGGGATCGGTCGCTTCCAGCACCGGCGGCGCCGGGCCCAGTTCGAGGTCGGGCGAGTTGCCGACCGAGACCAGGCGGGTGACCTCTATTTCGAGGCCCGGGTCGAAGGCGCGCTCGTAGACGTCGCTCTCCGATCCGTCCCCGTCTTCGGGGATCAGCCGCTCGGGGGTGGAGAAGAAGAGGTGGTCGCCCGCTTCCGAGACGCCGCCGTAGTTCGCCGGGCAGCCCCCTTCGCCAGCCGGTATCGGGCAGTAGCCGGAGGCGGTCGCGGTCGACAGCGAGGTCGACGATTCGGAGAGGTCGCGCAGATAGATATCCGACGTCGCATCTTCATCCGCCGCGCTCATCGCTTCCGAAGTCGCGAAGAAGACCTTCGAGCCGCCGCTCGCCACCGCGTCGAAGACCGCGGCGCTGCCGCCGTTGCCGCATTCCGGCTGGCATGCGACGTCGCCTTCGCTCACCCAGACGGGTTCCCCGCCGCCCACTTCCTGGGCGTAGATGTCGGCGCCGCCGCTCGGGTCTTCGTCGGCGGGTACAAGCGACTCGGTCGTCGTGAAGAACACGGTCGAGGAGCCGATCGCGGCGTCGAAGAACGACCCGCAGCTGGGCGCCCCCTGGGTGCAGGTCCCCGAGGTGATCAGGCTCGGCGACCCGCCCCCATCGGTCCACTCGTAGACGTCGTCGGCGCCGTTCGTATCGGCGCCGCCCACCAGCGACTCGCCGGTGGTGAAGAAGACATGTTCGCCGCTTTCGTCGATCGCGGCGAAGGCGGCGGGGGTGTTTTCGCCGCCGCCGCCCGAGACGAGCAGCGTCGGGCCGCCCGGCAGGTCGCGGGCGTAGACGTCGGTGGCGCCGTCGGAGTCGCCGCTGGCCAGCTGTTCGGCGGTGACGAAGAAGGCGCGCGAGCCGTCCGCGGAGCTGCCGCGGAAGACCGGCTGCTTGCCTTCGTCGGAGCAGCCGCCGCAGGACGAATCGGCCTGCGAGACGAGCGTCGTGGCGCCTTCGG
>DATFMX010000011.1:0-2841 GCA_035266685.1 Solirubrobacterales bacterium
TCGACGCGGTGCGCGCCGAGGAGGCCGCCTGCGGAGCGCGGATCGGCGAGCTGAGGGCCGACGGCGGCGCCGTCGCCAACGAGTGGCTGATGCAGTTCCAGGCCGACGTGCTCGGCGCGCCGGTCCTCGTCCCGGAGATCGCCGAGACGACGGCGCTCGGCGCCGCCTACCTGGCCGGGATCGCGACCGGCCGCTGGAGCGCCGCCGAGGTCGCCGCGATGTGGCGCGAGGCGGCGCGGTACGAGCCGCGGCTGGGCGCGGACGAGCGCGAGTCCCTGCTTGCGGAGTGGCATAGAGCCCTCGACCGCAGCCGTAATTGGGCGTCCTGACCACCGTGGTCGAGCTTTGGTTCGCATAGCGGTTCAAACCTCGACCGCGGCCGGGGGTTGGGCCGCGTAACCGCTGCGCGGGCGGGGGTTAGGCAGGGACAACCGCGATGCCCGACATGAAGCCACAGGTCTACAAGGACGACCGCCCCGCGTCCTACTTCGACCGCTTCCACGAGTCCGCGCTGAAGGGCGCCGGCTGGACCTACACCTTCGTCCGGGCCATCGTCACCCTGCCGACGCTGCTGATCTACCGGGTGCGGGCGATCGGCCGCGAGAACGTGCCGAAGGACGGCCCGCTGATCCTCGCGCCCAACCACTTCAGCCAGATGGATCACTTCTTCATCGGCCTCTACCTGCGCCGGAGGATCCGCTTCATGGCCAAATCGCAGATGTTCGGCCCGCCCGTCCTCACCTACATCTACCGGGTCGGCGGGGTGATTCCGATCCGCCGCGGCCACCACGACGAGAAGGCCTTCGAAACCGCGTTCGCGGTGCTCGGTCAGGAGGAGATGCTCTTGATCTATGCCGAGGGCGGCCGCTCGCGCAGCGGCGAGCTGGGCGAGCCGAAACCGGGGGTCGGCCGGCTGGCGCTCGAATCCGGCGCCCCCGTCGTCCCGGTTGCGGTCCACGGCTCGGCCAAGGTGCGGCGCTGGAAGCGGCTGCGCTTCCCCAAGGTCACGATCCAGTACGGCGAGCCGCTCAGCTTCCCGGTCGAGCGCTCGCCGAGCCGCGAGCGCCAGCTCGAGGTGGCGGGCGAGATCTTCGGCCAGGTGCGGGAGATGTACGAGGAGCTGGCTAGGAGTAGCGCTCGTCGAGCTTCTCGTAGAAGCCCGGATCGTGCCCCGGCGTGACGATCGCGTTCGGGTACTCGCGCCGGAACAGCCGCAGCTCCTGGATCGAGCGCCTGTAGTTGTGCTCGTCGAAGGGCCGCGGCGCGAGCGGCGCCGAGCCGTCGAGCTGGCCCTCGGTGTAGACGGCGTCGCCGCCGATCACGAAGTCGCGCTCGGCGAGGTGGGCGATCACCGAGATGTGCCCGGCGCTGTGGCCGGGCGTGTGGGCGAGCCGCACCGAACCGTCGCCGAACAGGTCGAAGCAGCGGGCGAAGCTCGCGTATGAGTCGATGCCGCCGCGGTCGAAGTCGACCGTCCGGTACTCGAAGGCGTAGTCGAAGTGGGCGCGCCGGTAGCCGTTGGCGAGTGGTTTCGGCCCGACCGTCGCCGCCTCCCACTCGACCTCGCTGACGATGAAGGTCGAGTTGGGGAACTCGGAGATCGCCGAGCTGTGGTCGAGGTGCAGGTGGGTCATCACGACGACCGGGATCTCGCCCGGCTCGAGGTTGCGGGCGCGCAGCTGCGCCGGCACGTCTTCGCCCGGCTCCAGCGCCGGCTTGCCGAAGCGCGCGGCGAGGCCGCCGAAGTTCGCCTTGCCGTCGGTCGCGATCGAGGGGTGCAGGCCGGTGTCGACGAGGACCGCGCCGGCGCTCGGGTGGCGGATCAGGAAGGCGGGGACCGGGACGACGGTCGGCGGCTGCCCGCTGAGCAGGGCGCGCAGCAGCTTCAGCGTCTCCAGCCGGCCGCCGGGTCGCTCCATCATCGGCAGCGGCCAGGTGACATGGCCGGCGATCAGCGGTTCGACGCTGACCGAGGCGCCGGCCGTCCCACCGGCGAGCGGCTCGTGCAGCGGTTTCGCTTCGACGTGAACCTTCATCGCCGGGCCACCTTACCCCGGTTTCGGCCACATATAGGGTGCTTGGGATGAGTGAACGCGGCGATTCGCGCATCTTCAGGGACGGCTTGCTGGAGGGACAGGTCTGCCTCGTCTCCGGCGCCGGCAGCGGGCTCGGCCGCGAGACCGCGCTCGAGCTGGCGCGGCTCGGCGCCGCTGTGGTCGGCTGCGGCCGGCGCGAGGAGCCGCTCGCCGAGACGGCCGGGCTGGCGGCCGGGCTGGCCGGCTCGTTCGAGCGCGAAACGCTCGACATCCGCGACGAGGAGGCGGTCGAGCTGCTCTTCGACCGGCTGCTCGAGCGCCACGAGCGGCTCGACGTGCTGGTCAACAACGCCGGCGGGCAGTTCCTCAGCCCGGCCGAGGCGATCACGCCGAAAGGCTTCCGCACGGTGATCGAGCTGAACGTGCAGGGGACCTGGCTGATGACCCACGCCGCGGCGACCAGGGCCTTCATCCCGCAGGGCGGCGGCAAGGTGCTGAGCGTCACCCTCTCGCCCCACAACGGGATGCCGGGGATGGTCCACTCCGGCGCCGCCCGGGCGGCGGTCGAGAACATGATGCGGACGCTGGCGGTCGAGTGGGCGCGCTTCGGGATCAAGACCTGCGCGCTCGCCGCCGGCCAGTTCGCCACCGAGACCCTGCTGACCAAGTATCCGCAGGTCGTCGTCGACAACCTCGAGCGCTCGATCCCGATCGGCCGCGCCGGGCGGGCCGAGGAGATGGCCTGGCTGGTCGCCTACCTCGCCTCGCCGGCCGGTGATTTCTTCTCCGGCACGACGATCACGAT
>DATFMX010000012.1:0-7670 GCA_035266685.1 Solirubrobacterales bacterium
AGCGCCCGGAGAGCCGCTCCGGCGGCTCGATCGGGCGCAGGGCGTCGCCGAGCAGCCGCTCGACGTCCCAGGTGCTGCCGCTGAGGTTCTGGCTCGCGTCACTCATCGCCGTCGCTCATCTCCTCCTCGAGCTGCTTGATCGCGCGATGGATCAGCACCTTGGTGGCGCCGTCGCTGCGACCGAGGGCGCGCGCGATCTCGCGGTTGTCCATGCCCAGCGCGAAGCGCATGATCAGCGCGTCGCGCCGGTCGTCGGGCAGGTTGTCGAGCTTGGCGATCACCTGGCGCAGCTCCTCGCGGCCCTCGGCGATCGCCTCGGTGCCGTGCCGAGCGGGAATCGGGTCGGCGTGTTCGAGCGGCGTCTGCGGTCGCCGCGCGCGGTCGCGGTAGTAGTTGAGCGCCAGGTTGTGGGCGATGCGGATCAGCCACGGGCGCAGCGGTCGCCCGTCGGACTCGCGCCGGGCGCGGTCGAAGTGACGGTAGGCCTGCAGGAAGGCCTGCTCGGTCAGGTCCTCGGCGTCGTGCTGGTTGCCGACCCGGTAGTAGGCGTAGGAGTAGACGTCCTTGAGGTGGTCGCGGTAGAGATCGGCGAAGGCGCGGTCGAGCTCGGCCTTCGCGGCGGGGTCGAGCTTGCCCGGCTCGACGTTCTCCTTGGCGCTCACCGGCGAAGCGTAGTCCACGTAACCGCCGCGCCATCTCAGGCCGCCTCCTTGCGCGAGCGCTCGCCGAGCCGCAGCGAGTCGACCCAGGACTCGGCGTCGATCTCGCCGCCGATCAGCGCGGCGAGCCCTTCCAGCGCCCCCGCCGGGCTGCCCGCGGCGGCGATCGCCCGGGCCAGCAGCGGCACCGCGTCGAGGCCCTCGGACGCCTGGCCGATGATCGCCGGGATCTCCGCCGCCGGCGTGCCCCCGCCGAGCAGCTCGCCGGCGCGGCGGTTGCGGCTCTCCGGCGCCAGCATCGTCGCGGTCAGGTCGCCGACCCCGGCGAGGCCGGAGAAGGTCTCCAGCTCGGCGCCGCGATCGATCGCGTAATCGACGCACTCGCGCCAGACCTGGGCGGCGGCGATGCCGGCGGCGTTGAGGCCGAAGGGCTCGGTCGCGGCGGCGGCGAGCGCGGCGGCGTTCTTCGCCGCGCCGGCCATCTCGACGCCGACCACATCGCGGCTGCGCTCGCAGACCAGGCCGGCGCGGTCGAAGACCTCGCCGAGCTGGTGGCGCAGGTCGGCGTCGGCCGAGCCGAGCACCAGCGCGGCGGAGCCGGAGACCGCCTCGCGCGCGTGCGCCGGGCCGCCGAGGCTGGCGACGGCGCGGGCGCGGATCCGTTCGCCGACGTACTCGGCGGGAAGCTGGCCGAGCGGCGCGATCAGGCCCTTGGTCAGCAGCAAGACAGAGGAGCGGTCGCTGATCCGGTCGGCGATCGCGCCGACCGCCTGCGGCAGCGAGCCGGACGGGATCGCCAGGCAGACGAGGTCGAGCCCGGCCAGCTCGATCTCCGAGGCCGGCCGGACGAGCAGCGAGTCGGGCAGCTCGACGGCCTCCAGGTAGCGGCCGTTCTCGCCCGCCTCGACCATCTCCGCGGCCTGTTCGGCCGTGCGCGCGCCGAGCTGCACCTCGAGCCCGCCGCGGGCGAGCAGCACGGCGACCGCGGTCCCCCAGCTACCGGCGCCGATCACCGCGGCGCGGCGCATCGGCGGCAGGCCGCCCATCTCTTCCCACTGCAGGAGGACGTTGGGCCAGATGCGCGCGGTCACCGATTCGGCCAGCGGCGCGGTCGGCTGCTCGACCCGCGGGAAGGTCATCGCCTTGCCGAGCCGCACCCGCACCTGGCGCGGGCGGATGCGCCAGCCGCGGCGCACGTGCTCGGAGCCGTAGACGGCGGTCGGCAGGACGGGCGCGCCGGTCTGCAGGGCCAGCCGGCCGACGCCGCGCCTCGGCGCCGCCAGGGTGCCGCGGCGGATCCGCGTGCCCTCGGGGAACATGCAGACGGTTCCGCCTCGCTCGACCGCCTGGCGGGCGGTCTCCATCGCCAGCTCGTCCGACTCGCCGCGGCGGATCGGGAAGGCGCCGAGCCGCGAGAGCAGCCAGCCCTGCCAGCGGCGCTCGAACAGCTCGACCTTGGCGACGTAGTTCATCGGCCGCCGCCAGGGCAGCGCGGCGCCGATCGCGAAGGGGTCGAGGAAGCTGCGGTGGTTGGCGGCGACGATCAGCCCGCCACCGACCCGCCCGTACTCGCGGCCGGTGCGGCCGAGGCGGAAGTAGACGAGGAAGAACGGCGTCATGAACACCCGCGCCAGCAGGTAGAGCGGCCAGTTGACGCTGTGGCGGCGGGTGTAGTCGTGGTAGGCCTGAAGGCGTGACTCGGTCACGCCTTGCGCTACACGGGCAGCGGATGCTGGTTACCAGGCCGCCTGAATCAGGTGTTCGAGGTCGTCGCGAGTGGGCGGTTCGGGCGTAAACCCCAGCTCTGGCCGTAACAGCATGGAGTCGAGAGCTTGGTCGAGATTCGATTTGTCGGCGCCCAGCTCGCCGAGTCCGGTGGGTTCGCCGAGCTCCAGGATGCGAGCTTCCACCTGATCGGAGGTGGTGCCGATCGCGTCGGCCAGGGACGAGAGCTGGTCGGGGGCTCTGGGAGCCATGAAGGCCATCGCGCGGGGGAGGATTGCGGCGTTCGTCTCGGCGTGAGGCGTGCCGCAGATGCGGACCAGGGTTTGGCAGATCACGTGGTGGAGGCCGAAGGCGGCGGAGTCGATCGCGTAGGCGCAGAGCAGCGAGCCCTGGGCGAGGGCGGCGCGGTTGCGCTCGGAGCGCTCTTCGTCGAGCGAGGCGGCGAGCAGCTCGGCGCCGCGCAGGGCGGTCATCCGCGAGACCGGGTTGGCGAACGGCGTGTAGAGGGAGTCGGCGCCGTGGGCGAGGCTGTTCATCGCGCTGGCGCGCAGCGCCCGCTCGGCCAGGCCGGACATCGCCTCGGGGTCGGCGATCGCCAGCTCCGGGCGGACCATCCTCCGCACCCGCTGCTCGGCGCCCGCCGGCAGCCGGTGGATGCCGGTGACCTCGGCACCGGAGAGCGTCGTCGGGACCGCCGCGACGCGCGCGCCGCTGACGGCGGCGACGGCCTTGGCGGTGTCGATGACGCGCCCGCCGCCGAGGGCCACCAGCTGCGGCGCCTGCGCGCGGTCGAGCAGCGCCGCGGCGGCCTCCGGCACCTGACCGGCGGGAACCGCGTGGACCGCCCGTGCGGCCGTCTCGAGCTCGGGCGCGCCCGGCAGCGCGCGCGGCGTCGTCAGCAGCTCGAACCGGTCGAAGCCGTGCTCATGCAGGAGCTGCGGCGCCTGCGCGACGCCGTCGCGGCGCAGCACGATGACCCGCCCGGCGTCGCGCCAGACGAAGTCGCCGCTCACCCGGCCGCGCTGCCGGCCGTGCGCGGGTTGACGACCGGGTGCAGGTTCGGCTCGACCTCGGCGCGCAGATGCTCGTAGTCGGGCGGCAGCGAGAGCTTCTCGCCGAGGTGCTCGAGCGGCTCGTCGACGGTGAAGCCCGGTCCCAGGGTCGCGATCTCGAACAGCACGCCGCTCGGCTCGCGGAAGTAGATCGAGCGGAAGTAGAAGCGGTCGATCACGGGCGTCGGCTGCGCGCCGCCGGCGATCGCCCGCTCACGCCAGGCCTCGTGCTCGTCGATCGAGGAAGCCCAGGCGATGTGATGGACGCTGCCGGCCCCCTGCAGCGGGCGCTCGGACGGCGGGTCGTCGTAGAGGTAGAGGCCGCCGCGGTCGCTGCCGCGCGCCTCCCAGCCCCCGTCGACGCGCTCGAACTCGAGCGCTTCCAGCAGCTGGGCGCTGGCCTCGGGCGAGCCGCCGTAGGCGCGCACCGCGTGGAATCCCTGCAGCGCCAGCTCTCCCGGCACCGCGGGGTGGTCGGCGATCAGCGGCGCGTCGGGGACGCCGGCGACGAGCAACTCATGGCCGAGCCCCTCGGGGTCGGCGAAGCGCAGGCTCTCCCCCGCGCGCTCGCTCTCGATCCCATGGGCGCCGAGGCGCTCGGCCCAGAAGTCGAGCGAGTCAGTTGAGCCGACGCGCCAGACGATGCGATGCACATCGCCGCTGCCGGCGCGGCCGGCCGGCACGCCGGGAAACTCGAAGAACGTCAGATCGGAGCCGGCGTCGCCCCGCTCGTCAGCGAAGAAGAGGTGGTAGACGGACGGGTTGTCCTGGTTGACCGTCTTCTTCACCAGGCGCAGGCCCAGCACCCCGGCGTAGAAGTCGACATTCTCCTGCGCATCGGCGGTGATCGCAGTGATGTGGTGGATTCCCTCCAGCTTCACGCAGATCACGTATACCATCCCGGGCGATGAGCCGCGCCCGTCGACGCACGGTCAAAGCCCTGGTGGTGCTCGGCTCGATACTGGCCTTCCTCAGCGTGTTCGCGATCTGGGTCGAGCGCCAGGCGCTCGACACCGGCGACTGGGTCGAAACGAGCGGCCGGCTGATCCAGAACGAAAAGATCCGCTCGGCCGTCGGCGACTACCTGGTCGACCAGCTCTACGCCAACGTCGACATCGAAAAGGAACTGGAAGGAATCCTGCCCGGCGAAACCAAGGAGTTGGCCGGGCCGGTGTCCGGCGGGCTGCGCCAGGTGGCGGGCAGCGGCGCCGAAGAGGTGCTGAAGACCTCGACCGCGCAGGAACTGTGGAAGGACGCGAACCGGGCGGCGCACGAACAGCTGCTGGCGGTGCTGGAAAACAAGAAAGAGGCGGTCTCGACCGCGAACGGCGAAGTGACGCTGAACCTCGGCAGCCTGGTGACGAACCTTGCGAGCCAGGTCGGGATCGGCGCCCAGCTGGCGGAAAAGCTGCCGCCGGATGCAGGCCAGATCACGATCCTGCGCTCCGACCAGCTGAAGACCGCACAGGACATCGTCGTCGGGATAAAAGGGCTGGCGCTGGTCTTCTCGCTGCTGACCCTGCTCTGCTTCGGCCTCGCCGTCTATCTCTCCAAGGCTGGGCGCTGGGTGACCGTGCTGTTCTGCGGAATCGGCCTGGTCGCCGCCGGCTTCGCCGCGATCGTCTTCCGCTCGGTGGCGGGCGGCATCGTCATCAACCAGCTGGTGCAGGAAGAAAGCGTCAAGCCGGCGGCCGAAGCGGCGTGGTCGATCGGCACCTCGCTGATGGTCAGCATCGCGACCACGCTGATCGTCTTCGGCGTGCTCGCCGGCATCGCCGGATGGCTCGGCTCGCCGACCGGCTCGGCGCGGGCGACCCGCCGCTTCACGGCGCCGGCGCTGCGCGACTACGTCCCCTACGTCTATGGCGGCCTGGTCGTCCTCGTCTGCTTCTACTTCCTCTCCTCGCCGACCCAGAACCTGCGCTCCTTCCTGACCACGCTGATCGTCGGCGGCTTCGTCGCCTTCGGCATCCACGAGATGCGGCGCCAGACCGAAGAGGAATTCCCCGATGTGCAGTTCGCCGATTACTTCGGCGGGGCAAGGGACCGCGTGGTCGGCGCGGTCAAGAGCGCCAACCTGGGTGAGCGGGCCTCGAAACTGCGCCTGCCGGAGGTGCGTCGCCCGAGCGATGACGACGCCGGGGAGCAGCCGACCGAGCCGCTGCCGGCCGAGCCCGGGGCGCCGGTCGCGACCGCCCCGCCCGCCGACGCCGAGGACGCCCGCCTGCGCCGCCTCAGCCAGCTCGCCGACCTGCGCGACAAGGGCATCCTCACCGACGAGGAGTTCGCCGCCGAGAAGGCCCGCGTGCTGGGCGGCGGCAGCAGCCCCGGCGCCAACGGAACCTGAGAGCCCGCCCCCGGACTTGAACCGGGACTCTCCGCTTTACAAGAGCGGTGCTCTGCCAAATTGAGCTAGGCGGGCAAGGCGTAGTCCTCGGCCCAGCGTACGCGCTTGCGTTGGCTGTTGCGAGGCCTCTCAACACGAAGATACATGCCAGTTGCTGGCACTTCGTCGGCCGGAATCATGTAGACGCGATCGTTCTCCGGGCAGTACACAGCAAAGAAATCAACCTCACCTGAATAGGCCCTTGCGCGTGTCCCGGCCGTGTTGGACTGGACGCTCTGTGATCTGAACCGAATGGCTCCTTCCCTAAGGCGACCAGTCTTGCACTGGACCTTCAAGAGCATTCCGTTGTTGTCGAGAACGAGCTATACCCAGATGTTGTGGATGACCCTGAGAACGAAGGCGGCGTACCTTCCCGGTTGATCAAGACCGACCGCCGCAAGGCGGAAAGGAAGGCACGCCATGGGAGATGTTCGCAGGATCGACGGGGACCGCGCCGAGCAGGCGGCGGTCACGCTGGATGACCTGGCCAGGGAAGGCGCTCGGCGGATGATCGCCACGGCGCTGGAGGCCGAGGTCTCCGAGTACGTCGCCTCCTTCACCGAGGAGCTCGATGAGGACGGAAAGCGCCTGGTCGTGCGCAACGGACGAGCTCGTGAACGACGGCTGACGGTCGGCTCGGGGCAGTCGGCATTCGCGCCCCTCGCGTCAACGACAAGCGCGTCGATGAGGAAGGCGAGCGCAAGAAGTTCAGCTCGAAGATCCTGCCCGCCTACGCGCGCCGCTCGCCGAAGGTGACCGACGTGCTGCCGATTCTCTACCTGCGCGGCCTCTCGACCGGCGACTTCGCGCCGGCATTGCGCGACCTGCTCGGCGAGGACGCCTCGGGGCTCTCGGCGACGTCGATAAGTCGGCTCACGAAGCAGTGGGAGGCCGACCACGAGGCGTTCAAGGCGCGCAGCTTGCGCTTTCACCGCTACGCCTACCTGTTCGTCGACGGCGTCCACATGAGCGTGCGGCTGGGCGAGGACGACCGGCTCTGCCTGCTGGTCGTGATCGGGGTGCGCGAGGACGGCGCCAAGGAGCTGCTCGCGGTCGAGGACGGCTATCGGGAGTCGACGGACTCCTGGGCGGCCGTGCTGCGCGATCTGCGCGAGCGCGGGATGAACGAACCGAAGCTGGTGAGCGGCGATGGCGCGCTCGGCGCCTGGGCGGCGCTGCGCGACGTCTTCCCGCAGGCGCGAGAGCAGAGATGCTGGGTCCACAAGACGGCGAACGTTCTCGACGCGCTCCCCAAGCGCCTGCAGTCCAGGGCGAAGACGCTGCTGCACGAGATGGCTGAGGCCCCGGCCCGCGCCGACGCGCGGGCGGCGCTGGAGCGCTTCCGCTCGGAGTTCGACGCCAAGTACCCCAAGGCGGTTGAGAAGCTCGACCGCGACTGGGCGCAGCTGACCGCGTTCTTCGACTTCCCCGCCGAGCACTGGCGCCACCTGCGGACCACGAACCCGATCGAGTCGAGCTTCGCGACGGTCAAGCTGCGCACCCGCGTCACCAAGGGCGCCGGCTCCAAGAAGGCCGCGCTGGCGATGGCCTACAAGCTGCTGGACGCCGCCCAGGAACGCTGGCGGCGCTTCAACGGCCACGAGCTCGTCGCCGACGTGCTCGACGGAGTCACCTTCAAGGATGGAGTCAAGGTAGAGAAAGTGAACAACGAGGAAGAGATCGAGAAGGTCGCCGCCTGACGATTCTCATGTGGCGTCATCCACAACATTTGACAGTTGCTCCCGGCAGGGAGAGGCGCGCGGCATCCCGACCGCATGGGCCGCCCCGCCGCTGGCGAATCGCCTTTCCTCGTCCGGCGATAACCCCCCTGTCTGGCCCCATGCACGG
>DATFMX010000013.1:0-7331 GCA_035266685.1 Solirubrobacterales bacterium
GCAGCTGGCGATCGACTCGGCGGGCTCGGACCCGATCCCGCACATCCTCGGCGGCATCCCGCTGCGCCTGCGCGACATCCGCGTCTACATGGACCGACCCGAATTCACCCGCAACCCGACCAGCTGTGAACCCTCCGATCTGACCTCGACGTTGACCGGCTCGGGGGCGAACTTCGAAGATCCCGGCGACGACTCGAGCGCGACGGTCGGCGTCCACTTCCAGCTGCTCAACTGCGGCACCCTCGGCTACAGCCCGACGCTCGGGTTGAAGCTGCGCGGCGGCACGCGGCGCAACACCTACCCGTCGCTGCAGGCGGTCGTCCAGGGGCGGCCCGGCGACGCGAACCTCAAACGCTTCGTGGTCACGATGCCGCACTCGCTGTTCCTCGCACAGAACCACATCCGCAGCATCTGCACCCGGGCTCAGTTCTCCGAAAACGCCTGCCCGGCGAGTTCCGTCTACGGCCACGCGGTCGCCTTTACGCCGCTGCTCGACGAGCCGTTGCGCGGCGACGTCTACCTGCGCTCCTCGGACAACAAACTGCCCGACCTGGTTACGTCTCTGTACTCGGGGGAGATTCACATCGTCATCGACGGGCGCATCGGGCCCGCCCACCGGGGCATTCGCGCGACCTTTGAAGACCTTCCCGACGCGCCGTTGACGCGCTTTGTGATGAAGCTGCGCGGCGGCAAGCACGGCCTGCTCGTCAACTCGGCAGACATCTGCGCCCAGCCGCCGGCGGCGACGGTCAAAGCGATCGGCCAGAACAGCCGCGGGGCGGAATTCCGCTCCGTGCTGCGCAGCGAGAGCTGCAAGAAGCACAAGAAGCACAAGAAGCACAAGAAGCGCCACAAGAAGCACCGGCACAAGCACGGCCGCAAGGGCCACGGCAAGAAGCGCAAGCACCGCCGTGCCGCGGTGGCCAGCGCGGTCGAGAGGGGGAGGGTTAGATGAGAGCCAGGTTCACGGTCGGCCTTGCCACGCTGTGCGCCGCGGCGGCGCTGCTCGCCGCGCTCGCCGGTGGCGCCCAGGCGGCGCCGAGCCACTCCTACCTGTTCATGATCAAAAAATTCGTTCCGGCGCCTAACGTGATCGAATTCTTCGAAGACCCGTGCGGCCTCGCGGTCGATAGCACCGGTGACATCTACGTCTCCGACTACTACCACGACAAGGTCGACGTCTTCAGCTCCGGGGGCGGGTTGCTGACGCAGCTCTCGGAAGTCGAACCGCTCGACGGCCCCTGCGGGCTTGCCGTCGACACCGCGGGCGAACTGTTCGTCAACGTCTTCCACCGCAACGTCACCCGCTTCACCCCGGCGGCCTTCCCGATCGGCTCGAAAACGGCCTACGGCTCGGGTGTGGCGATCGACGAAGAACACCCGACCGGCGTCGCTTACGATCCGGCGTCCGGCCACATCTACGTCGACCAGCGCACCCGGGTCGTCGTCTACGAATCGTCCGGGGCGCCGGTCGAAGAAGCCGGCGAACCGGTGCAGATCGGCGTCGGCTCGCTCGGCGACGCCTATGGCGTGGCGGTCTCCGGCTACTCCGGCACCGAAGGCTACGTCTACGTCGCCGACGCGGCCAGCGGCAAGATCGATGTCTTCGACCCGGCGACGAGCGTCGAAACGCCGATCATGGAAGTTGGCGGGGAAGGCACCCCGCAGGGCGGTTTCACCACGCTGCGCGACGCCGCGCTCGCGATCGACGACTCGACCGGCCACCTCTTCGTCTCCTACAACGCCCAGGGGCCGCTCTACGAACATCCACTCGGGGCCGTGGCCGAGTTCAACGTTGCCGGCGAGTACCGCGGCACGCTGCCCGCGCCGACGCTGCTCTGGTTCGGTGAACCGAGCGGCATCGCGGTCGACAACTCGGCTGAAGCGACGGCGGGCCGCGTGTACGTGACGACCGGGAACTCGCAGCTCGAAAGCGAAACGAAATCCGAACAAGGAGCCGTGTACGCCTTCGGCCCCTCGACCGCCGGACAGCGGCTCGAAGTCGCGCTCTCCGGCGCGGGCGAAGGCGCCGTCAGCAGCTCCCCGGCAGGAATCTCCTGCCCGGGCGTCTGTGCGGCCGAATACGACGAAGGGGCCGCCGTCACCTTGACGGCCAAACCGTCGGCGGGCTCGGCCTTCGCCGCCTGGAGCGGCTGCGACTCCGAACCTGGCGGAAAGTGTCTCGTGACGATGAGCGGGGCGAAATCGGTCGAAGCCGAATTCGCCGTCGCTCCGGCTCCGCTCGCGGTTGGCGGAACCGCCGGCGAGGCGGCTGGTTCGGCCGGCTTGACCGGCGCGGCGATGAGTGCTCCCGCAACCTCCGGTGGCTCGAGCGCTGCGGGCGCCGCTCCCGGCGCTTCTGGCCGCACCGAGCGGCAGCTTGGGTCGTTACAACGGCAGCACGAGATTCGCCAGAGAAGGGCACGACGGCACCGCCGGGCGGTGCGCAGGGCGGCACGGCGCAGAGCCCGCGCCAAACGGCGCCGCTTCGCCCACCGCAACCGGCACGTTCACCACCGAGGTCATGTCAAGAGGAGCGGCAGATGAGAGTCAGCAGGCCAAAGACGGCGGTATTCTGCGCCCTGGTGGCCCTTTTCGCCCTCGGCGCCGGGATCGCCCACGGCGAGATCAGCCAGAAGGGCAAGCTGCGGGTCAAGGTCGCGGGCAAACTCGCCCCGCACAACCTTCCTCGCAAGGGCGTCGCGCCGATCTCGGTTTACTTCTCCGGTCAGATCTCGACCACCGACGACAGCCAGCCGCCGCAGCTCAAGCAGCTACGGATCGAAATCAACCGCAACGGCCGCCTCGACTACGTCGGCCTGCCGGTCTGCCGCGCGGAAGAAATCCAGCCGGCCTCCACCGGCCGGGCGCTGGCTGCGTGCCGGCGCTCGCTGGTCGGACAGGGGACCTTCTGGGCGAGCGTCGTCTTTGCCGGCCAGGCCCCCTACCCGACTAAAGGCCACCTGCTGGTCTTCCGCGGCGAGCGCAAGGGCCGGCCGGTGCTGCTCGGGCAGATCTACTCCGCCCATCCCTTCGCGACCTCGTTCCTGATCCCATTCACGATCCACAACAGCAAGCGCGGCAAGTACGGCACGGTGCTCAACGCGTCGTTGCCGAGCGCGCTCGGCAACTGGGGCTACGTCACGGCGATCTCGATGAAGCTCTCCCGCCGCTACACGGTTCGCGGGCGGGCCCACAGCTTCATCAGCGCGGGTTGCCCGGCCCCGAAGGGCTTCCCCGGCGCGATCTTCCCGCTGGCGCGGACGAGCTTCAAGTTCTCCGGCGGCAAGCAGATCGCCTCGTCGCTGACCAAGAGCTGCGCTGTGAGGGGCAAGTGATGGCGTTGCGCAGAGCATTGCGCATGGCGCTGCCCGCGCTGCTGGCCTGCGCGCTGCTGGCATTCGCCCCGGCGGGGGCGGATGCTGCCGTCTACAAGGGCAAGACAGGTCAGAAGTTCAAGATCGCGATCGCGCCGGCCGGCCGCCACCGGATCAAGCTCCTGCGCTTCAAAATCCGCCTGCGCTGCCGCGACGGCAGCCTGCTCTACGACGACCTCTCCGACTTCGACCCGGCACGCCTGCGTGCCGACGGCCGCTTTGCCGACTTCCAGAAGGGGCCGACCGACGAAGTGATCTTCCGTGGCCGCGCGCGCGGGCCCAAGGTGAAGGGCCGCCTGCGCGTGCGCGACAAGCTGAAGAACGGCGTGCCCTGCGACTCGGGCACTGTCCAGTTTGCGACGAGCCGGGTGCGCCGCGGGCGCAGGTAGGAGGCCGGGGTGAGGCGAGTGGACACGCGCCTGCTTGCAACCGCAGCCACCCTCTTGGCGGCGGTCGGGTTGGCCGCCTGCGGCGGGGGCGGCGATTCGAGCTCGACGACCACTGTGTCCTCGACGAGCGCCCAGCACGCGCAGTCCGGAAAGGCGCCCGCGAAGGCGAAGGGCGCCGAGAAGAACGAGTCCAAGGCCACGAGCGAACCCCGCGGCGAATTCAAGCCGAAGCACCACGAGGACTCAGGCGGCGGCTCGGCGCAGGTACGCACCAAGAACGGCAGCACCGGGATCATCGAATTCGGCAAGGAGTCGAGCCAGGCCGAATTCCAGCAGGCGGCGGCAACCCTGCACGACTTCCTCGACGCGGCTGCGGTGAACGATTGGGGGGCAGCCTGCGATTACATGGCGAAGCAGGTCACTGAAGGCCTGGAACGGCTGGCCGGGAGCTCCAAGCTCAAGGGCTGCGCGGCGATCCTCGAAAAGTTTTCCCACGCGCCCGAGGCGGGCGCGATCGGAGCCGATGCGAAGCATGCCGACATCCTCTCTCTGCGCATCGACGGCAAGCGCGCCTTCGCGATCTATCGCGGACACGGCGGCGCCCCGCTGGCGATCGGCATGACGAGGGAAGGCAGCGACTGGAAGGTCGCGGGCCTCGTCGGCCAACCGATCGGCTGAGCTTCTAGCCCAGAGCGGTACAAGACCCCGGCGCGCCTACGGCACGGCGGGTCGTGGCAGTCGCGCGCAGAGAACCGCGAGTAGACCGATCGCGACGATCGCCCCCAGCCAGTGCAGGCCGACGAGGACGAAGAGGACGCTGACGACGCCGGCCGCGACCGCGCGGGAGAGCACCGGCGCCTCCGGCAGCCCGACCACGCGAGCGGTGAACCAGGCGCAGACCAACCACGCGAGCGGGCCGACGAGCCAGCCCCAGCTTTCGAAAAAGCCGTGCGAGAAGACCAGCGCCAGCAGCACGGACAGCACCGCCACGGCCGCCGCCTGCACGACCGCGACCCGCCAAAGGATTCCCGAGTCCAGGTCCATGCCTGCGATTCTCGCAGGCGGCCACACCGCGCTGGCCACGACCCCACCCACGCGCCATAATCGAGATCTCCCGGGCGGTTAGCTCAGTTGGGAGAGCACCTCCCTTACAAGGAGGGGGTCACTGGTTCGAGCCCAGTACCGCCCATGGCGGGAAGTTGCTGCTAATCGGCCGGTTCTGGGTCAAGGCGCGCGAGGATGATCGCGAGATGGGGCGCTCCGTTTTGGGCACGAGTGCCCGAAACGGCGGCGATTGCCGTGGATCGGCGCCGATTCGCGCCGATTCGGACTCGCTTTCGAGCGCGAGCGGAGCTACGGTCCGCCACCCAAGACATATGGCCCCGGCGACGCTACCAACGCCCCGGGGCCTGGCACCGAAGAACCAACCTTCGATGCACGGCCGATTCTCCCAGAGCACTTCGCGTTCGGGGTAGAGCGACGGCCCTGATCTGAGCGGCTCTTCGGTGCCCCAACCGGAAGGAGGGGCGCCATGCCCAACGTCACCGCAACGATCGACCGCCACCAGCGGGGCGGACTCTACGAGCTGGTCCGCAACCACCTCGGTGCGATCAGCGACATCTGGATCGCGCTGGAGGAGAACGAGGACTTCGCCGTCGCCGAACGACTCGGCTTGGAATTCAGCGAAGACCTCCGGCTGCTGGCCGACATCGGCTGGCAGCCGCGCGAAGAGCGCGACGCCTTCGAGCTGACCATGCCGGCCCTCGACCTGATGGAAGTCCTGAAGCGCCTGCACGACGAAGCCAAACGGGTGCTCTTGGAGTCGGGCACCGAGCGGCAGGCCCGAGAAGACGACGCGGAGACCAACGCTCGCTTCCAGCTCGGCCTCGACGCCTGCGAGGAAGTGCTCGTCGACCTCGACGATCGGGAAGGCGGACGAGCATGACCGCCGCGAAGAAGCGCCTGCGGCCCGGCGAGCTGGACGGTCAGGTACTCACCTACATGCGCAAGCACCGCGACGACGGCCCGCTGACCGCGAGCGCGATCGGCAAGGGCATCGGCCGCTCCTCCGGCGCCATCGCCAACTGCCTCGCCAGGCTGGCGAAGGAGAAGAAGGTGCGCCAGGCCAAGCGCAAGCCGCGTGCCTATGTCGTCAGGGAGGTGAAGTAGCCATGTGCGGTCGATGCGCCGGGCGGCCCGGTCGCCCACTCTTCCCCGAGCAGACGCCACCCGGGCTCAACTACGCCGTCGTGACGGGGAAGCTGCTCGATGACCCCAGGCAGGGCGGCGGCCCGGGCGGCACCCCGGTCCTCGTCATGCGGATCGAGTTCCCGGTCGCCGACCCACAGCACCCACGGCTGCTGTGGACCTACGCCACCTATGAGGTCGAAGTGCCCGGCGACGTGGGCGGGCGCCACGTCGAAGAGCTGAAGAAGGGCGCCCCGGTGCTGGTCGCGGGGAAGCTGACCGAACGCTTGTCTCTGGAGGACGGCCGCGCAAGTTGCCGCGGCGCGATCCTCGCCAACCTGATCCAGCCCGGCCCGCCGCCAGAGCAGCGCGACATCCTCGGGGAAGCGCCGTGAGTCGGCGCCTCCCCACGGCGGTGCCGCCGACCGCGGAGATGAAAGTCCTCTTCGGCAGGAATCTGGCCCGCTGCCGTGAGGGAGCCGATGTCTCTCAGGAGGAGCTCGGCTTCCGCGCCTCGATCCACCGCACCGAGGTGAGCCTGCTGGAGCGGGGCGAGCGGATGCCGCGCGTCGACACCGCCCTACGGATCGCCGGCAGCCTCGGCATCTCGATGGAGGAGCTCGTCGCCGGGCTGGAGTGGCAACCGGGCTATGAGATCGTCGTGCCGGGGACGTGGGAGGTGGTCCAGCGGGACGGCAAGGCGCCGGAGAGTGCCGACGAGACTCCGCCAGATCGCACGTCCCCCGTCGGGGCGGCGAGCAGCGCCGAATGACTGCGGGATCGCGTTCCAAAACGCCGTTCCCGTTCCAGGCCCTGGCCCGCTTCGCGGACAACCTCTACCGCGCCCGCGAGGTGTCGGGCCTCGACCAGAAGGAGGCAGCGAAGCGCGCCGCCCTCACCCGCTCCAGGCTCGACAAGATCGAGAACGGCGAATTCATCCCCACCCTCGACGTCCTCATCCGCCTCGCCGGCACCTACTCGACCTCAGTCGGCGATCTCGTCAACGGCCTCACCTGGCGCCCCGGCTGGGTCGAGCACTCCGGGCCGGCGGAGTATCTGGTCTCCAACGATTCGTAGATCCGCGTGCTAGCAAGGGAATTTCTTAACACCGAAAAGCCCGGCATAGGCCGCGGCCATTTCGTCTACAAGGAGGTCGCTGAAGGTCCGGCAACTAGCGAAGGCCAAGTGATGCGAGGACATAAAACAAGGGAGACAGCAGGCCGTGGCGACGCTGACGACGAACTTTCGGCGACGCAAGGCGGACGTGTGCTGCGTCCAGCGAGCGCCCCGGCCGCGGACGCGGGAACCAGTCGCCCGAGGAGGGTGGCGGGGGTCCGGCGCTCATAGAAGCGTTGTCGTCCTGCATGATTCCCCGAGC
>DATFMX010000014.1:0-2431 GCA_035266685.1 Solirubrobacterales bacterium
AAGTGGCGCAGCTCGATCGAGTGGCCGCGCTGGGTGATCCGCACGGGCCGCTTCTGGACGGTCTTGCCTTTGTATAGGCGCTTGGGTGCTGCGCCGGCGAACGGGGCTCCCTCCGCCGCCAGAACCAGTGCGCAGACCATCAACGCTCCGATGACGAGCCGAAAACGCATACCTCTCCTGCCTCCTCTGCTGTTGCTTACAGGGGTTGCCCTACCCGCAACAGAGGGGCTCTAACTTTGTTGCGGTCTGGCCAAACGACGGGACGCCCGAGGGCGCCCCGCTCAGACCGCGGCGTGCTCGGCGGAATCCTCTTTCACCTGGAAAGAGGACCCGCAGCCGCAGGCGGCGACGACGTTCGGGTTGTTGACCTGAAAGCCCGCCCCTTGCAAACCTTCGACGTAGTCGACCTCGGAGCCGAAGACGAACTGCATGCTGACCTTGTCGACGATGACGGCGACGCCGTCGACCTCGAAGACATGGTCGTCGTCCTTAGCGCGGTCGAAGGCCAGCGCGTACTGGAAGCCGGAGCAGCCGCCGCCGCGCACGGCGACGCGCAGCGCCTGCTCGTCGGAGCCCTCCTGACCGCCCAGCAGCTCGTCGATCTTCCCGGCCGCCTTGGCGGTGAGGGTGATCGCGTCCTGCGGAGTCTCGGCGATATCGGTCACTTCACAAAGTGTAGCGAGCGACCCCGCGCCGTTTGGGCACGCGGCTGTCAAACTAGGGGCGCCCCGTGAGCCCGCCCCCCGCCACCGCCGTCGTCTGCGACAGCACCTCCTACCTCCCCGCCGACCTGATCGCCGCGCGCGGGATCGAGGTCGTCAGCCTCTACGTCTCGATCGACGGCGACCAGAGCAAGGAGACCGAGGTCGGCGACTACGCCGCCTTCTTCGACCGCCTGCGCGCCTCGGAGGGCGGCGCGACGACCTCGCAGCCCTCGGTCGGCGACTTCGCCGCGGTCTACGAGCCGCTGCTCGACGCGGGCCGCGAGGTCGTCTCGGTCCACATCTCGGCCGGCATCTCGGGCACCTGCGAGGCGGCCCAGCAGGCGCGGCAGCGGCTTGTCGACGAGGGCAAGGGGGGCGAGCGGATCCGCGTCTACGACTCCCGCTCCGCCGCCGGCGGCATGGGCCTCTGCGCGCTCGGCGCCGCGGTCGCGGCGCAATCGGGCGCCGACGGCGCGGCGGTGCTGGCCCGGGCCGAAAAGACGCGCGAGGAGTTGAAGATGTGGTTCGCGATCGACACGCTCGAGTACCTGCGGCGCGGCGGCCGGATCGGCGGCGCCAGCGCCTTCATCGGCTCGGCGCTGAAGATCAAGCCGATCCTCACGCTGGAGGAGGAGATCACGCCGGTCGAGCGCGTCCGCACCCGCGCCCGCTCGATCGAGCGGCTGCGCGAGTACGCCCGCGAGCGCCACGAGTCCGGCCTCGACGCCTGGGTCGTCCAGCACATCCAGGACGACGAGACCGCCGCCGGGCTGGCCGACGACGCACGCGAGATCTTCGGCTGTGAGCCCGCCTTCATCTCCGAGGTCGGCCCCGTGCTCGGCGCCCATGTCGGCCCGGGCCTGCTGGGCATCGGCAGCGTCTCGACCGCCGTCCTGACGGCCTGAGGGTCCGCTATACGGCGTCCTCAGTCGCCTGAATAGCGCTGCTATTCAGGCTCCCTGCGTCCTTGTCTGGCGACCCCTCAGCCTCGTCAGCGACGACGGCGACGAAGCATCATCAGTCCACCAAGGGCAAAACCAACGACGGCGGCGCCGGTGATCAGCTGGCTGCGGTGCTCCTCGACCTGGCGGCGCCAGTCGGTCAGCTCGGTGACACGGCCGCGCAGCGCTTCGACCGAGCGGCCGAGGTCGTGACGCTGGGCCTCGATGTCGCGGCGGATCTCCTCGGCGCTGCGCTCAGGCATCCTTCTCGCCCTCCCCTTCCAGCGTGCTCTTGATCTTCTTGCCCTCCTCGATCGCCTGCTCGGGCACTGGCGGCGCGCCGGCCTGGACCGAGCGGTAGGCGAAGTAGCCGGCGGCGGCGGCGATCAGCAGGAAGAGCCCGGCCTCGACGAAGAAGCCGGGCCAGGCGTTGCCGTCGAAGACCTCTTCGGCGAGCAGCCAGGCGACGCCCTCCATGATCAGGATCAGGGCGAGGAAGGCGAAGGCGCCGGCGGCGACGCCGACGACAGAGCCGCGCAGGATCTTGCCGACTTTCTCGCCCACCTCGGCCTTGGCGAGCTCGATCTCCTCGCGGACCAGCGAGGAGGCGCGTTCGGAGACGTCGAAGACGAGCTCGCTGACCGAACGCTCGTCGGAGTCGGGCGGCGGCGGGGTCTGGGTGGGGTCGGCGGCCACGGAGACGGCTACTCCGGCGGGTCCTCTTCGAACACGCGCCGGTAGAGGACTCCGGCGGCGCGGGCGGCGAGGACGCTGGCAAGCGCGCCG
>DATFMX010000015.1:0-26015 GCA_035266685.1 Solirubrobacterales bacterium
ATCGCACACCCCCGAAGCACCGCTGGCCGACGGCGAATACACCTTCAGGGTGCGGGCCACCGACGCGGCCTCCAACCAGGCCGTCGCCACGCGCGACTTCGAAGTCGACACGAGCTCTCCATCGACGCCGCACCTGTCCGCCACCGACCCGGCCTCGCCGGCCAACGACAACAACCCGAAGGTGATCGGAACCGCCCCGGTCGCCACCACCGTGAAGCTCTACGGCGGCGGCTGCAACGGCTCGCCGCTGGCCACCGCCACTGCCGCCGAGCTGGAAGCCGGCATCGAGGTCACGGTCCCCGACGACTCGACCACGACCTTCCGCGCCACCGCCAGCACCGCGGCCGGGAACACCTCGGGCTGCTCGGAGCCGATCGTCTACGTCGAGGACTCGAGCGCGCCGGGGACCACGATCGACACCCACCCGGCGGCCCTTTCCAACAGCGCTGATGCCGGCTTCGCCTTCTCCGGCAGCGATTCAGGCTCCGGCGTCGCCTCCTTCCAGTGCCGCATCGATTCCGGCTCCTGGGCGTCATGCGCCTCGCCCAAGGCGTACGCCGGACTGTCCGACGGCGCTCACACCTTTGAAGTGCGGGCGCTTGACAGGGCGGGGAATGCCGACGAGACCCCTGGCTCCTTCACCTGGGCGGTCGACACCTCGCCCGCGGAACCGAGCCGGCCTTCGCCTTCGCAGGAAACCGAGCCCTCGACCGACCCGAGCGAACAATCGACGCTCGCGCTCAAGGCTCCACCCGAGCAGGCGGAACTGCTGCGAGTCGTTCGCAACGCCAAGAACGGCACCGCGCTCCTCATCTTCGAGGTGCCGAGCCCGGGCCTGCTATCCGCGCGTCCGCCGGCGATCACGCTGGGCAGGACGAGCAAGCGGCGTCAGACGGCCGCAGCGGTACGCAAGCAGAGGCTGCTCAAGCGCCGGATCAAGCCGCGGAGCATCCGCGTCGCCCATCCCGGCCGTGTCAAGGTGCCGATCGTCCTCGCGCGGGCCGGCAAGCGCCTGCTCGCCAAGTCCCACAGGCTGAGGGTGAAGGTGGTGATCCGCTACCGGGCGGCGAACGGGACCAAGGCGACCTGGAAGATCGCCATCGTCCTGAAGAAGCGGAACGCGCGCCTGGTCGCTGAGTCCCGCCACAGGAAGAAGCGGCGGGGCCGGCGGTAGCCCGGCCCGGTCGGCCCCGCCGGCCGGGGCGGAAGCGCAGGTCGCGTCAGCCGAAGCTCACCACGGCGGCGGCGATGCGCTCGATCTGGGACTGCTCGATCGTCGGGAAGACCGGCAGCGAGCAGATCTCGTGCGCCAGGCGCTCCGCCACCGGCAGGTCCCCTGGTCGC
Organism: Solirubrobacterales bacterium; assembly: GCA_035266685.1. Lineage (GTDB taxonomy): Bacteria > Actinomycetota > Thermoleophilia > Solirubrobacterales > 70-9 > VRUE01. The sequence goes on from DATFMX010000015.1 coordinate 1,345, forward strand.
AGCCCCAGCTCCGCGTAGGCGGGCTGGAGGTGGATCGGCGTCGGGTAGTGGATCGCGTTGGAGATGCCCGCGGTGCTGAGGTGCTGGCGCAGGTCCTCGCGTCGTGAAGAGCGCACTACGAAAAGGTGGAAGACGTGGTCGCCATCTCCGGCGGGCGGGGGAGGGGGAGCTACCGGGCTATCTGCAAGTGCCTCGCGCAGCGCGCCGCCGGCCGCCCTGCGACGCTCGTTGGCATCGTCCAGCCGCTCCAGCTTGGCGCGCAGGATCGCCGCCTGGAGCGCGTCGAGGCGGTCGGTTCTCGCCGGCAACTCGTGGTGGTGGCGGGTCGCCTCGCCGTGCGAGCGCAGCAGGCGCAGGCGCTCTGCCAGGTCGGCGTCGTCGGTGACGACCGCGCCCCCGTCGCCCCAGGCGCCGAGGTTCTTGGTCGGGTAGAAGCTGAAGCAGCCGGCGTCCCCCAGCGAGCCGGCCGGCCGGCCGCGGTAGCGGGCGCCGTGGGCCTGACAGGCGTCCTCGACGACGCGGATCCCGTGCTCCCGGCAGAGCGCCAGCAGCGGCTCCATCTCGACCGTGCGGCCGTAGAGATGCACGGGGATCACGCAGCGCGTGCGCGGCGTCAGCGCGGCCTCGACGAGCTCCGCCGTGATCAGCGCGCTCTCCTCGTCGACGTCGACCAGGCGCGGAGTCGCGCCGGCGGCGCTGACCGCCTCGGCGGTGGCGATGAAGCTGTTGGTCGGGACGATCACCTCGTCGCCGGGGCCGATTCCCAGCCCGCGTAGCGCCAGCTCCAGCGCGGCGGTGCCGGAGGAGACGCCGACGGCGTGGTCGGCCTCGCACCATGCGGCGAAGTCCCGCTCGAAGCCCTCGACCTCGGCGCCGAGCGTGAACGCGGCTTCGCGGCTGACCCGCGCGACCACGTCCTGGAGCTCGGCGAGGAGCTGCGGGTCGGCGTTGTCGAGGCGCGTGAACGGCACGCGCACATCGCCGTCGACCGCGACAGTCGCCGAAGCCGGCGATCTGGCGGAGCTCACGCGGGCGCCCGACCCGCCGCCTCGGGGAAGCTGTCTCTGGGCAACGGTCCCCGATCGAGGTCGTCGAGTGCCGTCGCAACCTCCTTGCGCGAGCGTACGCCGAGCTTGGCGAAGATCGACGCGAGGTGGCTCTTGATCGTGCTCTCGGCGAGGTATAGGCGCTCGGCGATCTCCGCATTCGTCAATCCCTTGCGGACCAGCGCGAGCACCTGGTGCTCGCGGTGCGAGAGGGCCGGTCGTTCGACGCCGGCCCGCAGCTTGCCCGGAACCACCGATTGGCCGATCGCCACGGCGAGGACCGTGGTCGCCAACGTGCGCTCGAGTTCGGAGTCGAAGACGACGCCGCGGGCGCCGCCGTCCAGCGCACGACGCACGCCGACGCCGCTGGTCGGCGAGGAGACGATGACGACCGGCGAGTCGGGCGCCTCGCGGCAGAGGCGGCGCAGGCTGGCCATCTCGCGGGGGGCGTCGACCTCGCAGACGAAGACGATCACCGCGTCATCGGCCGGCTGCTCACGTTGCTCACAGAGGTCAGCTGCGGTCCCGGCCCGGAAGTGGACGGACAGGCCCTGTGTGGCCAGCGCCGTGTCGATGCGCTCGTGAAGCTCGGTCCCGGCCGCGATTGCGATCACCGGAGGCAGCGTCGGCGGGCGCGAGTCGTCATCGGTGGGCGTCGCCTCCGTTCGCATATGAGATGTAACGGGGCACGGGGCCGCAAGCTTGTGCGGTTTCTCGTCGGCCGATCCGGCAAAAGGTCCGGCTACGACTGTCCGTTGTGTCCAGGAATGATCCGGCCGAGCTCCGATGCTTCGGGACCGATGCGGAGCGCAGTCGCGCTCCCGGCGAACGAGGCGCCTCACCGCCTGATCGACGACGTCGCATTCGGCGAGGGCGTCGTCGTCCACTCGTTCGTCAACCTCTACGGCTGCCGGATCGGAGCGAGCACGCGAATCGGCACCTTTGTCGAGATCCAGCGCGGGGCCGAGGTCGGCGCCGCCTGCAAGATCCAGAGCCACAGCTTCATCTGCGACGGCGTGCGGATCGAAGATGAGGTCTTCGTCGGCCACGGAGTCGTCTTCGTCAACGACAAGCGGCCACGTGCCACCGATGGCGCAGGCGCGCTGCAGACCGAGTCCGACTGGGAGCTGCTGCGGACGGTGGTCGGGCAGGGCGCCTCGATCGGCTCGGGCGCGACGATCCTCGGTGGGATCCGAATCGGCGCCGGGGCCACGGTCGGCGCGGGCGCGGTTGTGACCCGCGACGTCGGACCGGGGGAGACCGTGGCCGGCAACCCGGCCAGGCCGCTTTCCGCGGGCGCCCGCTGAGCGCACTCCTCCGCCCGCCGGGCGGTCCGCCGATAGCATCCGGCCCGTCCAAATCCGAAGGAGAACCACGCACAGATGAGCGAGCAGACCTACGAGTTGACCACCGACCAGGCCGAGCGCGAGGCTTCCGGCGCGCACAGCTACGGCCGCTACCTCGAGGAGTTCGAGGTCGGCGCCGTCTACAAGCACTGGCCGGCGAAGACCGTGACCGAGGCCGACGACCACCTGTTCTGCCTGATCACGATGAACCACCACCCGCTGCACATCAACGACATCTACGCGGGCAACTCGCAGCAGGGCCGCAACGTCGTCGTCGGGCCGCTCGTCTACTCGCTCGCCCTCGGCATGTCGGTTTCCGACGTCTCCGGCAAGGCGATCGCCAACCTGGCGACCGAAGAGCTCAGCCACCCGAACCCGGTCTTCCACGGCGACACGCTGTTCTGCGAGACCGAGGTGCTCGACGTCAAGCCGTCCAAGTCCAAGCCCGACCGCGGCATCGTCAAGGTCCACACCCGGGTGCTCAACCAGGACGGCGTGCTGGTCGCCGAGTTCAAGCGCCTGGTGCTCGTGCCGCGGCGCGAACCGGGCTCCTGAAGCGGCTCAGGCGCTGCAAGATGCCTGGCGAGGGGGCGGGTTCGCCATCCTCTCGCTAAAGGCATGGCCGGTGAACTGTCGAAAGAGCCGCAGGTGAATCCCGAAGGCGTACTCGAGCAGCTCCTGCGCACGGTGCGCAGGCGCAAATGGATCGTCCTGCAAGCGACGATCGTCGTGCCGCTGCTCGCGCTCGTCTTCTCGCTCAGCCAGGAAGACGAATACACGGCGACCGCGACGCTGCTCTTCCGTCAGGCCCCGAGCGGGATCGCCGAAGGCACCGAAAACGTGATCGACCCGACCCGCGAGGCGGCGACCAACGGCCAGCTCGTCGGCCTGCCGGTGATCGCCGAAAAAGCGGCCGAATCGCTCCCCGGCGCCTCCGGCGAAGAAGTGCTCGAAGACGTCAGCGTCGAACCGAGCTCGGAAGCCGATACGGCGAAGATCATCGCGATCACCGGCTCGGCCGACCTCTCCGCCGAAATGGCCAACGCATACGGCAGCGCCTACATCGACTTCCGCCGCAACGCCGACCGCTCGCAGGTCCAGGACGCGATCGACGTCGCCGAATCCAGCCTGGAAAAGCTCACGCCGGCCGAGCGCGAAGGCAAGGAGGGGGCGGCGCTGGGTGAACAGCTCGACCACCTGAAGCTGAGCCAGGCGCTGCAGACCGGCGGCGCGGAGCTGGTCCAGCCGGCCAGACCACCCTCCGGCCGCTCTTCGCCGCAGCCGCTGCGCAACGTTCTGCTCGGTTTCGTGCTCGGCGCCCTGCTCGGCCTCGGCCTCGCCGCGCTGCTCGAGCGGATCGACCGGCGGGTGCGCACGGTGGATGAGCTCGAAGAGCTCTACGAGGCGCCGATCCTCGCCCGCATCCCGCGCAGTCAGCGGCTGACCAAGCGGCGCGCCGAGGCGATCGGCCCGCAGACGCCGGAGGGCGAGGCCTTCCGCGTGCTGCGCACCAACCTGCGCTACTTCAACCTCGACAAGGGCCTGCGCTCGATCCTCGTCACCAGCCCGGAAGCCGGCGACGGCAAGTCAACGGTCGCCCGCACGCTGGCGACGACGATGGTCGAGATGGGCGACGATGTGATCCTGGTCGAAGGCGACCTGCGCAAAGGCGGCGACCTGATCGACGTCGCCGGCAAGCCGGCCACCGGCCTCTCCAACGTGCTCACCGGCACGCCGGTCGAGAAGGTGCTGATGAAGGTCGACGTTCCGGCGACCGGCGGCCTGCGGGAGCGCACGCTGACCGTCCTCCCCAGCGGCCCGGTGCCGCCGAACCCGTCCGAGCTGCTGGAGAGCGCCCAGATGCGCGAGCTGCTCGCACAGCTGCAGGAGCAGTTCGACGTCGTCGTCCTCGACAGCCCGGCGCTCGCCGCCGTCAGCGATGCGCTGGCGCTGATCTCCGAGGTAACCACCGTGGTCATCGTCGGCGGCCTCGGCCGCACCACCCGCGACGCCGGCCGGGAGCTCAGCAAGCAGTTCGCGCTGCTCGGCAAGAAACCGGTCGGCGTGATCGCCAACTTCACGGAGCCGGAGCGTGGCAAGTACTCGCACTACTACCATTCCGACCTGGCCAGAAGCACGCCGGGTACCTGAAGCGGCGCGGATCGCGGCCTTCCTCGGCGCGGTCCTGCTGCTCGAGGCGGTCCTCGCCCGCGGCGTCGTCTCCTCGGGGATCTCGCGTCCCGCGCTGCTGCTGGCCGGTGTCGGCGCGCTGGCGCTCGTCTTCCGCTTCCCGCTGGCGACCGCCGTCGTCATGCTCGGGCTCACCGACTTCCTCTTCTACCCGACCTTCTTCCAGATGGAAGTCGGCTCGCTCAGCATCCGCCCGCACGAGCTCGCCCTCGCCGGTCTCTTCCTGGTGGCGCTGGTCCGCCCGCGGCGCCGCAGCTGGGGGGGAGGGACGGGGATCGCCCTCGCCGCCTTCCTCGCCATCCTGCTCGCCTCGTCCGGTCTCGCCCTGCTCGACGGGCGCGCCGCGCTGACCGACGTCTTCAACTGGGGCCGGCCGTTCGCCCCGCTGAGCTTCTTCTACGTCGTCGTCAGGCTCTTCCCACGGCCCGAGCAGCGCCGGCAGCTGCTCACCGCGGGGGCGATCCTCGCCGCGCTGACCGGAGTCGTCGCCGTCTTCGTCGCGCTCGGTGCGGGGTTCGGGCACAGCCTGACCGGTGGCGGAGAAACGATCATTAAGGAGGAGGAAGGCGCGGCGGGGCTGCTGCGGGTGCGCCTCGCCGGGCTCTCGCTGGCCTACGCGCTCTTCTGGTACGTCGTCGTGCGCATCACGACGGCGAAGGTCGGGCGCCGAGCGGGCTGGTCGCTGCTTCTGGCGGGGATGGCGCTGGCGGTCGCGATCAGCTTCAACCGCAACATGTGGCTCGGGCTGATCGCCGGCCTGGCGTTGATGATGGTGGTCGGCGGCTCCTTCGTACGCGGTCGCCTGCTCGCCTCGGTCGCCGTCGCCGTGGCCGGCGTCCTGCTGCTCGCCACGTTTGGCTCGGCGACCGAAAGCCGCGTCTTAGAGCCGGTCGTCAAACGCGGGTCGACGCTCTTCAACCCCGGCCGGGTGGAGGCCTCGCGCTCGCTCACCGATCGCGAACGCGAGACCCGCATCGCCTGGCCGGAAGCCAAACGCCACCCCGTGCTGGGGATCGGCCCGGGGGTCGAATTCGGCGTCTTCAACTACAACTTCGTCGGCCCGCACAGCATCAAGGCCGAACCGCAACTCTTCCTCCATAACCAGTACCTCTATTTGCTGTTGATCTGCGGCGTACCGGGCCTCATCGCCTTCGTCATCTTCCTCGGGACCCCGATCGTCCGCTCCTTCCGTCGCTCGCCGACCGACCCGGCGATCACGGCCTGCGGCGTCGGCCTGGCGATGATCATGATCAGCTCGATCGTCGCGATCTACTTCTCGGTCGAGGACATGACCGCGGTGCTCGGCCTGCTCACCGGGGTCATCGTCGCCGATTCCGAGGGTCGTGGGCTCGACCGTCTCGACGCGGGGCTGAGCTGATGGCGAGCATGGACTCGCCGACCGGACCCGCGCTGACGGCGCGGATCGTCGAGGCGACCGGCGAGCTGGCTGAGCTTCGGCGGGAATGGGACGCGCTTGCCGTGCATGCCGGCCGGCCGTTCGCGGCGCCGGCCTGGGCCCTGGGCTGGTGGGAGACCATGCGCCCCGACGCCGCCGAGCTGCGACTCGTGGTCGTGCTCGAGGGGGGCGGTCTGGCTGGAATCGTCCCGCTGTATCGCTTGAAGCGGGCCTACCTTCCGCTCGGCGGTGGGATGGGGCCGGTCGAGCCACTGGCCAGGCCCGGCCTGGAGCGCCGGGTGGCCGAGGCGGCGCGGGCGGCGCTGGCCCAGGAGCAGCCGCGACCGGCGACCGTGGAGGTCGAAATGCACGGCAGCTCGCCCGATTGGGCGGCGCTACTCGGCGACGCGTGGGCCGGGGGGCGCGGCGCCCGCCGCTGGACGAAGCGCGACACGCCGGTCCCCCGGATCGACCTCGGCGAGGGGTTCGAGCCGTGGCTGGAGGCCAAGAGCGCGCGCTTTCGGCGTGAGATGAGGCGGCGACGGCGCAAGCTCGAAGACGCAGGAGGGACCTTCCGCCTCGCCACTGCGGACTCCCTGCAGCGGGACGTCGAGGCTTTCTTGCGGCTGCACCGGCGGCGCCGCGAGGGTCAAGGTGGAACCAGCCTGGGCGACGAGGGCGTCGAGCGCATGCTCGTCGCCGTCGGCGAAGAACTGCTCGACAGTGGCCGCTTCCGGCTGCTCAGCATCGACCTCGACGGAGAGACGATCGCCGCTCGGCTGCTGCTCGCGGCGGGGCGCGAGGTGAGCGCCTGGAACAGCGGCTTCGACGAGGCGCACTCCAAGCTGTCGCCCTCGACGCTCTCCATTCTGGAGGCGCTCCGGGACGCCTCCGAGCGGGGCGAGCGGACGATGAGCCTCGGCCCCGGCGGCCAGGAGTACAAGTACCGTCTGTCGAACTGGGAGGACAGCTTGTATACGCACGTGCTCATTCTGCCGGGCGCGACCTATCCGCTGGCGAGGCTTCGCCAGGTCCCGGCGCAGCTCAGGGTCGGGCTCAGCGCGAGGCTCTCGGCCGAGACCAAGCGACGCCTGCGCGGGCTGATCCGCCGCTAGGCCTGGATCGTGAACCGATGAAGGAGATCCTCGCCCTCTGCTATCACGCGGTCAGCCCCACCTGGCCCGCGGGGACCACCGTCAGGCCGGAGGACTTCGAGCGCCAGCTCGAGGATCTGGTCGGCCGCGGCTATCGCGGGGCCACCTTCGCGCAGGCGCTGACCGCTCCGGCCGGCGAGCGCGTGGTCGCGGTCACCTTCGACGACGCGCACCGCTCGGTGCTCGAGCTCGCGGCGCCGCCGATGGCGCGCCTGGGAGTGCCGGGAACGGTCTTCGTCCCCACCGAGTACGCGTCGAGCGGACGTCCGATGACCTGGGAGGGGTATGACATCTGGCAGGGGACCGAGCACGAGCGCGAGCTTCGCTGCATGAGCTGGGAGGAGCTGGCGGGCCTGGTGGCGCAGGGATGGGAGGTCGGCTCGCACACCCGCACGCACCCGCGGCTGCCCGAGCTCGGCGAGGCGGAGATCGCCGCCGAGCTGACCGGGTCGCGCCGCGAATGCGAGGAGCGCCTCGGCGTCCCCTGCAGGTCGGTTGCCTACCCCTACGGGGACTATGACGACCGGGTTCTGAGGCTCGCGCTCGAGGCGGGCTACTCCTTTGGAGCGGCTGTGCCACGACATGCGGCTGCAGCGTTGCCGCTGGCCTGGCCGCGGGTGGGTGTCTACCACGGAGAGGGACCCCGCCGCCTGCGCCTGCGGGCTCGCTCGCGAAGGCTCGCCCCGCCCGCGGCGCTGCGCGCCGCGCTGAGGCTGCGCCGGCTCGCCCGCTAATCGACGGCGGAGACGGCCGCCTGGGGCGCGTCGCCGCTACAGGCGGCCTCGAACAGGGCCGAGTAGCGGCGAGCCATCACCGAGGCGTCGAACTGACGCGCCCGGCGAGCGCCGGCGGCGCCAAGTCGCGCCCGGAGCTCGTCATCGGTCAGCACCCGCAGCCAGGCGTCGGTGAGCGCCTCCAGGTCGCCGGCCGGGACGCTGATTCCCGCCTCGTCGGTCAGCGCCTCTCGCGTGTCGCCGACGTCGCTGGCGATCACAGGCACCCCGAGCGCCATCGCCTCCAGCACGGTCATCGGCATCGCGTCCGCGGTCGAGGGGAGCAGCATCAGGTCGGCGAGCGCGAGCAGTCCGGGCACATCCCGTCGCGGGCCGAGGAAGTGGATGCCCTCGCCGCTCGCCTGGGCGCGCTCTTCGACGCTCGCTCGGGTCTCGCCTTCGCCGGCGAAGGCGAGCTGGGCGCCCTCGACCCTCTCGCGCACGCGCTCGAATGCCTCCACTGAGCCGATCTGGTTTTTCTCGGGGCGGAAGACGCCGACCTGTAGCGCGACGGAGCCCTGCTCGGGGATCCCCAGCTCACGCCTACTCGGCCCGTTCTCGGCAGCCTCGAGCAGCTCATCGACGGGGATGCCGTTGGGTATGTAGACGGTCTTGTCCGGATCCACGCCCTCCGCCTCGAGAACAGGCCTCTGGCAGGTGGCGCAGGCGACGGTCGCATAGGTGAAGCGGTCGAGCAGCCGGTTGTGAAGCGCGATCCACTTCGCCCGCGGGGCCCCCTTGGCAGAGACCTGGGCGGAGCGCCGTGCGGCGTGGTCGGCGACGATCACCGGACGGCGCGCGGCGATCGCCGCCAGCCGGCCCCAAAGGCTCGCGTCCCACATCGTGCAGTGGACGACATCGGCGCGGCGCGCGAGGCGAGTCAGGCGCGGCAGCACCGCGAGGCGCCGGTAGCGGTTCGTAGCCCCGAGCGAGACGAGCTCGATGCCCTGGTCGGCGAGCTTCCCCGGGTCGGCCGGCGTTGGTTCCAGCGAGCAGAGGGTCACCTCGTATCCCATGCGCGCCAGCCCCCTTGCGAGGTGGACGAGCTGCACCTCGGCGCCGCCGAAGAAGCTGAGCCGGGTGATCACCAGCAGGAGTCTTTGCGCGCGAGGCGAAATCACCGCGAGAGAATAGACCGCGTGGCCGACCAACAGTGGCGGGTGCTGCTCGCCTGCGATTTCTTCCTTCGCTACACCTCGATGCTCGCAGGTGGGCTGAGCCGTGCCGGCGCTTCCGTGGCGTTGCTCAGCCGCGATCACGAGGAGGAGTTCGGCGGCCGTCCTGGCGCGGCGGCGGAGTTCGTCGCCGCGGCCGCCGGCCCGGCCGTCCGCCGCAGCGCGATCACCGGCCGGGTGCGCTCGCCCGTGGCGCTTGGCGGCGCCCTGCGGGCGCGACGCGACCTGCGAGGGTTCGGCGCCGACGTGGTCCACCTCCAGGAGTCGATCGGCAACGACCTGCGCCTCATCTACGCGAGCGGCGCCCGCCCGCGCCGTTTCGCGCTGACGATCCATGACCCGGTCCGGCACCCCGGCGACGACGCCTCGCGCAGCTCGACCGTCGGCAACCGTTGGCTGATCCGGGCCGCAGGCCTGATCTTCGTCCACGGCGCCGCGCTGCGCGACGAGCTGGCCGAGGTGGCGCGGCCGGAGGCGCCGATCGTCGTCGTCCCGCACGGCGTCGACCCGGTCGCGAGCGAGCCGAGGCCGTTGCCCAGCCGGCCCTCGATCCTCTTCTTCGGCCGGCTCGGCCACTACAAGGGGATCGATGTGTTGCTCGACGCGATGGCCGTGATTTGGGCTGAGCAGCCGCAGGCTGCTCTGACGATCGCCGGCGCCGGCGAACTGCCGGACCATCCGGCGCTCGCCGACCCGCGGGTCGAGCTGCGTCACGAGCACGTACCCGACGCCGAGCTGCCCGAGCTGTTTGCCGCCGCGACCTGCGTCGTCCTGCCCTACCGGCAGGCGAGCCAGAGCGGCGTCGGCGCGCTGGCCAAGCGCTACGGGCGGGGTCTCGTCGTCAGCGCGGTCGGCGGGCTGCCGGAGCTGGTCGCCGACGGCTCCGGGCTGACCGTTCCGGCCGAGGACCCGGTGGCGCTGGCACGGGGCCTGCTCGGTCCGCTGGGCGATCGCTCGCTCGCCGAGCGACTAGGCCGCGCCGGCCATCGGACGGCGGTGGCGGGCGCGGACTGGGATTCCGTGGCCGCGACGACCCTGGCCGCTTACGAGGAGCACCTGCTCGTGCCGCGCCGGGTGGGGGGTCGGTAGCGATGCTCTTCCGCAATACCCTCGCCCAGTCGGCCAGCGTGGTCGCCGGCTACCTCTTCAGCTTCCTGCTGGCGCCGATCATGATCTCGCGGCTCGGCCTCGAACCGTTCGGCGTCTGGGCGGTGACCGGCGCCTTCGCGACCTACGCCGGCCTGCTCGACCTGGGCATCGGCCGCTCGCTCGCTCGCTTCATCGCCGTCTTCGACGCCGCCGAGGAGAAGCACCGGATCGACGAGGCGGTGGGGCTCGGCCTGATCGCGACGCTGCTCGTCGGCGTGGTTGCGGCGGGCGTGGCGGCGCTCGCGGCGCCGTTCGTCGCCGACAAGCTGGGGGTTCTCGACAGCGGCGAAATGCGCATCGTGCTGCTCTCCTCGGTGGCGATCTGGACGGTCAACGGAATCGACGGCGTGCTCACCGCGGTTGGGATCGGGTTGCGCCACATGGTCCCGCCGAATGTCGCGACGACCGTCGGCGCGACGATCAACTTCGCCTTCAGCATCGCGGCCCTGGCGCTCAGCTCGAGCCTCGTCGTCTACGCGCTGGCGAACGCCACCGCCGGTGCGGTCGCGCTGCTGCCCGCGGCGCTGGCGATGCGCTACGTCTGGCGCGCCCCCTATGTCGCCTGGCCTTCGCGGACGCTGGTCAAGGAGGTGCTTGCTTTCAGCGTCAAGAACCAGGTCGGGTGGCTCGCCGAGCTGGTCAACTTCCAGACCGACAAAGTCATCATCGCCCTGTTGGTCGATGTGCGGGCGGCGGCGATCTACGAGATCGCCTCGCGAGTCGTGCTGGCGGTGCGCAGCGTCGCCGTGCTCACCGTCTCGGCGATGATCCCGACCGCGGCGGCGCGGATCGTCGAGGAGGGACGCGAGGTGGTCGGCGAGATGTACCGTCGCTACACGCTGCGCAGCTGCGCGATCGCCTTCCCCCTCTACACGCTGGTCTCCGTGACCGCGCCGTTCCTGCTGATCGCCTGGTTGAAGACGTCTCCCGGCGACGCCGCGCTGCTGGTTCCGTTCCTGACGCTCGCCTACCTCGTCGACATGACGACCGGTGTCGGCTCGACGATCTCGATCGGCGCCGGCCGTCCCGGGCTGCCCTCGGGCAACGCGCTGCTCGTCGCCGCCGCCAACGTCGCCTTTACGCTGGCGCTGGCGCCGCCCTTCGGCCTCTGGGGCGTCGTCGCCGGCACCTTCCTCGCGGTCACGATCGGCGCTCTGCTATTCAACGCCCGCTTCCTGCGCCTCTTCGAGCTGCCCGTGCGCGACCTGCTCGCCGGGGTGCTTCCGCCTGGGGCCCTCGCGCTCGGGCTCGGCATTCCGCCGGCCGCCCTGGCGCTGGCCGTCGGAATCCCCGGCGGCCGGCCGGGCGCGATCCTCTGGCTGGCCCTCGCGACGACGATCTACGCGCTTCCCTACTGGCTGATCGCCACGCGGCGACGCTACCTGCCCAGGCAGCTCGAGTTCCCGCTCATGCGCCGCCCCGACCCGGTCGCCGACCCGGCGTGAGCGCGGTGGAGCGAGAGCCGGCCGGCGGCGACGGCGGAGCGCTTCGCGCCGTCGTGCTCAGCTACGGCGACGGTGGCGAGGTCGGACCGCTGCTCCTCTCGCTGCTCGCCGAGGGAATGGCGGCGGAGCGAATTCTCGTCGTCCACAACCCGGCGCGGCCGGGCGAGCCCGACCCGGCGCTGCCGGCTGGCGTGGGGCTGTTGCGCTCGAGCCACAACCTCGGCTATGCCGCGGGAATGAACCGCGGAATCGAGCGCCAGCGCGAGTGCGGCTGCGAGCTGCTGCTGCTGCTCACCCACGACGCCCGCCTGTGTCCCGGCGCCCTCGCCCGGCTGCTCGCAGCGGCCGAGGCGCATCCGGACTTCGGCCTGCTCGGCCCCGCGCTCGTCTTCGCCGGCAGTGAGCGGCCGTTCTCCTTCGGCGGCCTGAGCCGCGCCGGTGGCGGGATGGAGCACCGAACCGAGCGCCCCGAGCCCGCGGACGGGATCGCGGCCTGCGACTGGGTCGACGGCGGCACGGTGCTGGTGCGGTCCGCGGTGCTGGAGCGGGTCGGCCGCTTCGACGAGCGCTTCTGGAGCTACTTCGAGGAGGCCGAGCTCTGCCTGCGCGCCCGTCGCGCCGGTTTCCGGGTGGGGGTGGTGCTCGACGCGATCGCCGAGCAGGCGCCGGGCGGGCCCGGGAGGCCCGGCGTCTGGTCCTACCTGATGACCCGCAACGGCATCGCCTACGCCTGGCGGGCGGCCGGTCCCGGCGGCCTCGCCCTGGCCAGCGCCCGCGCGGTCTTCGAGGTCGGGCTGGAGCTGCTCCGCGTGCTCGCCCGCGGACTTCGCCTGCGGCGCGGTTCGCCGACCGAGCCCTGGGCGCTCGCGGTCGGGACCGCGCGCGGCCTGTTCGACTTCTACCGCCGCCGCTGGGGCCCGCCGCCGCCGCTTCCCGGCCCGAGGGACGTCGCCAACCTTGCGCCTCCGGGGGGCGATGGTGGAGCCTGAGCGCCCGCCGGTGCTCCATGTCGGCCCTGATGTGCGCGGCGGCATGCGCGCGGTGATGCGCGGCCTCTTCTCCTCGCCGCTGGCCGAGCGCTACCGGCTCGAGACGCTGGCGACGCACACGGGGACGGGCGCCGCCGAGCGACTCGCGGTCTACTGCGGCGCCCTCTGGCGCCTCTGCTGGTGGAGCCTGCGCCGCCGGGGGCGGATCGTCCATGTCCACGCCACGGTGCGCGGCAGCATGCTGCGCAAGTCCTTCGTCGTCCTGTTCGCGAAGGGCCTGCGGCGGCGGGTCGTCCTGCACATGCACTCCGGCCCCGGCGACCTGGTCGCAGAGCACGCCAAGCTGGGGCCGCTGCGTGTCGCCCTGTTCAGGCTGATGTTCCGCCGCGCCGACGTCGTGCTGGCCGTCTCCGCGGCCAGCGCCGGGGCGCTCGAAGACCTCTACGGCCTGACCGGGGTGGTCGTCGTGCCGAATCCCGCGCCGGCGGCGCCCGAGGCGCCGCTGGACGGAGAGCGGCCACCCGTCGCGCTCTACCTCGGCGGCTTCGCCAACCCCGTCAAGGGCGGCGAGCAGATGCTCGCCGCCCTCGCCCTGCCCGAGCTGGCCGACCTCGACGCGGTGCTGGCGGGGCCGGGCGAGCTTCCCGAGGATGGGCGGGCGCTGCTCGCCGCGCGGCCACGGATCGAGTGGCGGGGCTGGCTCGAGGACGCCGAGCGCGAGGCGGCGCTGCGCGAGGCGGCGATCTTCGTCCTGCCCTCGACCTCGGAGGGCCTGCCGATGGCGTTGCTCGAGGCGATGGCCTGGGGCCGGGCGATCGTCGCCACCGCGGTCGGTGGTGTTCCCGAAGTGCTCAGCGACGACGAGGATGGCCTGGTCGTCCCGCCCGCCGACCCGCCGGCGCTCGCCGCCGCGCTGGCGCGACTCGCGGCCGACGCCGGCCTGCGCGCCCGGCTCGCCGCCGCTGCCCGCGAGCGCGCTCACCGGCTCAACGCCGAGGAAGTCACCGACCGCCTCGAAGCGATTTACCGGCGGCTGCTCAGCTGAGCTTGAGCTCGCCGCGTACGGCGGCGATCAGCTCGGCGCCCGCCTCGAGCGCCGCCCTGGCGCCGCGCGGCGGGGCGGCGGCGACCGCCTCGACAAGCTCGGGTGCGCTCTCGACGACGACCAGGCGTCCGTCCTCCGCCAGCCGGCGGGCCAGTTCGACCTGGTGGTCGTCGACCGTCTCGCCGAAGCGCTGGAGTCGCGGGAAGACGATCGGTATCTGGCCGACGCCGGAGGCGCAGAGGATCGTTCCCGCGCCCGCGTGGCTGACCACGTGCTCGGCTAGCTCCATCTGCTCGACGATCTCGGCGAAGGTCATCCAGGGGACGGCGCGGGCGGCGTTCGCGGGCGGCGTGCCGGGGCCGTACTGGACGACGAGATCCTCGCCCGCCGGGAGGGCTTCGAGCGCGCTGAGGAAGCGCTCGAAGCGGTAGGTCGGGTGGCTGCCGACGGTGGCGAAGATCACAGCAGCCTGCCCTCGAAGCGCGCCCGCCCTGCTTGCGCCAGGTCGGGCCACTGGACGAAGAAGGCGTCGCTCAGCGGGCGGACGAGCCGGCCGCTGAGCGAGAGGCTGGTCGTCCGGGTGAGGCTCTCGACGAAGATCAGGCGGGCGCCGAAGAGCTTGCCGAAGAGGAAGAAGGGCACCGCCAGCGCCGCGCCCGTGGAGATGATCGCGTCGGGGCGCTCGCGCCGCACGACGCGCCAGGCGAGCCACAGGTTCGAGGCGAGCGCGCGCAGGCTGCGGTTCGTCGGCCCGCGGCCGTGGATCGTCCGCTCGTCGCGCAGCAGGTAGTCGGTGTCCGCCGCGGGCAGCGTCACCCAGGCCGTCTCGAAGCCCTCCCACGCGGGCTGCAGGCGCAGGAGCTGCAAGAGGTGACCGCCGGGCGAGCAGACGAGCAGCGCCCGCCGTCGGCGCTCAGCCGCCATCGTCCACGGCGGCGCTCAGCGAGAGGAGATCGAGGCCGCGCTCTCTCGCCGCCGCGGCGATCGGGGGAATCGCCCCGGCGGTGGCGGTCGCCCGGGCGCGTTGGGCGTAGCGCGCCGAGTCGTGCAGGAGCACGATCGCGCCAGGCTCCAGGTCGCGCTCGACCAGCGCGGCGATCCGCTCCGGCGGGCTCTCCTCCCAGTCCTGTCCCCAGGCGCTCCAGTAGGCGAGGCTCAGCCCGAGCTTCCCGCAGAGCGCGGCGAGCGTCGGGGAGGAGGCGCCGAACGGGGGTCGGTACCAAGCGGGCCTGTGGCCCGTGGCAGCCTCGATCGCCTCGATCCCCGCCGTCAGCTCGGCCTCCGCCTGCTCCGGCGAGAGCAGGTCGTGGCGCCGGTGCTCCATGCCGTGCAGGGCGACCTCATGGCCCTCGGCTTCGATCCGGCGCGTCAGCTCCGGCTGCTCGGCGACGTGCCTGCCGAGGACGAAAAACGTCGCGCGCGCGCCGCTCTTCGCCAGCGCCTCGAGCACCGGCGGAGTGCCCTCGGGGTCCGGACCGTCGTCGAAGCTGAGCACGGCGCCCCTCTCGGGGGGCACGGTCAGCAGCCCCGGCACCCGACGCCAGCGCCGCCGCCGCGAGGGGCTCCAGTCGTAGAGGCGCTGGCGCAGCGGTCGGGGGATCAGGCCACGCACGGCGCGGCGGAGCTGGCGGGCATCGGGCATTGCGGCCAGATTAGTCGCCCCGTCCCACGGAGCGGCGGAGCGGCGGCCTAGACTGGGCGCCGTGTCCGCCCGGCGACTCCGCAACCGATCCAGCGGCGCCGTCTTTCTCTGCTACCACTCGATCGCCCCGGCCGGGCCCCGCTACCTGACGATCTCGGCCGACCTCTTCGAGCGCCAGCTCGCGCTCCTGCGGCGGCGCGGCTACCGGGGCGGCGACCTCCGGGCGCTCGTCGAGCTCGCCGCGGGCCGCCCGCTGGGCCGCACCGCCTTCATCACCTTCGACGACGGCTTCCGCGACAACTTCGAGACCGCGTTGCCGCTGCTGCGCGAGTATGGCTTCCCTGCCTTCGTCTTCGTCCTGCCGCCGCTGCTCGAGGCGGGGAGCGCCTTCGAATGGCCGGAGATGCGCGCCGACCTTGTCCACCACGCTGAGACGATGCGCTCGGTCGACTGGGCGACGCTCGAACGGATGAGCGAGGGCGGCTTCGCGGTCGGCAGCCACACGCTCACCCACGCGCATCTGCCGCAGCTCGACGGCGAGCGGCTGCGCGAGGAGCTGTCGCAGTCGCGGGCGGCGATCGTGGAGCGTCTCGGCAGCTGCGACACGCTCGCCTACCCGTTCGGCGAGTGGCGCCCCGAGGTCGCCGCCGCCGCCGCCGAGTGCGGCTACCGCTTCGCCTTCACGCTGCCGACGACGGCGGGGCAGAGGGGGGCGACGCCGCTCTCGATCCCCCGCGTCAACGTCGACTACCGCGACGACGAGCGCCGCTTCGCCGCCAAGCTCTCGCCCTGGGGCCGTCGCCTGCTGCTCTCCAGCGCGGTGGGGGCGCTGCGCAGGCGCCGCCGCGGCTGAGGCGGCCGGGCAGACTCAATTCTCGTCGTCGCCCTCTTCGACATGCAGCGACTCGACGTAGTCGCTGGCGTTGTAGTAGGGACAGGGGGAGCCGCCGATGGCCCAGATCGTGTCGTCGGTGCTCGCCACCTCCTGGCCGTGGCGCGGCGTTCGCATCCCCGCCAGCAGCTTCCAGCGCCCGCTGCGCGGGTCGAATTCTTGTACCGCGCCGGTCACCGTGCCGGCCGCGTCGTTGCCACCGCCGACGGCGAAGACCCTGCCGTTGAGGCCCGCGGCGCCGAGCCCGCCGCTGCGCACGGGCATCCGCGGCAGCTCTTCCCAGCGTTCGGACTTCGCGTCGAAGCGTTCCGCGGTGTCGACGGCAAGCGATTGCGGGGTGCGGCCACCGAGCACGTAGAGCTTGCCGTCGAGCACGGCAGCGCCGACGTGCTCGCGCCGGCTGCCCATGTCCGGTAGGCGCGACCAGCTGCCGCTTTCGAAGTCGTAGGCGTAGGTCGAGGCGAGTGGCGTGTTGTCACGGGCGCCGCCGGCGACGATCAGTCTGTGGCCGACCACGCCGACCGCCATCGCCGCCCGCGGCTCGGGCATGTCGGGCAGGCGGGTCCAGCGATCCGTCGCCGGGACGTAGCGGAAGAAGGACTTGCTCGTGTGGCCGCTGAGTATTCGGCCGTAGCCGCCGACCACGTAGATCTCGCCCCTGTAGGCGACGACGCCGATGTGGTTGAGGCGGCGCGGCATCGGGGCCAAATCTTCGAACCGTTCGCCGGCCGTCCTGAAGCGGGTCAGCTCGTCGCTCGGCTCGAGCAGCAGGCTGCCGTCGTCCTCCTCCTGTAGACCGACGATGCCGCCGACCATGTAGACGTCTTCGCCGATTCCGGCCCCGCGCGGCTCGTCGAGCTTGAACGGCAGCCTCTCCCGCGTCGCCCAGGGCGACGCGAGGTTGGTCATCGGCTCGCATTCGTCCAGGTCGATCCCGAGCAGCTCCTTGAGCTCGTGCTCCGGCGCCGTCTCGGTGAATGCAGCAACCGGGAGCGCGAGGATCAGCAGGACGACCAGGGCGAGCGGAACCCAGAGCCGGCCGCGCATGCCCGCTTTCGATCTACGCACCGTCAGCCGCCCCCAGTCGCAGCGATTCGACCGAGTCCGTCCCGTGGTAGTAGGCGCAGTCGGAGCCGCCGAAGACCCAGATCCTGTCGCCGAGGAAGGCGACGCCATGGCCGTGGCGGGCGATGCGCAGGCCGGACAGCAGCGACCACTCGTCCGACGCCGGATCGAACTCCTGCACGGCGCCGCTGACCGTGCCGCGCCCGTCGTCCCCGCCGCCGACGGCGACGACGCCGCCCCTGGCGGCCACGGCGGCAACGCCACCGACCGGGACGGGCATTCGTGGCAGCGCTTCCCAGCGCCGGCGCGCGGGGTCGTAGCGTTCCGCCGTGTCGACGGCGAGAGATTCGGGGGCACGGCCGCCGAGCACGTAGAGCCTGCCGTCGAGGACCGCGTGGCCGACATGTTCGCGCCGGCTACCCATGTCCGGCAGGCGCGACCAACTGCCGCTTTCGAAGTCGTAGGCGTAGGTGGTCGCCAGGGGGATGCGATCACGGGCGCCGCCGGCGACGATCAGTTCGTGCCCGATGACGCCGGCGGCCATCGCCGCCCGCGGCTCGGGCAGGTCGGGCAGCCGCGTCCAGCGGTTCGTCGCCGGGTCGTAGCGGAAGAATCGCTTGCCCGTGTGGGCGTCGACCCGTTCGCCGTAGCCGCCGAGCGCGTAGACGTCGCCGCGGTAGGCGACGACGCCCATGTGATTGAGGGCTTCCGGCAACGGCGCCAGTTCGGTGTAGCTGCCGGTTCGCGGGTCGAAGCGGGTCAGCTGATCGCTCGGCGTCAGCAGCAGCCGTTCGCCCGGCGAGTGGACGACTTCCAGCGTGCCGCCGACCAGGTAGGCGTCACCGCCGATTACCGCGACCCGTGGCTCGTCGCGCTTCGCGGAGAGCGCCGGCTCTTCGTCCCATGGCGAGGCAAGGTCGGCAGGCGGCTCGCAGTGATCGATGTCGATCCCGAGCGTCGTCTTCACATCCTCCTCGACGCCGGTCTCGGTCAGCGCCGCCACCGGCAGCGCGATCAGGAGAAGGACGACCAGCCCGATCGGGATCAGGTGCCAGCCACGCATCAGGTCGCCCTTGCGGCCGGGGCCGGGTCGAGGAACGGCGGCAGGCGGTCGAGCTCGATGCCCGGCGGGCGCAGGGCGCGCAGCAGCCGTTCGGCCGTCACCTGCCAGGTGAACCCGACGGCGTGCTCGAAGGCCCGCTGGCCGAGCCGGCTCGCGGTCTCGGGGTCGGCCAGCCGCAGCATCGCCGCCGGCAGCGCGCCCGGGTCGTCCGGGTCGACCACGACCCCGCCTTCGCCTACCGCCTCGGGGGAGCCGCCGACCGTGGTGCCGATGCTGGGCAGCCCACCGGACCCGGCGTCGAGGTAGGCGATGCCGAAGGGCTCGTGACTGGAGGGCATGAGAAAGCAGGTCGCGCGGCGCAGCAGCTCGGCGTATTCGCGCTGCCCCCCAGTCGAGCCCAGCGGCAGGCGGCCGTGCCCGGTCACTCCGGCGGCCTCGACCGGCGGGTGGTTGCCGACCAGGTCGAGCGTCGCCTCGGGGCGCCGCTCGCGAACCTGCGCGAAGGCGGCGAGCACGGCATCGCCGCGCTTGCGCCGCCAGTCGGCGCCGACGAAGAGGAAATGGGGAACGCTCCAGTCGCGCTCCAGTCGTCCCGCGTCGATGTTGCGGCCCACGCCCACGACATGGACCTTCGTGTCGGGGGTGCCGTAGTCCTGCCGCACCGACCTTGCCGCCCAGGCGCTGGCCACGCAGCAGCCGCGGGCCTGCTCGTAGATGCGCCGCTGGCGCGCCAGCCAGCGCTGCGCCCCGGCCTCGCCCAGCGAGTCGTAGGGCGGTTCGCCCTGCGCCAGCGCCTGCGCCAGCGTCATGTCCTCGAAGGTGACGATCGGGACCTCGCTGCGAAGGCGGTATCCGCTGCCGATCATCACGATGCCGTCGAGTTTCCCGGCGCGGTGCAGCCAGCGGTCGGCCGTGGCGCCGCAGGCGGCGGCGAAGCCGCGGTTGGTCGCCTGCTTCGCCCACGACATGCCGAGTAGGCGGCCGAGGCGATCTGCCCCAGGGAAGCTCGCGCGGACCGGCACGAGCTCGCAGTCCGCCTGCTCGAAGCCCTTGGCGAGCCGCGCCGGAACGCCCGACCAGGAGGCCGGATCGGTGGGGTCGCCCTGCTGGACAAGCGCTATGCGCGCCCGGGTTTCGGCATGCTCTTCAACGGCCACCTCGGCATCATCGACCAACCGGCCGGCGGGCGTAAGCCGCGTACGGGATCGATCAGCCGGCGTTGACTTCGGTCTGGCTGTGGCCGAGGCGGGCGGCGTCGAGGTGGATTTCCGAGGTGCCCGGGATCGCGCCGCCGTTGCGGTAGAGCCCGTCCTTGATGTAGGCGAAGCTGGCGCCGCCGGCGATCATGCTGACGCCGCTGCGCGAGTCGACCAGGTTGCCGTCGAGAAAGACCTCGTAGAAGCCGGCGCCGACCGCGGAGGCCTTGAAGTGGATCGCGACGTCGTGCCATTCGTGTTCGGCGACGGGGGCGAGGAAGCGGTTGCCGTCCATGGCCGGACCTTCGCTCCAGAGGCCCTTCGATTCGCCGGAATATTCGCCTTCGTCGCCTTCGTAGTCCCAGAGCTGCAGGCCGAAGGCGGGGGAGCCTTCGTCGTTGCCCTTGAACTGCATGATCAGGTTGTGGGCGCCGGGGTGGCCGTAGACCATCTGGTCGATCTCGAAGGAGAAGCCGTACCAGTATTCGGCCCCCTCGCCAAATTCGATCATCCCGTTGGTGCTGCCGCCGCCGTTGCCGCCGAGGATCAGCTCGGATCGGTCCTGGTCGCCGGTGAGGACGAACTTGCCCGAGTGCAGCCCGCTGCGCGCGGTGTCGTCGACGACGCTGGGGAGCGCTTCGCCGACGCCGGCGGTGTTCCAGTTGAGCAGGCCTTCCTCGAAGCCGGCGTCGAGGACGCCCGGTCCGGTGCTGCTGGGAGCGACTGGGGCCTTGGTCTTCGGACGGTTGACTGCGGAGTTGGAGGCAACGGCCAGCCTGCGTCCGGCGCGGCGGGCGCGACGAGCATGGGCGCGGCGGGCTAGGACCTGGAGGCGATGCCGCCGCGCCTGCCGGCGCAGATGCCGGCGGCGGGCCTTGCTCATGTGGCGGTGGCTCGCCCGGAGATGGCTCGAGCTCTTGCCGCTCGCGTTCGCCGGCGCCGTTTGGCCGGCTCCGGCGACGCTCGGCAGGGCGCCAGCGAGGAGGAGGGTAAGAGTCGTCAGGGCCGCCGCGATCAGGGTCACGAGGCGGCTCGGGAAGTGACTCTTGGCGGTGGTTGCCCTCATATGGGCTTGCTCGGCCGGAGGGCCGGGCCACCGCAGTTGTCAAGCCGGTGGTGGACGGATGTTCGAGGCGCCCTGGGGGTGCCTGAAAGGGCCTGTTCAGCCGGCGCTGACGGCCGCGTAGGAGGTGCCGAGGCGAGCGTCGTCGAGGCGGATCTCCGAGGTGCCGGGGATCGTGCCGCCGTTGCGGTAGATGCCGTCCTTGATGTAGGCGTGGTCGGCGGCCGGCACGATCATGCTCGTGCCCGAGCGGCTGTCGACCAGGTTGCCGTCGAGGAAGACTTCGTAGAAGCCGGTGCCGACGCGCGACGCCTTGAAGTGGATCGCGACGTCGTGCCACTGGCGCTCCGCGGCGGGGGCCAGGAAGCGTTCCCCGCCCATCGCGGTGGAGTGGCTCCAAAGGCCGCGATGCCCCTGGTAGTCCCAGAGCTGCAGGCCGAAGGCGGGCGAACCGCCGTCGTTGCTCTTGAGCTGCATGATCAGGTTGTGGGCGCCGGGGTGCCCGTAGACCATCGAGACGATGTAGAAGGAGAAGCCGTACCAGTATTCGTCGCCCTCGTAGAAGCGCACGGCGTCCGCCGTGTCCTCTCTGCCGCTGCCGCCGAGGATCAGCTCGGAGCGGTTCTGGCCGCCCGTGAGCGCGAACTTCGCCGAGTGCGATTCGGAGCGGACGATGTCGCTGACGACGCTGGGCAGCGCTTCGCCGAGGCCGGCGGTGTTCCAGCCTGCGAGGCCCTGCTCGAAGCCTGCTTCGAGCAGCGGCGCCGGGCCGGATTCGGGTCCAGCCGGTTCCGGCTCCGGTCCGGGTTCCGGTCCGACGGGCTCAGCTTCGGGGGCGGGCTCGGGGGTCGGGGTCGGAGCGGGCCTGCCTTCGGCGGGCGACGGATGCCGCCGCCCGCGGGGGGGCGGCGCCGGCGTCGTGACAGGCGCCGTCGCGGGAGCTTCTTCGGTAACGTGGCGATGGTGACGCAGGACCTTCGGCGTCGCGACGCGGGCCGCGGAGATGCCGGTGGCGGCTGCGGCCGGCTCGGTTGCCGCAAGGGAGAGCGCGAGGACTGCGACCGACAGAGCGATGTTCCGGCGGGCTCTCATTGGAGCCCCTTCGTCCGCTCATCGCGACCGGCGAAGCGATCACGCGTATGCCGGACGGATGTCCGGCGCTATCCGGTCACCCCGAGAGTCAGTAGGCGCCGCGGCCCGAGAGAACGGCCGGGATCGTTGCCAGCAGGATCTCGATGTCGCGGGCGAGTGACCAGCCGGCGACGTACTGGTAGTCGAAGCGGACCATCTCCTGAAAGGGGCTCTGCGAGCGGCCGTAGACCTGCCACGGGCCAGTCAGCCCTGGACGCAGCTCGAGCCGGCGCAGGTGCCAGTCTTCTTCCAGCGCCGCGGTCTCGGGAAAGATCAGCGGCCGTGGCCCGACCAGGCTCATCTCACCGCGCAGCACGTTGAACAGCTGCGGCAGCTCGTCGAGTGAGAACCGGCGGATGAAGCTACCGACGCGAGTTATCCGCGGGTCTCTGCGGATCTTGAACATGACGCCGTCGGCGGCCTCGTTGAGCTTCTCCATTTCCGCCTTGCGCTGCTCGGCGTCGACGTACATCGAGCGGAACTTGATCACCTCGAAGCTCGTGTTTCCGCGACCGGCGCGTGGTTGACGGAAGAAAACCGGCCCCCGCGACTCGAGCTTGATCGCGATCGCCGTGGCGATCATCACGGGCGAGAAAACCGCGATCAGCGCGAGCGAGCCGAGCACGTCGAGCACACGCTTGGCCGCGACCGAGGCCGAGGTGAGGACAGGGGAGCCGATTGAGAGCAGCGGCAGGCCGCCGACCTGGTCGAGGGCGCGGACGCCGTCGAGGAACTCGAAAAGACGAGGGACGACGTCGATCGAGACGCCGGCGTCGCGGCAGGCCCGGATCGACTGCAGGAGCTGCTCGTGGCTGGCCTTGGAGAAGGCGATGATCACGCGATCGATCTGCTGCGCCTTGATGATCGTGTCTAGGTCGGAGAAGCGGCCCAGCCACGGCAGGTCCGGGGTGCCGGCGTCGTGTACCTCGTCGTCAACGAGCCCGACCGGGACGAGCCCGAACTGGGCGTTGTTGTGGAGCTTCTCGACAACCTGGCCGGCGACGAAGCCGGAGCCGAGGATCAGCGTGCGCTGGCGCAGCTCCGGCGCCCGGTGCAGGCCGGCGCGGACGACGGTGCGGGCGACCCCGGTCAGCAGAGCTATCCCGACCACCGTAAGGAAGGTGAGCTCGACGACGCGGTTGAGCGGCAGGGCGGAGGCAACGCCGAACAGCGGCCAGGTGATCAGCAGGATTGAGACGAAGCCCCGCGGCACCTCGCTGACCGCGGAGGCCCAGGTGGCGAGCTGGTCGCTGCGGTAGAGGCCGATGCTGAACGCGGCCAGGGGCCAGAGCAGCGTTGCGCAAGCCGCGTAGCCGGCGCCTTGCCAGGAGGCCAGGCCCAGCGTGCCCACGGCGATAGCCGCGGCGCAGCAGGCAGCCAGCGAATCGGCAAACAGAAGCATCCGCGCCAGGACCGCGCCGCGGTGGCGAGCCCGTCCGACATCGACCGAGGTCGACTCGACGCCCGAGGCCGCGGTGGGGCCTTCGGGGCGATTCGGGTGGGTTGCGGTTGAACTCTCCATGGTCGCGATCTCCGAGGGTTTATAAAGCTGTGGCGGGGAAAACTCCAATGCCGCTCAACACATCGACAACGGGCGTCCGCTGTTCAAGTCGGCAAGTACGCTTGCAGGGCCTCCGCGGGGCAGGGCTTCGGACGGATATTCGAACGAAATCGATAGGCGGTTCAGTGCGCCTCGTCCGACGCGTGCGCCGGCGGTCGCGACTCCTCGGCCAGCGAGGTGATCTCGAGCTGGCCGTGGGCGGCGTCTTCCAGCACCTCGGTCGCCTCCTCGGCCGAGCGGGCGTAGAGCTCGACCAGCATGTGGACGACGATCCGCTCCTCCTCGTGCTTGTGGAAGCGCACGTGGGCGAAGAACTCGCGCACGCCGGCCTCGCCGAGGGCGCCGTAGGCGAGCAGCTCGGCCGCTTCCGGTCCGGCGCAGCTCTCGACCCGGTCCTGGTCGACGGTCACCGTGCAGGAGGCGACCCAGGGGGTGCCGGCGACCATCCGCTCCCAGCGACCCTCGATCGGCACGACCCGGTCGTCCTGGAAGGTCAGGTGGGGCTGGTCGTGCATGCAGTCGAGGCACTGCACCGCCGCTTCCTGGATCTCGTCGATCCCCTCCGCCGGGATGCCGGTGTCCGGGTCGACGCGGCGGATCGCGTCGTAGTGCAGCTGGATCTCGAGGTTGCGGGACCAGCAGCGATAGCAGCGCAGCCACGACGCCCGGTCCCCGTTCATCTCAGTCATCGCCCCATTGTGGCGCGGGACGGGCTTCGGCGCAGGGTGGGTGCGCTCAGGCCGCAGCCCCGGCGCTCGCCCGCTGCTCGACCAGGGCGACGATCTCGCCGATGATCTTGTTGAGGTCGAAGTCCTTGGGCGTGTAGACGCCGTCGACGCCGGCCGCGCGCAGGCGCTCGGCGTCGGCGGGGGGGATGATTCCGCCGGCGACGACCGGGGCGTCGACGCCCTCCTCGCGCAGGCGGCGCACGACCTCGGGCACCAGCTCCAGGTGGGAGCCGGAGAGGATCGAGAGGCCGACCACGTCGACGTCCTCCTGCAGCGCCGAAGAGGCGATCTCCTCGGGGGTCAGGCGGATGCCCTGGTAGATCACCTCCATGCCGGCGTCGCGGGCGCGCAGGGCGATCTGCTCGGAGCCGTTGGAGTGGCCGTCGAGGCCGGGCTTGCCGACGAGGATCTTGATCCGGTGGCCGATCCGCGCCGAGACCTCCTCGACCCGGCGGCGGATCGCCGCCAGCTCCTCGGGGTGGCCGGGGGGCGCGGCGCCGTCGACGCCGGTCGGCGCCCGGTAGGCGCCGAAGGCCTCGCGCAGCACACCGGCCCACTCGCCGGTCGTCGCCCCGGCCTTGGCCGCGGCGATCGTCGCCGGCATCACGTTCGCGCTCTCGTC
>DATFMX010000016.1:0-23178 GCA_035266685.1 Solirubrobacterales bacterium
AGTCAAGTAGGCGGAAGTGGTGTAACCGCTCGTCAGTCCCTTCACGCGGCTTGTAGTGCCGGCACCTCCTCTCGTCCCTCGTCGCCCTGGTCCTGCAGGACCAGGGCGAGCGACTCCTCGGAGAGGTAGCGGCGGGCGACCAGCCACTCGTCATTTTGCTCGATCAGCAGCGCTCCGACCAGGCGGATCACCGACGCGTCATCGGGGAAGATCCCGACGACGTCGGAGCGCCGCCCGACCTCGCGGTTGACCCGCTCCAGGGGATTGGTGCTCCGCAACTTGGACCAGTGCGGCGCGGGGAAGCGGTAGAAGGCGAGCAGGTCCTCCTCGGCGTCCTCCAGGAGCTCGGCGACCTTGGGCACCGTCGGGGCCAGGCGCTCGATCACCGCCGTGGCACGCTCTCGAGCCTGCTCGTGGCCCTCGGCGTTGAAGACCTCGCGCAGGGCGGCGGAGACCATGCCGCGCTGGGTCGGGCGGCAGTGCTGGTGCATATCCCTGACGAAATGGACTGTGCAGCGCTGCCAGGGGCAGCCCAGCACCCGCGCGATCGCGCCCTTCAGCCCCTCGTGGGCGTCGGAGGCGCAGAGGCGGACGCCGGCGAGGCCGCGGGCGCGCAGCGAGCGCAGGAACTCGACCCAGAAGGCGCCCGACTCGACCTCGCCGACGTCGAGGTCGATCACCTCGCGGCGCCCCGACTGATGCACCCCGTAGGCGATCACCACCGCCTTGGAGCGCACGTGGCCATCGGATCGGACCTTGACGTGCTTGGCGTCGAGCCAGAGGTAGGGGTACTCCCCTTCCAGTGGGCGCTCGCGGAAGGCCGACACCCGCTCGTCCAGGCCCCGGCAGATCGCCGAGACCCGGTCCTTGCTCATCCCCGAGATCCCCAGCTGGGAGACGAGGCGGTCGACCTTGCGGGTGGAGACGCCGTTGACGTAGGCCTCCATGACCACGGCCAGCAGCGCCTGCTCGGCGGGTCGGCGCGGCTCCAGGAAGGAGGGGAAGTAGGCGGCGCCTTCGCGCTTTTTCGGGATCGCCAGCTCGATCTCCCCAACCCTGGTCTCCCAGGCGCGGTCCCGGTAGCCGTTTCGGTGCGTCGAGCGCTCTGGGGAGACCTCGCCGCGGGCGGCGCCGATCTGACCCGAGATCTCAGCCTCCATCAGCTCACGCGCGACCAGCGCGACGGCGTCGCGGAGGAAGTCGGCGTGCTCGGTGATCAGGGTCTTGGCGACGACCTCGGCGGTCGTCATGCTCTGGCTCTCGGCCATCGTGGTGCTTCCTTTCGTCGATTGGGTTGGACTTCAACCGACGAGTCTGGGGCCCGCGGTGGCCGGAACTTCGTTCCGGCTCCTACGCGCCAGTTACACCACTTCTACCGACGTGACCGTGCTCCGCCCCCCCAGGCATCGCCCCCTCACCCCTTGCCGACGAGACGATAGGGGATGTCGAAACGGTCCTCGCCAGCCTGCGCCACAACCGTGCCCGGCGCACGTTCGACCACGCCCAGTCGTTCCAAGGCTTCCAGATGGGCTACGGCGCTCCACATCGACATGTAGCCGTCGAGAACATCGACCACCCCGATCGCGGAAAGCGGCTCGCCGATCCACAGCAAGGCTTCAATGATCGCCACGCGGTACGGGTGGTCGACGTTTCCCGGTAGGCCTGCCCACACTGCCTCTGGATCGCCACTCATCAGGGGCCCGCCTGGGTGGCTGGCGTCAATGCCGCGCATCCCTCCCTCAGGCAACCCTGGGCGACGGCGGAACAGCCCGCCGCCCAGGGCGCCAGTCCGCATGGCCCCGTCCATGGGAGGTGCGACGCGAGCCAAGCAGTTTTTTCCTCCCGAGCGATGCAGGAAGGATTAGCTATCGGAGGGCGGCGCGCAATCGTCAAAACTTCGACAATTTTCGCCTCCCAATAGTTGTCTGTCTACCGAACCGCGACCGGTTGCGGTCAGCCGTTCTTGTGGACCGACGAGACCGGAGACACCGGGTCCTGAAGTCTGAGCTTCACTAGATCACCTCCTCCCATAACCGCCGACTTACGGACTTATGATAAGAGAAGTTCAAGCATAAGAAGGGTTGCCTACAAAAGACAAATTCCCTTGAATCCGCTGGAAAATCGACCCAAAACTCAGGCCAAATCGACTACAGTCTTCGCGCCAGTACCAAAACAGGAGAGGGAGATACCTAATGACGCCAGCGAAATACCGGGGAATGAGGAAGCGCGGGGAGCTCGCCCAGGCGAGAAGGCAAATCGACGGAGCTCTGGTAAAGGCGATGGCCAATGCCCTGCGCAACCAGATACTCGCGATTCTCGGGGAACGCAAGGGCAGCGCCATCGGCCTCTCGGAGGAACTCGGCGCTGACTATTGGCAGGTCAATTACGAGATTGAGGTGCTGAGAAAGGCGAAGCTCATCAAGAAGGTCGGCGAGCGAAAGCGACGCGGGGCAACCGAGGTGTTCTACGAGGCGACGGCCCGCGCCTACCTCGATCCGTCTGTGTGGCCGAAAGTCGCCGACCCGATCAAGCCGGGCCTTCGAGCTTCGCTGTTTCAGAACTTGCTGGTGGATGCGGCGACGGCGATTTACGAAGAGACCTACGACTCTCACGAGAACGCGCATATGAGCTGGTCGCCGCTGATCGTTGACGAGAAGGGCTGGCAAGAACTGATGGCGGTGCTCTACCGAGCGCTGGAAGAGGTGCTCGCCATTCACGAGACGAGCGGGGAAAGGCTGATCACGGCAGACGAGGAGGGCATCTCCTGCACTGTCTCGATCCTCGGCTACCCATCCGCAGTGAAGAAGCGGAAAGTGGGACTTCCCTCGGATGCGGAGGAGTTGGTCGATCTGTTTTCGCCTCAGGCGGACGACGACCCGCAAAGTGACGGGAATCCAGGCCAAAAGGGGAAGAAGAAAGGGACGAAGAGAAGAGAGCGACAGAGCCGCCAGGCCAAACGCAAGAGCGACGACTAGCAGCGACAGGGCGTCGCGGGCACCAAAGGGCAACCACCTCATGGGCGTCGACACCTGGCGCGGCTTCGAGAATCACGGCCCGGAAACTGAATCCGTGCGCCACTCAGACGCCGGATTGACCGGTTTCAGCCGGGGGTAACCGGATAGGGCTCGGCTTGCTGATGGGAGATCCGCAGAAACGCTGCAAGCGCGGACAGATCCGCGAGATCCCGATCCTCGAACGGATGGGTTACGCATAGTCCATAGTTCCTCCTTGAATACCGCAATGTTTTCTATTAGACATTCGGAACAAGTACATTGATCGGTGTTCAATTCGATTCAAGGGAGACTATGAGGCGCAGCAGAGAAGTTTCACGCGGACCACGGCTGTGGCTGTTGGCAAGCGGACTGGCGCTAATGGCAGCGCTGGTGGTGCCCAGCGTGGCGATGGCCGAACCATGGACAAACGAGACGGCAATGCGCAATTCCCCACCGGGTGCCGGGCGCAACACCTTCATCTACGACCCGGGTCCGGGCCACGAGATCTCGCGGGCTCAATTCGTACAGGCGCCCCTTTCGGGCTATTACCAAGCTAGCGCCAGGGGCTTCGACGCGAACTTCCTCACCTGGGCGCCCAAGCGGCAAGTCGAACTGGGTTCACGAGACTGGTCTGGATGCGTCGAATACGCCCATCCGGAGCCGTGTCCCTCCGGCTACTACGAATTTGACCCCGTGAGCCATGCGATCAATGAGGGACCGCTCACCGTGCTCTACTGGAATGGTGACTTCATCGCAACGGTCTGCGGGAACTTCAGTAAAGGCGGAGGCGCCGGCCCGATGCCGACCGTCAGCGGCATCAAGTACGAGGACCTCAATGCCGACGGCAAACGGGAGGCCGGCGAGCCGGGCCTCTCCGGATGGACGATCAGGCTGCGCTATCAGGGCAACGTCGTCGCCACCACGACCACGGGGGCCGGCGGCCACTATTCCTTCGACCTGGACGCCGACCACCTGGATATAAGCGCCGGAAGCTTCCGTGTGGAAGAGGCGCAGAAAGAAGGCTGGCTTGCCAGTGAGGCCCCGGGCTCTTTCAGCGTGCCGTTCGGCGCCGAAGAAACCAGCTACCCCGGCCGCGACTTCGGCAACTACCGTCCCGCGACGATCGCCGGGCACAAGTACGACGACTCGAATGTCAACGGGGAACGCGATCCGCTAGAGAACGGGCTCGGAAAATGGACGATCCCTCTTTCCAACGGCGAACACCGGGTCACGGACGGCGAAGGCGCCTTCTCCTTCAGCGTCCACCCCGGCACGTACACGGTGAGCGAGCTGCTGCAGGAAGGCTGGCGCCAGACTGACCCAGGCGGCGAAGGCACGCGGACCTACACCGTGATCAGCGGACAGGAGGTCGAAAACGCCGACTTCGGCAACGTCTGTCTGGGCGGAGCCTCGATCTCGCCTGTCGACGACTCGACCGGAGAACCGGCGCCGATGAAAGTCCGCCTGGAAGAGGTCTCCGTCCCCGGCATCCTCGAAAACGACCCGAGCCTGCCGCGGACGCTGACCGGGGCCCCCACCTTCGACGAACTGCTGCCGGGGACCTACCGGGTCGTCGCCTTCCTGCCGGAAGGGCTGTTCACGACCGACCCCGACGCCGTGCCGATCGAAGGGCAGTTCGCGATCACCAAGGAAATCACCGTGAACGAGTGCGAAACCGCCCAACTGCCGCTGCACCTGTTCACGGGCAGCGACGGCAAGGTCACGGGTGGTGTGAAGATCGATCTGCCCGGCGGTTTCGCCACCAGCGGATTCGAGTTCATGACCAAGCACGGGGAGCCTCGTGGCACCCTTCAATTCAACGATCATGTCGCGGGTTTGACGCTCCACACCTCGGCGATCGAGGCGATCCACGTCGACGGCGATACGGCATGGATCTGGGGCAAGGTCGAGCTCGACGGGGGAATCCAGCGTTTCCGGCTGCGGCTCGTCGATGCCGCCGAGCCGGGAACGGCAGATCGGTATGAGCTGACGTTGTCCGGCGGATATCGCGCCGGCCAGGGCGAGACCCTGCGCGGAGGAAACGTCCAGATTCACTGAAGGTGCGTGGCACCGCAGGCCGGCGCGGCAACGCGCCGGCCTGCGGTGCCCTGGCACTACCGCCCCAGGCGGCCGGATAGGATCGGCGCATGCCTGAGACGGTGATGAGCGGCTCGGTCAAGTTCCCGGCCAGCGACTACGGCAACCCGGATCCCGAGTGGCTGAAGATCGACTGGCGCGAGCACCTGCACCGGGTACGGCTTCCCGGCGCCGAGGTCAACTACGCCGAAATCGGCGAAGGCGAGCCGATCCTCTTCGTCCACGGGCTCGGCGGCTGCTGGCGCAACTGGCTCGAGAACCTCCCCCACTTCGGCCGCACCCACCGCGCGATCGCGCTCGACCTGCCGGGCTTCGGCGACAGCCCGATGCCCTCCTGGCAGATCGACATGCCCGCCTACGGGCGCCTGATCCACGACTTCTGCGAGAAGCTCGGCATCGACCGGGTCGCGGCGCTGGTCGGCAACTCGATGGGCGGCTTCGTCTCGACCGAGGCGATCGTCGAACGACCCTCGCGCTTCGGCAAGCTGGTCCTGGTCTCCGCCGCGGGGATCAGCTTCGCCGAGGCCGAAGGGCGCCGGCTGGAGGCGGCGGTCAATCTGTTCGAAGCCGGGGTGGCGTTCCTCGGCGGCCCGCGCCGGCTCTGGGTCAACCGCCCGAAGGGCCGCGAGGTCGCCTTCGGCCGGGTCTTCCGCTACCCGAACCGGGTGCGGCCCGAGCTGCTGCGCGAGCAGATGGAGCCAGGCGTCGGCGCGCCCGGGTTCGCCGACGCGATCCGCGCGATCGGCGGCTACGACACCCGCCACCGGCTGACCGAGATCGATATCCCGACCCTGGTCGTCTGGGGTCTCAAGGACCAGGTCGTCCCGGTCGAGGCGGCGATCGGCTACCACCGCCTGATCCCCGACTCGCGACTCGAGCTGTTCGAGCGCACCGGCCATGTGCCGCAGATGGAGCGGCCGGCGCGCTTCAACGACCTGCTCGACGAGTTCCTCGCCGACTAGCGTCCGCTGAGCTCGAAGACGTCGACCGGACCGGGGCCGGCACCAAGGTCGCGCAGGCCCGCAGCGACGGCGGCGGACGCGATCTTCCTTGCTTCGCGAGCGGCCTCCAGCGGCGGCTTGCCGCGGGCGAGGAACGCCGCCAAGGCCGCGGAGTGGGTGCAGCCGGAGCCATGCGAGGCGCCGTCGGAGTGGCGCTCACCGGCGATCTCGACAACGCGCTCACCGTCGACGAAGACGTCGACCAGCTCGTCGCTGTGACCGCCGGTGACTACCACCGCCTTCGGCCCCAGCTCGAGGACCCCGCGCGCCAGTTCCTCCTGCGTTGCCCCCTCCCCCAGGCCAGTCAACTCGCGGGCCTCGGGGATGTTGGGAGTGGCGATCGCGCAGCGTGGCAGCAGGAACTCGACAAGCGCCGCTTTGGTCTCGTCGTCAATCAGCGCCGCTCCACTCTCCGAAACCATGACGGGATCTATCACCACGGGCGCAAGCGCGACCCCGATATACGTCAGCCCGACAGCGACCGCGTCGATCGTCGCAGCCGAGCCGAGCATGCCGATCTTCACCGCGTCAGCCCCCATGTCCTCGCTGATCGCGAGGATCTGGTTGAAGACGGCTTGGGGCGAAACCGCTTCGACCCACTCAACCGCACGCGTGTTCTGTGCCGTGATCGCCGTGATCGCGGTCATCCCATGCACCCCGCAGCGCGCGAACGCCTTCAGGTCGGCCTGGATGCCCGCGCCGCCGCCGGAATCAGAGCCGGCGATCGAGAGGGCGGTGGGGACACGAACGGCATTCACGAGCTGCACCCTAGATGGCCTTTCCGCCCGCTACCAGAGCACCGTCAGCGGCGAGAAGGCGTGCATCTCGCTGTCAGCGGTGACCAGAGTGAGGTCGTGCTCCAGGGCAGTGGCCACGAGGAAGCGGTCCGCCGGATCGTCGGAGCCGAAGCCGTCGAGCGCCTCGCTCCGCATCGCGATGCCGTGGCTGAGCGGCACGGATCTCGGCGCCGAGCGACGCAAGGCATCGAGAACCCACTCGCTTGGCGACGGAGCGAGCGCGAGGCGACCCTTACGGGCGAGAACCAGCGTCTCCCAGGCGGAGACCGGCGAGAGGAACAGCTCGCTGTCGCGGTCGGCGATCGCCCCCTCGGCGGTCTTGGAAAGCCGCCCGGGATCCAGCAGGCGCCAAAGCCAGATATGCGTGTCGAGGAGGAGCTTCATTCGCCCAGAACCTCCCACTCGGCGAGATCCGTCGCCGGGGCGACCAGGTCGCCCTTTACCTCGCCCCGCTCGCGCATCGCCCCGAGCCAGTCCTCCGAGCGCTCTGGCCTCACCGGAGTGAGCTGGGCTACAGCTTTCCCCCGCTTGGTGATCACGATCGGCTCACCGGAGGCGCCGACCTCGTCGAGCAGCCGCAGGCAGGTTTGCTTGAACTCTCCAGCTGGAATGGTCCTCATGGATGTGAGAATACCATGGACAACAGCCATGGACATTTCCTGCTGCGGGCTCGTTGGACTGGGCGCAAGCGCGATGTTCATCTCAGGCCTCCCTTGACGGCTGCAGAGTCGTCCGCGTGTAGACGCCGACCAGCGAGCAGTTGAGGTAGCCGAGCGCCTCGAGGTCGGCGAGGGCTGCGGCGGCCTCGGCGCCTGGCAGGGCGAGCTCGGTAGTGATCGCGTCGCAGGTCTCGAAGCCGAGCTCGAGCGCTTCGAGCACCGCCTGCTGGACGTCGTCGAGCTCGGGGCCGGAGCGCTCGATCCGCCGCGCCCCCGGCCCGAGCATCGCGTCGAGCACATCCTGGGCGTCGCGGACCAGGCAGGCGCCGCCGCCGATCAGGTTGTTCGGTGCAACAGAGAGGCGCGAGCCGACCGGGCCGGGAACCGCGCCGAGGTCGCGCCCCAGGTCAGCCGCCAGGTCGGCCGTGATCAGCGAACCGGAGCGCTCCGCCGCCTCGACCACCACCGTCATCCCCGAGAGCGCCGCCATGATCCGGTTGCGGGCGGGGAAGCTCCAGCGCCAGGCGCCGCAGCCTGGAGGCAGCTCGGAGAGCACGAGGCCCTCCTCGCCGATCCGCCGCCAGAGTGAGCGGTGCGCGGCCGGGTAGGCGACGTCGGCGCCGCAGCCGAGCACCGCCACGGTCAGGCCGCCGTCGAGCGCGCCGCGGTGCGCGCAGGCGTCGATGCCGAAGGCGAGACCGCTGACGACGACCAGTCCGGCGCTCGCCAGCTCGCGCCCCAGCTCCCGCGCGACCTCGCGGCCGTAGGTGCTGGCGCGGCGGGCGCCGACCACGGTCACCGCCTCTTCGGGCGAGAGGCGCATGAGCAAAGTCGGATCGCCCCTGCCGATCAGCGCCCACGGCGCGTCGGCGGCGTCGCGCAGGCCGACCGGATAGAGCGGGTCGTGGCGGCAGACCGCCCAGCACTCGGCGGCCTCGAGCTCGGCCGCCAGGCGCTCGCCCGGCACGGCGGCGACCTGGGCGAGCATCTGCCCGCCGACCTTGGGCGCGACCGCCGCGACCAGGTCCTCGTTGCCGAGGCGCAGCAGCTCGGGCGAGCGCTGCCCGGGGGCGCCGGTGGCGACCTTCTCGATGTAGGGGGCCAGGTGGGCGAGCAGGCGCGCGCGGCGCAGGCACTCCGCACAGGCCTCGGGCTTGACTTGGCTAATCATGGTCTCTCCTCCTCAGTTGCAGCGCTTGGGCGATGTGGTCGCGGCCGACGCTGTCGGCCTCGGCGAGGTCGGCGATCGTGCGGGCGAGGCGCAGCACCCGGTCGTGGGCGCGACCGCTGAGCCGCCGGCGCCTGTAGGTGTCGGCGAGCAGCGCCGCCGCGTCCTCCGAGAGCGCCTGCTCGCGCGCCTCGCCGGGCGTCATCTCGGCGTTGCAACGGCCCGGGCCGAGGCGCGCTTCCTGGCGCCCCCGCGCCGCCGCGACCCGCACCCGCACGGCGGCCGAGGACTCGCCCGGCGGACCGCCGATCTCCGCCGCGCTCGGCTGGCGGATCGCGACCAGGATGTCGAGCCGGTCGGCGAGCGCGCCGCTCAGCTTCGACTGGTAGCGACGCACGGCGAGCGGCAGGCAGCTGCACTCCGGGTCGGCCTCCCCCCTCCCACAGGGACAGGGGTTGGCGGCGGCGACGAGCATGAAGCGGCAGGGCAGGCGCCGGGTCGCGCCGGCGCGCGAGATCGTCACCCAGCCGCTCTCCAGCGGCCCGCGCAGGGCCTCCAGGGTGTCGCGGCGGAACTCGCAGAGCTCGTCGAGGAAGAGCGCACCGCGGTGGGCGAGCGTCACCTGTCCCGGCCCCGGCGGGTTGCCGCCGCCGACGATCCCCGCCGGGCTGACCGTGTGGTGGGGGGCGCGGAAGGGACGGCCGCCGCCGAAGCCAGGTCCCAGACGGCCGCGGGCGCTGGCGATCCGCGCCACCTCCAGCGCCTCCTCGGGCGCCAGCGGCGAGAGGATCGAGGGCAGCCTGGTCGCCGCCAGCGACTTGCCGGCGCCGGGCGGTCCGACCATCAGCAGGCTGTGACCGCCCGCCGCCGCGACCTCCATCGCGTAGCGCAGGTGCGGCTGGCCGCGCAGGTCGGCGAGGTCGGGCGCTCCTGGGCCGGGGTCGAGCGGCAGGGCGAGCGGCTCGGGCCGCGCCGGCTCCCACTCCCCCTTCGCCAAACCGACGACCTGGGCGAGGCTGTCGAGCGGCAGGACGTCGAGGCCCGCGACCATCGCCGCCTCCGGCCCGTTCTCGGCCGGGACGATCAATGCCTCGACGCCGCGCTCGCGCGCCGCCTCGGCGATCGCCAGCACGCCGGGGATCGGGCGCACACCGCCGTCGAGCGCCAGCTCGCCGGCCATCGCCAACCGCGGCAGGCGCTCCCACTCGAGCTGGCCGGAAGCGACCAGCAAGGCGACCGCGAGCGGCAGGTCGAGCCCCGGCCCGGCCTTGCGCAGGCTGGCCGGCGCCAGGTTGGCGGTGATCCGGTGCAGCGGGAACTCGAAGCCGCAGTTGGAGAGCGCCGGGCGCACCCGCTCGCGCGCCTCGCGCACCGCCGCGTCGGGCAGGCCGACGACGTTGAAGGCGGGCAGGCCCTTGTGTACATCGACCTCGACCCGCACGGGCCGGGCCGAGATGCCGTCGAGGGTGAATGTGCGGGCGGTGGCGAGCATTGCGGCCACGCTGACGGGCACGGACGCGCGTGTGGTGCGCAGGATCTAAATCTTCAGCGGCGGCTTCGTGAAAAAAGGCATGAGGTCGCCGACTCCCCTACCGTCGCCGCGATGACCGAGCCTCGCCAACGCCTCGGCCGCGCGGCTGAGAACCTGGTCGCGGAGCGCCTCGCCTCCGCCGCCTGGGAGATCGTCGAGCGCAACGCCCGCACCCGCCAGGGCGAGCTCGACGTCGTCGCCCTCGACGACCGCACGCTGGTCTTCGTCGAGGTCAAGGCCGGGCGGGCGGGCTCACGCTTCGGGCCCGAGCGCCCGGTGCTGGCGATCGGCCCGCGCAAGCAGCTCCGCATCCGCCGCCTGGCGACCGCCTGGATGGGCGAGCGCCGCGACCTGCCGCGCTACGACGCGATCCGCTTCGACGCGGTCGGCGTCACCTACGACCACGCGGGCCGCGTCGTCGACTACGAGCACCTCGAGGGCGCCTTCTAGCTCGCCAGCTCGAGCTGGGCGTACGCCACCGACTGGAACGAGCGGCGGTGCAGCGGCGAGATGCCGATCCGCTCGATCGCCGCCCGGTGCTCGGGGGTCGAGTAGCCCACGTGTTCCTCGAAGCCCCAGCCGGGCAGATGGTCGGCGACGCCGTGCATGTAGCGGTCGCGGGTCACCTTGGCGATCACCGAGGCGGCGGCGATCGCGGCGCTGGTCCCGTCGCCCTCGATCACCGCCCGGTGCGGCACCGCGCACTCACGCAGGCTGAAGCCGTCGACCAGGCAGGTCGCGTCCGGGTGCGGCGCCAGCCGCTCCAGCGCGCAGGAGAGCGCTTCGATGTTGGTCACGTGCAGGCCGCGGTCGTCGATCCCGCGCACGCAGCGCACGACGACGCTGACCCGGCTCGCCGCCCGCAACACCGCCGGGTAGAGCTCCTCTCGCAGCTCCGCCTTCATCTGCTTGGAGTCGTGCAGGCCGCTGAGCGCGCGGCGATCGGCACTCGACAACTCCTCGTAGTCCATCAGGACGCCGGCGGCCACGAGCGGGCCGGCCAGGCAGCCCCGCCCCGCCTCGTCCGCCCCGGCAACGAAACGACTCCCGAGCCCGCGATCGAAGGAGAACAGTCGCTGCGAGCGCGCCAGCCGGCGCCTGTGCGCCTTAGAGGGTGCCGATGCGATCGGGCGGCCAGTAGGTGGCGAAGGCCTTGCCGATGATCCACTTGCGGGGGACGGGGCCCCAGAACCGGCTGTCGTCGCTCGCGCCACGGTTGTCGCCCATCATGAAGTAGTAGCCCGGCGGAACGGTGATCGGTTTGGGCAAATTGCAGGCGCCGGCGATGCCGCAGGGGTTCGTGTAGGGCTCGTCCTTCTTCTCCACGCCGTTGACGACCGGATGGCCTTCGCGAACGCTCAGCGTGTCGCCCGGTCCGGCGACGATCCGCTTGATGAAGTTCTGACTCGACTCCTGCGGCGTCGGCCGCGGGCAGGCCTCGCGCGGCGAGTGCGGGACGCCGCATTCGGTGCCCCTGTCGGCCCCGGCGGGCGGATGGAAGACGACGATGTCGCCGATCGACGGGTCTTCGAAGTGGTAGATGAAGCGGCTGACCAGCACCCGCTGGCCGATGTCCAGCGTCGGCTCCATCGAGCCCGACGGGATCTGGTAGGGCTTGATCAGCCAGGCCTGGATAGCCAGCGCCAGACCGAGCGCCAGGGCCACGATCACGACCAGCTCGACCAGACCCCCAGCGCGGGTCTGGGGCTTTGGGATCAGCCGTCTCAGGCCGGGTCCTCGGCGTCGGGCTTCGACTCTGCCTCAGCCGCCGTGTCCTCGGTCTCCCCCGCCTCAGCCTCCGGCTCCTCAGCCTGCTCAGCTTTTGCGTCGTCTGAAGGCGTCTCCTCCGGCTCGTCCTCAGCCTGGGACACCCCTTCGGCGTCCACCGCCTTCGGCTCCTCGCCCTCGGCCGCGACCGGGGTCGAGATCAGCTCCTCGTCGATGCCCCAGCGGCGCTCGGCGACGCGAGCCGCCTTGCCGATTCGGCCGCGCAGGTAGTAGAGCTTCGCCCTGCGCACATCGCCGCGCGCCGCGATCTCCAGTTTCTCGATCTTCGGCGAGTGCAGCGGGAACGTCCGCTCGACACCGACGCCGAAGGACTGCTTGCGCACGGTGAACGTCTCGCGCGCGCCCGAGCCCTGGCGCTTCAGCACGATGCCCTCGAAGACCTGGGTCCGCTCGCGCGAGCCCTCGATCACCTTGAAGTGAACGCGCACGCGATCACCCGCGTCGAAGGGCGGGATGCCCTTGCGCTGCTGGCGCCGCTCGATGCTGTCGATAACAGAGCTCATTGGCGAGAAAAAACCGCCGGAACCGAGTGGTGGCTCCGTGCGGCTCGCGGAATCGTACCTACTCGGGACTTTTTTCGAACTGCTCGGCCCTGGCCCTGCTCTGCTCGACCCGCCACTCGCGCACCCGCTCGTGGTCGCCGGAGACCAGCACATCGGGAACTCCCCAGCCTCGGTAGGACGGCGGGCGCGTGTAATGGGGGTACTCGGGCATACCCTCGAGCGTCGGGCTGAACGACTCCTCGACGGCGCTGCGCGCGTGCCCCAGCGCGCCGGGCAGCTTGCGCATCAGCACATCGGCGACGACCATCGCCGGCAGCTCCCCGCCGGCCAGCACGTAGCGGCCGATCGAGACCTCGTCGTCGGCGAGGTGCGCGTGGACCCGCTCGTCGAAGCCCTCGTAACGGCCGCAGAGCAGCGTCACGTGGTGCTCCTGGGTCAGCTCGTCGGCGAACTCGTCGTCGAGCAGCCGCCCGGTCGGCGAGAGCAGCACGACCCGCGGGCCCTCGCCGCGCGCATAGGCGGCCTGCAGCGCCGCGTCAACGACGTCGACCCGCAGGACCATCCCCGCCCCACCCCCGTACGGCGCGTCGTCGACCTGCCCGGCGCCCAACGGAGTCGTCTCCCGGTAGTTGAAGAAGCGCAGCTCGTTGCCCTTGGCCAGCGCGTTCTGCACCGAGCGCTGCCCCTGAAACCAGTCGAAGGCCTCAGGAAAGAGAGTGAAGACGTCTAGTCTCAATCGAGGATGTCGACGATCACGCGGCGGTCGAGGCGCACGGCGGCGGCCTTGGCCACGGTGCGGATCGCGTTGGCGACGCGGCCGCCTTTGCCGATCACCCGGCCGAGATCGCCCTCGGCGACGGTGATCTCGTAGATCAGGTCACCGTCCTCTTCCAGCTCCTCGACCTCGACCGCGTCGGGCTCCTCGACCAGCGCCTTGACGAGGAATTCCAGCAGCTCGGTCATCTGGCTAGGTGCCGCTGGCGGCGATGCCCTTGGTCCGCAGCAGCGTCGCCACGGTCTCCGAGGGCTGCGCGCCGTGCTCGAGCCAGTGACGCGCGCGCTCCTCGTCGAGCTCGATCGTCGAGGGCTCCGTCTGCGGGTTGTACTGGCCGATCGTCTCGATCGTCCGCCCGTCACGCGGCGAGCGTTTGTCGGCGACCACGATCCGCCACACGGGGTTCTTCTTCGAACCCACCCTTCTCAGTCTTATACGCACGGCCATAAGCAGCGCAGGAGGTTACAGGACTGACGCCTAGCGCCTGCGGTACTTCGGTCGCGGGGCGCTCCCACCGGCCATCTGGGCGATCTGTTGCGGGCTCGGCTGCTCGCCCGACATCATCATCTTCATCATCTTGCGCATCTGGTCGAACTGCTTGACCAGCTGGTTGACCTGCTGCACCCGCGACCCCGATCCGTCGGCGATCCGGCGGCGGCGCGAGCCCTTGATCAGCGCCGGGTTGGCGCGCTCCAGCGGCGTCATCGAGAGGATGATCGCCTCGACCCGGTCGAGCTCGGCCTCGTCGACGTCGGCGTTCTTCAGCTGCTTCATCGCCCCCATCCCGGGCAGCATCCCGATCAGGCCGCTCAGCGGGCCCATCTTGCGCACCTGCTTCATCTGCTGCAGGAAGTCCTCGAGCGTGAAGCCGTCGCCTTCGATTTTGCGCTGCAGGTCCTCGGCCTGGCGCTCGTCGACCTGCTGCTCGGCTTTCTCGATCAGGCTGAGCACATCGCCCATGCCGAGGATGCGCGAGGCCATGCGGTCGGGATGGAAGCGCTCGAACGCGTCCAGTTTCTCGCCGGTCGAGGCGAAGAGGATCGGCTTGCCGGTGACCGCCTTGACCGAGAGCGCGGCGCCGCCGCGGGCGTCGCCGTCGAGCTTCGTCATCACCACGCCGTCGAACTCGGCCGCCTCGGCGAACGATTCGGCGACCCCGACGGCGTCCTGGCCGGTCATCGCGTCGACCACCAGCAGAACGTCGTGCGGCTTGGTCCGCTTGCGGATCTTCGCCAGCTCGTCCATCAGGTCCTGGTCGATGTGCAGGCGCCCGGCGGTGTCGACGATCAGCACATCGCGCTCCTCGGCGCGGGCGCGGTCGAGCGCCCAGGCGGCGATCTCCACCGGGTCGGCCTCGGTGCCCTGCTCGTAGACGGTTGCCCCGGCGCGCCCGCCGACCGTGACCAGCTGGTCGACCGCGGCGGGCCGGTAGACGTCGCAGGCGGCGAGCGCGACGCTCTTGCCCTGCTCGCCGAGGTGGCGGGCGAGCTTCGCGCAGGCAGTCGTCTTGCCCGAGCCCTGCAGGCCGGCCATCAGGATCACCGTCGGGCCGCTCGACGAGAAGGCCAGCTCCCGGCCGGCGCCGCCCATCAGGCCGGTCAGCTCCTCGTTGACGATCTTCACCACCTGCTGGCCCGGGTCGAGGCTCTCCAGCACATCGGCGCCGAGGCAGCGCTCCTTCAACGTCTTGGTGAAGCCTTTGACGACCTTGAAGTTGACGTCGGCCTCGAGCAGCGCGAGGCGGATCTCGCGCATCGCCGCATCGACGTCGCCCTCGCTCAGCTTGCCGCGCGAGCGGACGTCGGAGAGGGTCGCCTGCAGCCGGTCTGAGAGTTGGTCGAACATGTCGACCCAGACTACGGAACCGTGGTCGAGGTTTGGTTCGCTATCCGGTTCAAACCTCGACCGCGCTCACTCGGCGAGCAGGGCGCGGGCGAAGTCCTCGGGGTCGAAGGGGCGCAGGTCCTCGAGCTTCTCCCCCGCGCCGATCAGCTTCACCGGGATGCCGAGCTCGTTGGCGATCGCCAGCACGATGCCGCCCTTCGCGGTGCCGTCGAGCTTGGTCAGGACGACGCCGTCGACCTCGACCGCCTCGGAGAAGATCTGCGCCTGGCGCAGGCCGTTCTGTCCCGTCGTCGCGTCGATCGAGATCAGCGTCTCGTGCGGCGCCTCGGGCATCTGCTTGGCGATCACCCGGCGCACCTTGTCCAGCTCGTCCATCAGGTTGCCCTGCGTGTGCAGGCGGCCGGCGGTGTCGACGATCACCACATCGGCGCCGCGCGCGCGGGCGGCGGCTATCGCGTCGAAGGCGACCGCGCCGGGGTCTCCCCCCTCCTTGGAGCGGATCAGTTCGGCCCCCGCCCGATCGGCCCACTCGGCGAGCTGCTCGGCGGCGGCGGCGCGGTAGGTGTCGGCGGCGGCCAGCACGACGGAGAGGCCGAATTCCCGCGAGAGGTGCCAGGCGATCTTGCCGATCGTCGTCGTCTTGCCGGTGCCGTTGACGCCGACCATCAACAGCACCGCCGGCTCGCCGCTGAGGTCGATCGGCCGGCGGCCGTTGGCGGAGACCTCGGCGAGGATCTCGATCAGCCGCTCGCGCACCGCCTCGCCGTCGGGCGAGACCGCGCCGCCCTCGACCTCGCGCTCGAGCCGCTCGACCACCTCGGCGGTCGTCGGCGCGCCGGCGTCGGCAAGGATCAGCGCCTCCTCGAGCCGCTCCCAGGTCTCCTCGTCGATCCGGTCGAAGAGGCTGGCCGAGATCTCCTCGGCCAGCGCCTGGCGGCTTTTCGAGAGGCTCTGGCGCAGGCGGCGGAAGACGCCGCGGCGCCTTTCCTCGCTCTCGGGCTCGGGCGCCGGCGCGACGTCGCGCGCGCCGAGGTCGAAGGCCTCCTGCCAACTCGTGGACACGGGCGAATCCTATGTGCGCCGCTAGGCGGCTTCGAGCGCCGGCGGCTCGCCGGCGGCGGAGTCGTCCGCGCCGTCTTCGAGTTCGCGCGGCAGGCGGCGCGAGACGACCTTGGTCACGCCATCGCCGCCCATCGTCACGCCGTAGAGCACATCGGCGGCGTCCATCGTCCGTTTCTGGTGGGTGACGATGACGAACTGGGCGCGGTCGGAGAAGCGCCGGATCAGCTGCAGGAAGCGGTCGATGTTGGCGTCGTCGAGCGCCGCCTCGACCTCGTCGAGGATGTAGAAGGGGCACGGCCGGGCGAGGAAGACGGCGAAGACGAAGGCCAGCGCGACCAGCGACTTCTCGCCGCCCGAGAGCAGCGAGAGCTTGCGCGTCGACTTGCCCGCCGGGGTGACTTCGATCTCGACCCCGAGCACCTCGCGCTCCTCTTCCTCCTCCTCGTCGCCCTCCGTGCCGTCCTCCTCGGCGTCCTCGGGCTCGGCCTGCTCGGCCTCCTGCACCGGTCGCAGGCTGACCCGGCGCAGGCGCCCGCGCCCGCCGGGGAAGAGG
This sequence comes from Solirubrobacterales bacterium, assembly GCA_035266685.1. Classification (GTDB taxonomy): domain Bacteria; phylum Actinomycetota; class Thermoleophilia; order Solirubrobacterales; family 70-9; genus VRUE01. The sequence goes on from DATFMX010000016.1 coordinate 16,773, forward strand.
TGCTCGACCATCTCCTCGAAGTTCTTCGCGGTCGCCTCGAAGGTCTGCTCGAAGGCACGCTCGATCTCACGGTCGATGTCGCGGATCAGCGCCTCGAGCTCGTGCATGCCGCGCTCGGTGTCCTCGCGCTGCGCCTGCAGCGACTCGACATGCTCGCGCGCCTCCTCGTACTCCTGCTCGGCCAGCGGGTTGACCGGCCCGATCTGGGCGCGGCGGCGCTCCAGCCGCTGCAGGCGGCGGTCGATGTCCTGGCGCTCCTCCTCGCTCAGCGCCCGCTCCGCCGGCTCGACCTCCTCGCCGAGCCGCTCGGCGATCGAGGCCAGCTCCTTCGCCGCCTCGGCCTGACGGTCGCCGAGGTGCGCCGCCTCGACCTGGGCCTCGGTCAGCGCGTCGGAGGCCCCCTTCATCTCGACCTGTAGCTCGGACTCCTGGCGCGAGCACTCGCGCATCTCCTCGGCGATCTCGTCGCCGCCGCCCTGCTCGCCGACGACCTTGGCTTCGGTCCGCTCGACCCGCGTGCGGATCGCCGTCTCCGCCGCGCCCGCCGCCGCGGCGGCGGCGCGGACGTCGTCGAGCAGCTCCTCGCCCGCCGCCACGCGGGCGCGCAGCGCCTCACGGTGGCGCTCGCCGAGCAGGCCCTCGGCGCGCCGGGCGTGGCGCGCGGCGCGCTCGGCCCCCGCCTGGACCTCGCCGAGCGCCGCCTCGCGCTCGGACTCCGAGGCCTCCTCGGAGCGCGCCCGGGCGAGGCCCGCCCCGGCGCCGGAGAGCCCCGCGTCGATCTCGCCCAGCTCCTGCTCCAGCTTGCCGATCCGCTCCCCCGGCGCCCCCTCGCTCGAGCCGAGATCGAGGGTCAGCGGCCCGAATTCGGCCCGCAGGCCCTCCAGCGCCCGCTCCAGCTCGGCCTCGCGCTCGCCCAGCGCGACGGCGCGCACGGCGATCCGCTGCTGCTCGCCGCGCAGCTTGGTCAGCAGGCCCCAGGCCTGGGTGCGCTCGCGGTCGCGCGCCGCGAAGCGCTCCTCGGCGGCCCGGCGGCGGGCGCTCACCGCTTCCAGCTTCTTCTCGATCGCGGCGCGCTCGGCGCGCGCCTTCTCCGCCGCCTTCTGCGCCGCCTGCGCGCGGTCCTTGCCGAAGCGCAGTTCCTCGGCGACCAGACGGCCGCGCAGCCCGAGCTCCTCGCGCTCGATCCGCGCCCCCAGCTCGGCCGCCTGCGCCTGGCGCTTCAACGGCCGCAGCCGCGCCCGCGCCTCGCGCTCGAGGTCGAGCGCCCGGTCGAGGTTGTCGCGCGCGGCGCGCAGCTTCAGCTCGGCCCGGCGGCGGCGTTTGCGGTGCTTGCCGAGGCCGGCCGCCTCCTCGACCAGCATCCGGCGCTCGCGCGGTTTGGAGTGGATGATCGACTCGACCCGGCCCTGGCTGATCACCGAGTGCATCTCGCGTCCCAGGTTGGTGTCGGAGAGCACCTCGACCACGTCGACGAGCCGGCAACGGGCGCCGTTGAGCCGGTAGACGCCGTCGCCGGAGCGGTCGAGCGTGCGCTGCACGGCGATCTCCGAGAGATCGGTCGCCGCCCGTCCCTCGGAGTTGTCGATCACGACCTCGACCTCGGCGGCGCGGCGCTGGCCGACGCCCTGCCCGCCGGCTGAGATCACATCCTGCATCGAGGCGCCGCGGATCGCCCCCGGGCTCTGCTCACCGAGCGCCCAGAGCACCGCGTCGGTGATGTTCGACTTGCCAGAGCCGTTGGGTCCGACGATCACGCTGACGCCCGGAGAGAACTCCAGCTTCGTGCGTGCGGGGAACGACTTGAACCCCTTCATCTCGATCGATCTCAGATACATCTCGTCCTCTGTCCGGAAGGCTTGCGATCGAGTCGGACGCGACCCCGCTCAGTCGCCGAGCCGCTTCAGCGCCCGCTCGGCCGCGACCTGCTCGGCCGCCTTCTTGCTTCGGCCGGCCCCGGTCCCCACCCGCTCCCCCTCGACGGTCGCTTCGACCTCGAAGGTTCGCTGGTGCGCGGGCCCGGATTCGCCGGTCACGACGTAGGTTACGTGCGCCCCGCGGCGGGCGAGCAGCTCCTGCAGCGCCGACTTCGCATCTACCGGAGCTTCCAGCGCCAGCTCGATCTGCTCGGCGAAGGCGGCGCTGACCGCGGTCGCCGCCCGGTCGAAGCCGAAGGCGACGAAACAGGCGCCGATCAGCGCCTCGGTCACCTCGGGCAGCGGTCGCGAGCCGGCCAGCAGCGCCTCGGCCGGGATCGCGTCCTCGATCTCGGGCTCGGCCTCGGTCAGCATCTCCGGCACCCCGAGCTCGCGCCCGACCTCGGCGCAGGAGACGCCGCTCACCGCCTGGTTGTGGATCCTCGTCAGCCCGCCCGCGTCGATCTCCGGGAAGCGGCGGTAGATCGCGCTTGCGACCGCCAGCGCGAGGACGCTGTCGCCGAGGTAGGCGAGCCGCTCGTAGGAGAGCGGTCGCCGGTCGGTCCAGGAGGAGTGTGTGAGGGCGAGGCTGCGCAGATCGTCGGGGAGTTCCGCGACGAGCCCGGCGAGCGTCTCCTCGCTCACGCCGGAGAATGCTCCAGGACGAAGGCGACGGCGTCGCCGACGGTCTCGATCCGCGCCGCCTGCTGCTCGGAGACGGAGATCCCGTAGTTGTCCTCGAGCTCCATCACCAGCTCGTAGAGGTCGAGCGAGTCCGCGTCGAGATCCTGCTTGAAGCGCGTCCCCTCGCCGATCTTGCCCGGATCGACCTCGAGCTCCTCGGCGAGATGACCCCGAACCAGATCGAAGACCTCGTCTTTGTTCATGCCCGCGTTCCTATCATGCGCCCGACTCCCGGGCCATCGCCCCACGCGTCGCCCCGCCGCGCTCCAGCAGCGCCGCCGTGCGCCCGACGGCGTCGACCTCGACGCAGCGCGCCGCCAGCCGCACCGCGTTGGCGATCCCCTCGGCGCCGGCGCTGCCGTGGCCGACGACGGCGATGCCGCGCAGCCCGAGCAGGATCGCGCCGCCGGTCGTGTCCGGGTGCAGCTCACGCCGCAGGCCGCCGAGCGCGGGCCGCAGCAGCAGGCCGCCGAGAGTCGCCAGCGGGTTGGAGCGGGCCGCGTCGCGGATCGCCCCGGTGACGGTCTTCGCCGTTCCCTCCATCAGCTTCAGCGCGACGTTGCCGGTGAATCCGTCGGTGACGACGACGTCGGCCGCGCCGCCCGGCAGGTCGCCGCCCTCGACGTTGCCGGCGAACGCGATCCCCTCGGCCTCGCTGAGCAGCGCGTGCGCGCCGCTCACCTCCTCCCGCCCCTTGCCGGACTCCTCGCCGACCGAGAGCAGGCCGACGCGCGGGCCGGCGACTCCGAGCACCGCCTCGCTGAAGGCGGCGCCGAGGAAGGCGAATTGGACGAGATGCTGGGCGCGCACCTCGACGTTGGCGCCGACGTCGAGGAAGAGCACCGGCTTGCCGGGCACCGGCAGCCGCACCGCCAGCGCCGGCCGCTGCACCCCCTTCAGCCGCCGCAGGCCGAAGGTCGCCGCGGCCATCGTCGCCCCGGTCGAGCCGGGGCTGACCATCGCGGCGGACTCGCCCTCGGAGACGTCGCGCGCCGCGCGCACCACCGACGCCTGCTTCTTCGCCCGCACCGCGGGCACCGGGTCCTCCTCGTTGCCGATCCACTCGGCGGTCGGCACGACCTCGACGCCGTCGACGCCATCGAGGCCGAGCTCGCGCTCGGGGCCGAAGACGCGCAGGCGGATTCCGTCGGCGGCGGCGATCCGCGCGCCCTCCGCCAGCACCTCGAAGCCCTGCTCCGCCCCGAACCCGTCGAGGGCGACGGTCGGGCCGTCGGCCACCCGCTACTCCGTGTCGGGAGCCGGCGCGGTGGGATCGGTCATCGTGTGCTGGATGACCTCGCGGCCCTTGTAGGTGCCGCAGGTCGGGCAGACCCGATGCGGCAGCCGCGGGCTATGGCACTTGGGGCACTCGTTGAGCCGCGCCTTGCCGGCCTTGTGCTGAGCGCGCCGCTTGTCGCGGCGAGTGCGGGAAGTTCTCTTCTTCGGGACGGCCATGGGTTGGGCATGGTAGCGGGCCCCTCAGTAGGTCGCTCTGATGACCGCCAAATCGTCGGCCTGCCAGGTGACCTCGCCGCCGGACCATTGGATTAGCTGCTCAAGGTCGTCTTCGTTGAGCTTGTCGGCGATTACGAGTGAGCGGGACTCCTCTCTCACCCGGCGGCAGAGCGCCTGCTTCTGCTCGTCGTCGAGATCGCTGACCGAGAGGACCGAGATCACCAGGTCCCAGGGGCCGTCGGGAAGCGGGTCCTCCATGCGGGCGAGCTGCACATCGTCGTAGGTCTGGCGGGCGCGGAAGACCATGTCGGGGCTGGAGTCGAGGCCGACCACCCAGGCGTCCGGGTAGGCCCCGATCAGCCGCCGCGTCGTCTCGCCGGTGCCCATGCCGAGCTCCAGAACGTGCTCGGGCGGGAACGGGATCGCCGCGATCGCCTGCTCCTGCAGGTCGTCGTAGAGCGGGATCCGGTCGCGGATCCGCTCCAAGTACTCATCTGGCGTCCAGTCGAATTGACCCATTTCGTAACCTCGTCGGGAGCAGCCATCGTAAGCGGCAGGGCGGAGGAGCTCGCAATGGCCAGGACACCAAACACGATCATCGACCTCGCACGGCTCTCGCTTGCGCATGGCGAGGGCGCCCGTCTCGACCTGCCGGTGAGGCTCGAACCGCTGCAGCTCGGCGGCCAGACCTACGCGCCGCGCGGGGGTGAGCCGGGGGCGCGGCTCGACGTCTCGCGGCCGAGCAACGGCTACGCCTTCCGGCTGCGCTTCCCGCTGCGCGTCGAGGGGCCCTGCATGCGCTGTCTCGAGGGCGCCACGGTCGAGGTGGAGATCGACGCCCGCGAGGTCGACCAGTCCCATACCGAGGACGAGGAGCTGCGCAGCCCCTACATCATCGACGACGAGCTCGACCTCGGCCGCTGGGCACACGACGCGGCGGTCCTGGCCCTGCCCAACCAGATCCTCTGCCGCCCCGACTGCGCCGGCCTCTGCCCAGTCTGCGGCGAATCCCTCAACGACGCCGACCCGGCCGCCCACGAGCACAACACCGGCACGGACCCCCGCTGGTCCAAGCTAAGAGAGCTGAACCTCGAATAGCACCAGCCCCCCGCGTCGGGCGGGTGGGGTGCCCGTCCAGCGGAACTTGTGAGCGAGCAAAGCGAGCGGGTTCCGATGGATGGGCACCCCACCCGCCCCCTCGCCGCCCCGCGCTACTGCTCTTCGAGCTCAGCGACCGGCTGCTGCTCTTCGTCGCGGCCGGCGAGCCGGTCGCGACCGCGCTGCACGGCGGCGAGGAACTTCTGCAGGTTGACCTCGAGCGTGTTGAGGATCTCGTCGGCGTAGTCCTCGGCGCCGAGCCGGATCTCGCGCTCGCGCGTGCGGGCGTCCTCGACGATCTCGTCGGCGGCGCGCTCGGCCTGCTTGGTGACCTCCTCGTCGGAGATCAGCCGGGCCTGCTGCTCGCGCGCCTCGCGCACGATCCGCTCCGCCTCGCGCTTCGCCTCGGCGAGCATCTCCTGGCGCTCCTTGACGATCCAGCGCGCCTGCTTGATCTCCTCGGGGATCGTCGCGCGCATCTGGTCGAGGAGATCGTAGATCTCCTCGCGGTCCACGCGAACCTGGTCCGTGAGGGGCACGGGCCGGGCGTTGTGGACAACGTCGTCCAGTTTGTCTATGAGGACCAGAACGTCCATCAGCAGGGCGTAAGCCTACGTGTAAGAGGCACTTTCGGTGAAGAAGCCGTGAATTCCACGGCTTTTTGCAAACTCTCGCCCAACGCGGCGGCGGTCGGCACAGCCTACCTTTCGGCCAGGCGGTCCGCCATCGCCGCGGCCACGGGGCCCGGGACGAGGTCGCTGACGTCGCCGCCGAAGGTCGCCATTTCCTTCACCCCGGTCGAGGAGAGGAAGCTGTACTCGGGCGAGGCGATCATGTAGATGCTCTCGATCTCCGGGTCGAGCTTGCGGTTCAGCTGCGCCATCTCGAACTCGTACTCGAAGTCGGAGATCGCGCGCAGGCCCTTGACGATCGACTTGGCGCCGATTTCGCGCGCGAACTGGACCAGCAGGTTGGAGAAGACCCGCACCTCGACGTTGCCGAGGTGGGCGGTCGCCTCTTCGATCAGCGCCCGGCGCTCCTCGGCGGTGAACAGGGTCTTGTCCTTGCGCAGCGGGTTGTTGACGACGCAGACGACGACGCGCTCGAAGATCTCGGAGCTGCGGGTGATGATGTCGAGGTGCCCGTTGGTGACCGGGTCGTAGCTGCCGGGACAGAGGACGGTGCCATCAGACATAAGAATCGCGCCTCGCTCGCTGCGCAAAGAACCAGATATGCATGCTTGCTCGCTCGGCGCT
>DATFMX010000017.1:0-23253 GCA_035266685.1 Solirubrobacterales bacterium
CCTTCCAGCGATCGCTCGGTTATCGGTATCCGCGGTACGCCTCTTCCTTCGAAGTACTCCCACTCCTGCTCGCCGAGCTCGGTCGCCGGCGGATCGGCGTAGATCCACTCGCGGGCGATCCGGTGCCAGTTGCGCTTCGCCCGCAGCTGGCCGAGCACCGCGACGACGCCGATTTCCATCCGCCGCCCCATCAGCTCGTCGGCGGGGATCGACTCGCGGCGCATCAGGTCGAAGTACTCCGAGCGCGGGTCGTTGGTCGACTCGATGATCTTCATCACGCGCTTCGGCGTGATTTCCAGCTCGCGGTCCTCCATCACGAACCAGCCGCCGACGGCGCTCATGTGCTCGAGCAGCCGCTCGGCGTCGAGCTTCGACGGGTTCTTGATGAAGCCGAGCTCGTGCAGGGCCTCGCGGAAGGCTTCCGGGTCGTCGCGCGAGGCGGCGTCGAAGGCGCGCTGCTCGAGCAGGATCTGCTCGCGGTCGAGCTTCTTGGTCATGCCGAAGTCGAGGAAGGCGACCCGGCCGTCCTCCATCAGCAGGTAGTTGCCGGGGTGGGGGTCGGCGTTGAAGTGCTGCAGGTGGTAGATCGAGCCGAAGCTGCCGCGGAAGACGATCTCGCCGAAGCGGCTGCGCTCCTCGTGCGGCAGCTGCTTGATCGCCTCGAAGTCGAGTCCCTCGACGAACTCGGTCACCAGCACGCGCCGCCGCGAGAGCCGCGTGACCACTTCCGGCACGTAGATGAACGGGTGGTCGCGGTAGGCGCGGGCGAAGGAGCGCTGGTTCTGCGCCTCGTACTCGTAGTCGAGCTCCTCCATCACCCGCTCGCGGATCTCGTGCGCGATCGCCTTCGCGTCGAGCCCCGGGGCGAGGGCGCGGGCGAGCCGGACGATGGTCCCCGCGTTGCGCAGGTCGGCGTCGAGCGCCTCGGCGATCCCCGGGTACTGGATCTTGACCGCGACGCGGCGTCCGTCGAGCAGCTCGGCGCGGTGTACCTGGCCGATCGAGGCGGCGGCGAACGCCTCCTGCTCGAACTCGGCGAACAGCTCCGACACCGGTTCGCCGTCCCACTCCTCGTCGAGCACCTTCTTGACCTTCTCCCAGGGCATCGGCGGCGCCGAGGTGCGCAGCTTGGCGAGCTGCTCCTGGTAGATCTCGGCGTACTCCGGCGGCAGGAACTCGGTGTCGATGAAGGAGGCGAACTGGCCGAGCTTCATCGCCGCGCCCTTCATCTGGCCGAGCGCGCCGACCATCTTCATCGCCGTCTCCAGGTGGCGCTGCTCGAGCCGCTCCTTGCCCGCTTCCTCGGAACGGCCGACGTTGGTCGCCTTGGTCCCCGCGTAGCGGGCGCCCTGCAGGCCGACGATCGAGCCAAGCTTGGCGGAGCGGCGCATGCGGCCCTTCGGGATCTTCGAATCGTCGGCCATAGAGAGGGTTGTATCGGTTTTGTCTATTCTCTCCCGTCCGATGGCTCGCAGCCGCGAAAAGCTCAAGGCCGCGCCGCGCACCGATTTCGGCTCGCGCAGCGCCCGCCGCCTGCGCGGCGAGAAACTCGTGCCCGGCGTCGTCTACGCCGGCGGCGAGGATGCGCGCCACTTCCAGGCGGTGGAGCGCGACGTGCGCACCGTGCTCGGCGCCGGCCAGGCGCTCTTCGACCTCGAGGTCGAGGGCTCCAAAGCCGTCCCCGTCGTGCTCAAGGAGTCCCAGCACCACCCGGTCAAGGACGTGCTCCAGCACATCGACCTGCAGGAGGTGAAGCTCGACGAGGCGATCCAGGCCGAGGTCGCGATCGAGCTCGAGGGCGCCGAGGCGGCGCCCGGCGTCAAAGAGGGCGGCGTGCTCGAGCACGTCACCCGCGAGATCACCGTCGAAGCGCTGCCGACCGAGATCCCCGAGCGGCTCGTCGCCGACGTCTCGGAGATGCAGATCAACGACACCGTCACGCTGGCCAGCATCGCCGCCCCCGAGGGCGTCAAGTTCGTCGCCGAGGAGCTCGAGGAGATCACGATCGCCACCCTCTCGCCGCCGCGGGTCGAGGAAGAGCCCGAGCCCGAGCTCGAGCAGGAAGCCGAGCTCGTCGGCGAGGAGGGCGAGGCCCCGGCCGCCGCGGAGGGCGGCGAGGGCGAGGGCGGCGACTCGGGCGACTCCGGCGGGGAGTAGCCCTGATCCTCATCGTCGGCCTCGGCAATCCCGGCAGGGAGTACGCCGGCAGCCGCCACAACATCGGCTTCGAGGTGGCGGAGGAGCTCTCTCGCCGCTGGGAGCTGCCGCGGGCGAAGCAGAAGTTCGGCGGGATGATCGCCGAAGGCCGCGCCGGGGTCGGCGGGCCGCGGGTCGCGATCCTGCTGCCGCAGACCTACATGAACGCCTCCGGCGAGAGCGCCGGGCCGGCGCGCGGCTCGCTCAAGGCGCCGCTCGACCGGGTGGTCGTCCTGCACGACGAGATCGACCTGCCGTTCGGCGAGGTGCAGAGCCGGCTCGGCGGCGGGCTGGCCGGCCACAACGGGCTGAAGAGCCTCGAGCGGGGACTGGGCAGCCGCGAGTTCTGGCGCCTGCGGGCGGGGGTCGGGAGGCCCGACTCGACCGACCCGGAGATCGTCGCCGCCTACGTGCTCGGCCGCTTCCGCGAGCCGCGCGAGGAGGTCGAGGCGCTGGTCGGCCGGGCGGCCGACGAGGCCGAGCGCCTGGTCGAGCAAATAGCCTCCGCCGACGATGAGCTCTGAGAGCGCCGGCGAGCGGACCAGCTACGACGTCGATGAGGCGGGCGTCGCGCTGCTGCGGCTGGAGCGGCCCGAGGCGCGCAACGCGATCGACACGGCGATGCTCGAGCAGCTGCTCGAGCGCCTGGCCGCGGCGCGCGAGGACGACGCCGTCCGCGTGCTCGTCGTCAGCTCCTCCGACCAGATGGGACTCTCGGCCGGCGCCGACGTGAAGGAGAAGCTCGACGAGCAGGGCAAGGTGCGGCGCATGCAGCTCTTCGCCGACCTCTACGACGCGCTCGTCGCCTTCCCCAGGCCGACCGTCGCGGTCTGCCACGGCGACGTGGTCGGCGGCGGCGCCGAGATCGCCGTCGCCTGCGACCTGCGGGTCGGCGGCGCCAACCTGCGCCTGCGCTTCCCGGGCGCCGCGCTGGGCGTCCCGGTCGGCCCCGCGCGGCTGGTCACCCTCTGCGGCCTCGCCGCCGCCAAGTACCTGCTCTTCAGCTCGCGCACGGTCGGCATCGACGAGGCGCTGCGCCTCGGCCTCGTCAACCGCGTAGCGCCGACCGCGACGACCGAGGAGGCGGCGCTGGACCTGGCGGCGAGCGTCGCCGCGCACCCGCCCGAGGCCGTCGCCCGCCTGAAGCGCATGCTGCACGAGTGGGACGACATCGAGGGGCGTTCCAAGGTCGAGGGTGTGGGCCAGGTGGACTGGGCGCGCACTGGGCCCGGTTTGCCGCAGCCGGATTGAGGCCATCCCTACCGGGATGGCCCCTACGTCCAGCTCGTTGAGTCCAAGGTCACGCTTCCCTCGAAGCTGTCAGGGTGGGCGAGGACGTGGTCCGCGATTCCGTCGCAGCGGGCCACCCACGCCCGGGTGGAAGAGAGCTTGTTCAGGATGGATGCCAGTTTGTGCTCGCCGAGCCAGTCGAGGAGGGGGAGGTGGAGGACGATCGAGATGAAGTCGCCATCCTGCCCGACGAGGTCGATTTGCTCGATCAGGTAGGCGGTGAACGCGTCCGGGCCGAGTGGGTCCGGGGAGCCCGTCATCTGCTCGCGGACCGGGTCGAGGCCGGGGAGCATCGAGGTGGCGTCGACGTGGCGCCACTGGAAAGGGAGCAGGGCGACGTCGTCTTCGATACCCGCGCCTTCGCCCGCCGGCGAGGCGTAGCGCAGGCCCGCCTCGCGCAGGACCTCGACGCCGCCGGGGCCGAGCTGGCCGCCGGGCGGGCGCAGGCCCGCGATCTCCAGGCCCAGCGTCGCGAACGCGTCGACTCCGCGGCCGAGGTTCTGCGCCTGCTCAGCGGCGCTCAGCTCGCCCCACTGCTCGTGACGCCAGGCGTGGTAGGCGACCTCGTGGCCCGCCGCGGCGATCTCGCGCAGCGCTCCCCGCTCGAGCTCGGCGTTGACGCCCTCGACGAAGAAGGTCGCGGTCAGGCCGCGCTCGGCCAGCCTCTCCAGCAGCGGCGGCAGCGCCGCCGCTGCGCTCGAAGCCCCATCGACGCCGAGGTTGTCGAAGCTGAGGCAGAGCGCGCCGCGGGCGCCGCCCGGCCAGGCGGCCACGCCGCCCTCAGTCCTCCAGCAGCGCCGGGCTCCAGCGCTCCGGCTCGCGCTTCGCCTGCTCGCGCGCCCAGCGGAAGTGATGGCCGGCCGAGGCGAGCAGGATCGGGAAGCTGAGCAGGCCGGCGAGGGCGAAGCCGCGCGAGTCACGCTTCGTCTCCCTGGCCAGGCTGAGCGCGCTGGCGATGCCCCAGGCCCAGAGCACGGCGTTGTAGGCGGGGAGCTGCTCGTCGGTCAGTCCCTCGGCTTCGTCGAGCATCGGCAGGCCGCCGTGCAGCGACCACGGCCAGGCCTTGAAGTGGACCGCGACCCCGGCGGCGCCGACCCCGGCGTTGAAGGCCGAGAGTCGCCCGGCCCAGCGGCCGGGCCGGGCCGCCGCGGCGATCCCGAGCGGGATCAGCCCCGCCCACAGCGCGTAGGCGCCGCGCCGTCCCAGCTCCGGCTCGAAGACGAGCCCGACCCCGGCCCGGGTCTCGAAGCCGTTATGGGCGGCGAGCCCGAGGGTCGAGAGGGCGGCGAACGGGCGACGGAATAGCATCGGGAGGAGCCTACCTTTCGAGTCATGAGCCTTCGCCCACTACTGGAGATCGCGTCCGAGAACGAGCGCCTGCACGCGCTCGCCGGCGAGGTGCGCGCGGCGGCCCCCGGCGCGCCGGTCGAGGTCGGCGCTTCGGAGACGCTACGGCCGCTGCTTTTGGCGACGCTGCTCGAGGACGACCGCGGCCTCGCCGAGCGCCCCGCCCTGGTGGTCAGCGCCGACGACCGCTCGGCCCGCGACCTGGCCGCCGACCTGCGCGCCTACCTGGCGCCGCGCCGCGTCCGCTTCTACCCCTCGCGCGGCACCGGCTACGCCTCGCACGTGACGCCGCCGCCGCACCTCGTCGGCCTGCGGATCGACGCGCTCGACGCGCTATCGGGCGCGCGGAGCGAGCGTCACAGTCTGATGAATCCGGGAGCGGAGCGCGACCGAGTCGGTGTGTCCGAGGGCGGCGACGCGGTCGTCGTCGCCAGCGCCACGGCGCTCGCCGAGGCCGTTCCCGACGCCTCGCTGCGGCCGGCCGGCTTCGCGCTCGCCCAGGGCGGCGAGCTCGACCTCGACGCGGCCGTCCGCGATCTCGCCGGCGCCGGCTACCACCGCGTCGAGCAGGTCGAGGAGCGCGGCCAGTTCGCTGTCCGCGGCGGCATCCTCGACGTCTACCCGGCGACCGAGGAGCGCGCCGTGCGAATCGAGCTGTTCGGCGACGAGATCGAGTCGATGCGCTGGTTCTCGACCTTCACCCAGCGCTCGCTGGGCGACGCCGAGCGGGTCGAGCTCGCGCCCGCCGCCGAGCTCGACGCCGAGCACCGCGAAATGGCCGAGCTGGCGGCGATGGAGGCGGCCGAGGAGGGGAAGGAGGCGCCGAGCGCCGCCGACGCGCTGCCGCTGGAGCACTTCGGACCGCCGCTCGACCTCGTCCCCGCGGAGGCGGCCGTGATCCTCGCCGCCGCCGAGGAGATCGAGCCCGCCCTGCGCGACCACTGGGAGGACGCGACCGCGGCGATGCACGCCGAGGACGCGCGCCACCTCTACGTCGACGTCGCCGCGCCGCTCGCCGCCCGCGCCGTGCTCTCGGTCGGCGGGGCCGGCAGCGACGACGAGCAGGCCTTCCGCGCCTCGCGCGCCGAGTCGCCGGCGCGCAGCGTCAAGGAGGCCGAGGGCGAGCTGGAGAAGCTGGTGCGCTCGGGCTACCGGACCGTCGTCGCCTTCGACGCCCGCGGCGAGGCGGAGCGCGCCCGCTACGGCCTCGACCGGCTCGACGCGCGGATCCTCGAAGGTGGCCGCGTCCCGCCCGACCCGGGCCTCTCCTTCGCCGAGGCTCGCCTGCGCGAGGGTTTCGTCAGCCCCGAGCTGCGGCTCGCCGTCTACCCCTTCCGCCGCCTCGTCCACCGCCGCCGCAAGGCCGAGGACCGCGTCGCCCGCACCGGCCGCGGGCGGCTCGCCTTCAGCGACCTGCGGGTCGGCGACTACGTCGTCCACGAGGACCACGGCGTCGCCCGCTTCGCCGGCTTCGAGACGCGCGATGTCGGCGGCATAAGCCGCGACTACCTCTACCTCGAATACAAGGGCGAGGACCGCGTCTATGTCCCCACCGAGCAGCTCGCGAAGCTGAGCCGCTACGTCGGCGCCGGCGCCGAACCGGCGCTCTCGGCGCTCGGCGGCAAGCGCTGGCAGAACATGAAGGCGCGGGCGCGCAAAGCCGCCGGCGCGCTGGCCGGCGAGCTGCTCAACCTGTATGCGGAGCGCCGCACCCGCAAGGGCCACGACTTCCCGCCCGACGGCGAGTGGCAGATCGAGATGGAGGCCGCCTTTCCCTACCGCGAGACCGCCGACCAGCTGGAAGCGATCGAGGCGGTCAAGGGCGACATGGAATCGGAGCAGCCGATGGACCGTCTGGTCTGCGGCGACGTCGGCTTCGGCAAGACCGAGGTGGCGCTGCGCGCCGCGGTCAAGGCGGCCTCGGACGGCAAGCAGGTGATGATGCTGGCGCCGACGACGATCCTCGCCCAGCAGCACTTCGGCACCTTCCGCGAGCGCCTCGCCGACCTGCCGTTCACGCTCGACTGGGTTTCGCGGCTGCGCAAGCCGGCCGAGGTGAAGGAGGTGCTGAAGCGCTTCGAGGCGGGCGAGGTCGATGTGCTGGTCGGCACCCACCGGCTGCTCTCGCGCGATGTGCGCGCCAAGGACATCGGCCTGCTGATCGTCGACGAGGAGCAGCGCTTCGGGGTCAAGCAGAAGGAGCTGCTGCGCCAGATGAAGCTGAAGGTCGATGTGCTGGCGCTCTCGGCGACGCCGATCCCACGCACGCTGCAGATGAGCCTCGCCGGCCTGCGCGACATCTCGACGATCGAGACGCCGCCCGAGGGCCGCCGCCCGGTCCGCACCTACGTCGGCCCCTACGACGAGGACCTGGTGCGCAAGGCGATCGTGCGCGAGCTGGAGCGCAACGGCCAGGCCTTCTTCCTCCACAACCGGATCGAGAGCCTGCCCGAGGTCGTCGAGCAGATCCGCGGCCTGGTGCCGGGCGCGCGGGTGGTCGAAGCGCACGGGCAGATGGAGGAGACGCAGCTCGAGCAGACGATGATGGGCTTCCTGCGCGGCGAGGCCGATGTGCTGGCGACGACGACGATCATCGAGTCGGGGCTCGACATCCCGACCGCGAACACGCTGATCGTCGAGCGCGCCGACCGGCTCGGCCTGGCGCAGGCCTACCAGATCCGCGGCCGGGTCGGGCGCTCGCGCGAGCGCGCCTTCGCCTACCTGCTCTACCCCTCGGCCGAGGCGCTGACCGAGGAGGCGGCGGCGCGGCTCTCGACCCTCGCCGACCACACCGAGCTCGGCTCGGGCTTCAAGATCGCGATGCGCGACCTCGACATCCGCGGCGCCGGCGACCTGCTGGGCGACGAGCAGTCGGGCCATGTCGCCGCGGTCGGCTTCGAGCTCTACTGCCAGATGATCGACGAGGCGGTGGCCGAGGGCGCCGCGCGCCAGGGGGAGGAGGGGGCGGAGGAACCCGAGCCGCTGCGCTTCGACGTCCCGGTCGACGCCTTCCTGCCGGCCTCCTACGTGCCCTTCGAGGCGGCGAAGATCGATATCCACCGGCGCGTCGTCGCCGCCCGCGCGCCGGGCGAGCTGCGGGCGATCCGCGACGAGCTCGACGACCGCTTCGGGCCGCCGCCGCGCGAGGCGGAGAACCTGCTGGCGCTGCAGCGGGCGCGGATCGAGCTGCGGCTGGCGGGGGCGCGCAGCGTCGAGCTGCGCGGCGGGCGGCTCAGCGTGGTCGGGGTCGAGCTCGACTCGGAGGGCTCGGCGGCGCTCGCCGAGCGGGTCGAGGGGGCGCTGTACGAGTGGCGGGAGAAAACCGCGTCGATGCGGGTGCCCGAGGAGCCGGAGGCGCGACTCGCCGCCGTGCTGGCGCTCGCCCAGGGCCTGCGCGAGGCGGGCCGCTCGCCTATGGTCGAAAAAGATATGCTCCCTGCTTCGTGAGTCCGAATCAGGGTGGGAAAGGGACTGGCAAGGGAGCGGGAGGCAAAGCCTCCGGCCCCGCTGCTGCGCGTCGTCTTGGCCTGCTGGTCTTCGGCGCCGCCTTCGTCGTCCTCTTCGTGGTCGTCGCGATCGCCGAGGGCATCGGCAGCCCCAGCGTGCCGTCCGGCGACATCGCGCTGGTCGAGAACGTCCCCAGCGAAGTCGGGGAAGTGACGCAGGCGAGGTTCGACCACGCGCTCGCGCTGGCGGCAAAAAGCGGCGGCGAAAAAAAGGTCCCCAAGCCGGGCAGCGCCAAATACGAAGAACTGAAGGAAGCGGCGCTCAACTCGCTCTTCGAAGGGATCTGGCTGCAGGGCCAGGGCGAAGAACAGGGGATCGAAGTCAGCGAGAAGGAAGTCGCCGAAGAACTGAAGAAACTGAAGAAAGAAAGCTTCAAAACCGGGAAGGAATTCAAGGAATTCCTCAAGGAATCCGGCTACAACGCCGCCGACGTCAACGAACGGGTGAAGCTGCAGATCCTCAGCACGAAACTGCAGGAACAGCTCAAAGAACAGGCGCCGCAGCCGAGCAAGAGCCAGATCGAAAGCTATTACGAGGCGGCGAAGGCAACCCAGTTCACGCAGAAACCGACGCGGACCGTGCGCGTGGTCGTCAACAAACAGAAGAAGAAGGTCGAAGAAGCGCTGAAGGCGCTGCAGAAAGACGACTCGGCGAAGAACTGGAAAAAGGTCGCCAAGAAGTACTCCGAAGACCCGACCTCGAAAGAAAACGGCGGCCTCAAAGAAGGCGTCCAGGAAGGCATCGAAGAAGAACCGCTGGGCGCCGACATCTTCGGCGCTGAAGAAGGCCAGGTGATCGGCCCGGTCAAGACCAAAGCCGGCTACACGATCTTCGAGGTCGAGAACAGCACGCCGGAAAAAGTCCAGGGACTGAAAGAAGTCGAAAGCCAGATCCAGGCCACGCTGGCGCAGCGCGAAGAACAGGAATACTTCGCCGGTTTCGTCGAAGCCTTCAGCAGCAGGTGGACGCAGCGGACGCACTGTGCCTCGGGCTACGTGACCGAACGCTGCGCCAACTACAAGAGCAGCGGCCACCCCAAAACGGCGCCGGAAGCGTGCTACGAAGCGAATCCCAAAACCCCGGCGGAAGAAGGGTGCCCGGCGCCGGTCAACCAGCTCGTGCCGGCGCTGCCCGGCAGCGTGACGCCGCTGGAACCGAAAGGCAAACCGCTGGCCCAGCGCCCGCATCCCGCCGGCGAAGAAAAAGAAGAAGAAGCGGCTCCGTTCAACCTCGAAAACCTTCCCGAAGGCACGGCGCCTGCGCCCGAAGAAGCGCCTCCCCCCGAAGGCGAATAGCCGCGGATGACGCGCTAGACTGGCGCGCCCGTGAGCCAGATTTCCTCCATCCACGCGCGGCAGATCCTCGACTCGCGCGGCAACCCGACCGTCGAGGTCGAGGTCGCGCTGGAGTCCGGCGCGCGTGGCGTCGCCGCGGTGCCCTCGGGCGCCTCGACCGGCGAGTTCGAGGCGGTCGAGCTGCGCGACGGCGGCGAGGCCTGGGGCGGCAAGGGCGTCGCCAGGGCGGTCGCGCATGTCAACGGCGAGATCGCCGCCGCGCTGACCGGCGCCCGCGCCGCCGAGCAGGGCGCCCTCGACGAGACGATGACCGAGCTCGACGGGACGCCGAACAAGGGCCGGCTCGGCGCCAACGCGATCCTCGGCGTCTCGCTGGCGGCGGCGAAGGCCGCCGCGGCCGATTCCGGCCAGCCGCTCTACCGCTACCTGGCGGAGCTCTACGGCGGCGGCGAGCCGCGCGTCATGCCGGTGCCGATGATGAACGTGCTCAACGGCGGCGCCCACGCCGACAACTCGGTCGACTTCCAGGAGTTCATGATCGTGCCCGCCGGCGCCTCGAGCTTCGCCGAGTGCCTGCGCATGGGGACCGAGGTCTTCCACGCGCTGAAGAAGAGCCTTGGCTCGAGCGGCCACTCGACCGCAGTCGGCGACGAGGGCGGCTTCGCCCCCAACCTGGAGTCCAACGAGGCGGCGCTACAGGCGGTGCTGGCGGGCGTCGAGGCCGCCGGGCATCAGCCCGGCTCCGATGTCTTCATCGCGCTCGACCCGGCGACCAGCGAGGTCTACGAGGGGGGCGCCTACGTGCTCGAGCACGAGCGCCGCACGCTCTCCCCCGAGGAGATGGTCGCCTACTGGGCCGACGCCTGCGACCGCTACCCGATCGTCTCGCTCGAGGACGGCATGGACGAAGAGGACTGGGACGGCTGGAAGCTGCTGACCGAGCGGCTCGGCGAGCGCGTCCAGCTCGTCGGCGACGACCTCTTCGTCACCAACCCCGAGCGCCTGCGCCGCGGGATCGAGCTCGGCGTCGGCAACTCGATCCTGGTCAAGGTCAACCAGATCGGCACGCTGAGCGAGACCCTCGATGCGATCAGGATCGCCCGCGAGGCCGGCTACACGGCGGTGATCTCGCACCGCTCCGGCGAGACCGAGGACACGACGATCGCCGACCTCGCCGTCGCCACCGGCGCCGGACAGATCAAGACGGGGGCGCCCTCGCGCTCGGACCGGGTGGCGAAGTACAACCGATTGCTCCGGATCGAGGAAGAGTTGGGCGACGCGGCGCAGTTCCCCGGCCTGCAGGCATTCGTTCAGTACGCCTCCTAAATGAAGGAATGCGGCGCCCGGCAGCGTAGCTGCCGGTATGGCGACCCGTTCACGGCCGGCGCGCAGGACCGCTTCGAAAGCGAAACGACGTCCAGCCGCCCGTCGCAAGCCAGGTCCGCGTCGCGGCGGCAGTCGCATCCGTTGGGACCGCGTGGGGCGGATCGCGCTGACCCTGGTCCTCGCCGCGGTTCTCTACTCCTATCTCAACCCGGCGATCGACTTCGTCAAGACCTATACGGCGACGACCTCGGCGAAAGCCGAGCTGCACGACATGCTGCGCGAAAACAAGCGCCTGCACCGCCGCGTCCAGACGGCCGACGACCCGATGGTGATCGAGCGCAAGGCGCGCGCTCAGGGGATGGTCGCCGAAGGGGAGACGCCGATCGTCGTCCACGATCTCGGCGGCGGTCAGGGCTAGCGACCCTCCTCGGAGGCACCGGTGGTTAGCGCCGGCTCCTACGTCCTCAGCGCTGCCCTGCTGGCCGTCCTGGTCCTCTCCCTGGGGTTCTCGGCTGTCGGCCTGCGGCGCTGGCTGATGCCGGAGTGGGAGGGGGCTCCGGCTCGCCTCGTAGAGACGATCGTCGGCGTTGCGCTGCTGATATGGCTGAGCGAGCTTCTGGGCGTCGTCAATTTGCTCTATGCCGGGGCATTGGTTGCTGCGGCCGTATTTCTGGCGGCAGCGGTCGTTTTCGGCCCGCGGGTCCTGTCGCGGCGAGGGGGTGCCGGAGCGGCCCTGGATTTTTCGCCAGGGGAGGGCACGGCCGTCCGAGGTCCAGGGTGGGGCGAAAAAGAGGACGCCGGGCCCCTCCGGCACCCCCTCGCCACGCCACCCGCGGGAGAGGCGTTTTCTGCGCGGGCTCGGGCGTGGCTACCGCAGTTCGTGGCGGTGGGCGTGGTCGCACTCGTGTTTGCGCATTGGGGGCTCACCGCCAAAGACGCGCTGAGCCGAGGCATTTTCAACTTCGATTCGCTCTGGTACCACCTGCCGTTCGCGGTGGAAATGGCGCATAGCCACTCGGTGACGGGGATCCACTACACCGAGACGGTCTTCACGAACTGGTTCTACCCGCAGAACTCCGAGCTCCTGCACTCCGTGGGGATCCTGGTTACGGGGCGAGACGCGCTGAGCCTGTTCCTCAACTTCGGCTGGCTAGCTCTCGCTTTCCTGGCTGCCTGGTGCATCGGCCGCCCCTACGGCCGCGGCCCTCTAGCCGTCGTCGCAGCTGGAGTCCTGCTCGAGTGCCACACGCTCGTAGTGCGAGAGCCGGGAGCCGCTAAGAACGATTTGATGGCAGCAGCTCTGCTCCTTGCGGCCATCGCGATTCTCGTCAATGCTGGGAGGAAGCCTGGTTGGCCGCTCGCCGTTGCTGGGCTTGCGACTGGGATGGCTGTGGGCACCAAGTCCACGGCCCTCGCCATGGCAGCCATGCTGACGCTCGCGGTCATCGTGCTGGCGCCCACGGGTCGCCGCTGGGCTGCCGCCGGCTGGTGGTTCGCGGCGGGCCTCGCGGGTGGGGGGTACTGGTACCTGCGCAACCTGATCGTCAGCGGCAACCCGCTGCCCCAGCTGGAGCATCTAGGGCCGATCTCGCTGCCGCACCCCGATCGCCTGCAGGAAGGCCGCCCCGACTTCAGCATCGCCCACTACGCCACCGACACGGGCGTCTGGCGCGACTACTTCGAGCCCGGTCTCCACCAGGCTTTCGGCGCCCTCTGGCCCGTCGTCATCGTCGCCGCCCTCGTGGGCGCTCTCCTGGCCGTCCTCTGGGGCCGCCCCAAGGTCCTCCGCTGGATGGGCGCCGTAGCCCTGGTCGGCATGGTCGCCTACGTCTTTACGCCCCTGAGTGCTGCCGGAGCTGATGGCGCACCCACGGGTTTCGGCATCAACATTCGCTATGCGATCCCGGCTTTGCTGCTCGGTCTCGCGTTGCTGCCCGTGGCTTCCGCGGGTGGCGTGGGGTGGGGGTCACGGCGGGGCGCGGCGTTAATTTTTCGCCCTTCAGACTCCGCAGGGACCGCCGCCGGCGCCCCGCGCGAAAAATCCAGCGCCACGACGGGACCCCCACCCCACGACAGGACCCGCGGTCGAGACGCATGGTCCCTATGGGACTGGTGCCTCCTCGGGGGCTTGCTCGTGCTACTGGTGGTCACCAACCGCTCCGACGCCGCCCTGCGCGACCCGGACCGGCTGTTCGCCTGGCTGATCGCCCTCCTGGCGGTGCTGATCCCGGCCGCCCTGCTCTTCGCCCGCCGCCGCGGCGTCCCTCGCGGCGCGGTGATCGGCGGCTTCGCCGCGCTGGGCCTCGCGGCGCTCGCGATCGGCTATCCGGTCCAGCGCGACTACCTGCGCGACCGCTACGTCAACGCCAACCAGGCGACGAGCATTCCCGGGATGCACCTCGACTCCGCCTATCGCTGGGCCCGCAACGTCCACGACGCGCGCATCGGCCTGGCCGGCACCACCGCCGGCTTCCTCGGGTACGGCTTCTACGGCACGGACCTCTCGAACCGTGTCCGCTACCTCGGCGCCAAGGGCCCGCACGGCGCCTTCAATGCGATCCAGACCTGCGCCGGCTTCCGCGCCGCGGTGGACGACGCCGAACTCGATTACCTCGTCACCACGCCGTTCCTCAACTTCCTCGAACCCGGCAACCCGGTCCCCTCGCCGGAGGCCCGCTGGCTGCGCGGCGAGCCCGCGGCGAGGCCGATCCAGCGCAGCGGCCCGGTCACCGTCTGGCGCATCGACGGCCGCCTTGACCCCACCACCTGCGGCCCCGCCAACGCCCCGCTCGACGAAATCCCCAACTCCTAGCTCGCTACCCTGAGGCGCATGGGCTATCCGCTCGAGAACGCGCTGTTTCAGTGGGAGGAGGGGCTGCGCGCTCTGCGGGCGATCGAGGGGTCGCGGGAGCGGCGGCTCGCCGATCGGGTCGTGGCGGCGATCCAGGACGAGCTGCGGCGGCGGATCGGACCGACGTTCTCGGCCGCGGAGCTCGCCGAGCTCTACGGCAGGGGCACCGACTGGTGCGGCCAGGTGGCGACCGACGTCGCGCCCGGTCTCGAAACCGACGGCCAGGGGCTCGCCGACGCCGCCTTCTGGCTATACCTCCGAGGCGCCACCGACTTTGCCGGCGGGCGCCAGCTAATCGTCTGAGTCGTCTTCGCCGCTGGAGCCGTCGTCGCCGGCGCGGCGGATGACTATCTGGTCGGCGTCGATGCGGACGCTGACTTCGCGCTTGCCGGCCCAGTGCTCGGTGTAGACGGGGTTGTCCTTGACGCCGGCATCAAGCCAGAGGCCGTAGCCGTCGCGCTCGCCGTGGTCGAAGGTCGCCTCGATCTCTTTGCGACGGCCACGCCCGCCGCGCCTGCCGCGCCGGCGGCGGCGTTTGGGCCGCGAGCCCTCGCCTTCCTCCTCGTCGGCTTTGCGGCCTTTGGCTTTGCCTTTGCGAGCGGGTTTCTCGCTCTTGCCCTCGTCCTCGTCCTCTTCGTCCTCTTCGGCCTGCTCTTCCTGCAGCTCCTCCTCGGCTTCCTCTTCGGCCGTCGCGGCCTCGACCTCGGCCTCGATCTCGTCGCGCAGGTCGACGTCGGCCGAGGCGTCCTCGCCGTCGGCGTTCAGGTCGTGCTGCTTGCGGAACTCGCGCAGCTCCGAGGCGGAGACCTCAAGCTGGTGGGCGATCCAGGCGTCCGTGCGACCCTGGCGCACCCAGGCGCGGATCTGGTTGAGCTGCGGCTTCAGTGAGCGTCGTGCCATCGGCGCGCGAGTCTATTCAACCTGGAGCGTTCGCTGAGTCACGGGGGCGGTGGCGCTCAGGCCATCAGGAAGGAGAGGGCCTCGAACATCGAGACGACGACGACGATCACGGTTGCGGTCAGGCAGGCGGCCAGCACGCTGAAGCGGACCTTGCCCTGCTGCTCGTTGCGCGTCATGCGGCGCTCGCGCGAGCGGTTGGCCGCGCGGCGGCGCAGCTGCTCGCGCCGGTGGCGCTCCAAGGTCGTCTCCTGCTCGAAGGCGACCTCGAACTGGTTGATGCTCTGGCGCATTTTCATGGCGGGGGCGTCCTGGGGACGCGGACGCGGACCGTAGCAGAGCTGCATGAGCGATTGCACGCCTAATGCTCATCCTGCGCCCATGGAACGTGACGACAATCACGATCGTCGGCGACTCAGCAGGCGCCCCAGAGCCCGCGCCCAGCGCGCGCCGCGGCAACGGCAAGACGTTCGAAGCGCGCCGCGAAGCGGTCGTTGGGCGGGATCGTCAACGGCCGCGCGAGCCCCCGCCGCGCCAGCTCCGCGTTGAAGAGGCGTCCGCGGCGCATCCGACCTTTTCCACCCTGGGGTGTGGTGAAAGTCGGATGCGCGAGATACACATAGGCCAGCAGCCGCCCGTAGACGTCGCGCCGCTCGACCCCGAAGACGAGCCGCACGCGCCGCCCGGTCAGCCGCCGTTTCGTGAAGTGCGACGCCCGCTCGCCGAAGCACTGCACCGGTGTGTCCGGCTTGACCGTCTCCGGCGTATCGATGCCGATCAGCCGCACATCCTCGTCGCGCCCGCCGATCCGCGCTTCGATCGTGTCCCCGTCGATCACCCGCACGACCCGCGCCATCGCTTCGGCCGGCACCCTTTCAAGCTCTCCCTCCCAAGGCCGCAACACCACAAGGGCAACCGCGACGAATAGGACGACGCTGCCGATCCAGTGCCGCTGCATGCCCCCTAAGAGGCCGCAGCGGCTGTTTCTCTCCCCCCGCGCCTACGGAGTTCGACGCACGTTGGAGAGCAGCGTCTCCTTGATCTGGCTGATGATCTCCAAAGCCTCGTTCCACTCGCGCTGCCAGACGTTGCGGCCGAAGATCACGCCGCTGCCGCCCGCCTGCATGACCTCGCGGCAGTGGTTGAGGACGACGTCGTCGTCGACCTTCGAGCCGCCCGAGAGGACGACGAGCGAGCGCCCCGCCGACGCGACGCAGTGCTGGATCGCGGTCGCCTCGTCGACTTCCATCTCGTTGTAAGGGGCGGGGGCGTCCTTGTCCTTCTCCGGGTCGATCTTCGGCATGTTGAGCTTGACCACATCGGCGCCCATCTCCATCGCCATGCGCGCCGCGTAGTCGATCGCGTAGAAGGAGCCGGGGCCGCCCTTCTTTTCGACCGCTTCGCCGCGCGGGTAGGACCAGACGATCAGCGGCATCCCGTAGCGGTCGCAGTCTTCGCGCACGCCGCGCAGCTGGGCGAGGTCCTGGTCCTGGCGCGGCGAGCCGACGTAGAGCGTGTAGCCGACCGCGTCGGCGCCGAGCCGCACAGCGTCCTCGACGCTGGCGTTGCAGGTCGAGAACGCCTCGGCGGAGGAGGGGATGTCGGTCTTGCCGTTGACCTTGAGGATCAGCGGCACCTGACCCGCATAGTCGGGGTAGTACTTGCTCGCCATGCCGATCTGGCAGGCGAGGGCCGAGTAGCCGGCCTCGACCGCGAGCCGGAACTGGTAGTCGGGGTCCTTGGAGGCCGGGTTGGGGAAGAAGTCGCGCGGGCCGTGCTCGATGCCCTGGTCGATCGGCAGCAGCATCAGGGTCCCGTTGCCGGGTCCGAACTCGAACAGCAGCCGCCGCAGGCGGGCGCGTTTCCCCGGCGCCAGCTCGGCCAGAAGCGATTTCTGCTCGGTAAGGCTGTTCAACTCCACGCTCTATTCCTCCTCGAAGATGGGTGTCTTGGCAGTATGCCAGCGCCGCCGGGCTGCGAGCGCTTGCCACCGGGCGGTTATCCTCGACTGACCATGAGCGAGACTGAGCTCAGCGTCATCTGCAAGAACTGCGGTTCAGAGGTCAGTCCCTACGTAACCGAGTGCCCCTATTGCGGCGCGCGGTTGCGCAAGCGGGCACCGAAGCTGGAGCGGCGCGGCGACGCGCTCGAGGCCAAGCCGCGCCGCGGCCCGGCCAGCCGGCTCTTGCGGATCAAGCTGCGGGGACGGGTGAGCATGAGCGGGTGGCGGCCCTACGCGACGCTGGCGGCGGTCCTCGGCTCGGCCGCGCTGCTCCTGGTCGAGCAGGCGAGCGGCGCCTCGCTGGCGCAGGTCGGCGGGTTGACGGCGCCCCTGCACGGCGAGTGGTGGCGCCTGCTCACCGCGCCCTTCGCCTACGTCGACGTCGGCTACCTCTTCGTCGTCGCCGTCGGCCTGGCGATCTTCGGCCTCGGGGTCGAGCGCCGCCTCGGCAGCGCCCCGACGGCGCTGTTGCTGCTCGCCTGCGGCGCGCTGGGGATGCTGGCGGCGAGCGGGATCGCCAGCGCCCAGGGGGACATCGTCGTAATCGGCGGCGGCAACGGGATGGCGCTGGGCGCCGTCGCCGCCTGGTTCGCGATCCGCCGCGCCGAGGCGCACCGGGCGATCGACGACGACTACGACCGGATCGGCGTCGTGGTGGCCGCCGCGGTGCTGCTGGCCCTGCCGATCTTCGAATCGCACGCCGACGTCTTCGCCGGCCTGATCGGCGGCG
Organism: Solirubrobacterales bacterium; assembly: GCA_035266685.1. GTDB lineage: Bacteria > Actinomycetota > Thermoleophilia > Solirubrobacterales > 70-9 > VRUE01. The sequence goes on from DATFMX010000017.1 coordinate 17,442, forward strand.
CCGTCGGCGGCCTCGCCGGCCTCGCCGCCTCGGCCCTGCGCCATTGATCAAACGCCGCCTCCTCTGCTCCCGTGAGGGGCCAGAGAATCAGATATGGATGGCCCCTCACTCTCGCGTCCGGGGGCGGCTGGTGCGCCTCCCGTCTAGTGTCCACCTGGTGCAATCGGACGAGCGACTCGAAGCCGCGATCGAGCGGCTGGCCGAGGCCGGGCGCTTCGCCGAGGCGGAGACGATCGTCACCCGCGCCGCGCCGCAGCTTCAGCGCGTGCTGATGGCCGCCCTGGCCGAGGGTGGATGGTTTGGCGAGTCGCACGAGCAGGAGTCGCTGAAGGCCGCCACCGTCCCCGACCCCGAGGAGCGGATCGCCGCCGTGCGCACGCTGCTCGCCGAGGAGGCGCGGATGGGAATGATGGTTGGAGTCGCCGTAGGCTGGGCACTGAAAGAGGAGATGAGCGAGGGCGCAGGCCCCGAGACCGACCCAGGACAAGGAGAGCGCTGAAGATGGAGATCAAGTTCCACGGTCACTCGTGCTTCGAGCTGAGCGAGGGGGAGACGACCGTGCTGGTCGACCCGTTCCTCAAGCCGAACAACCCGGCTGCTGTGCATAGCGGCGAGGAAGTCGAGCCGACCCAGATCGCGATCAGCCACGGTCACGCCGACCACATGGCCGACGCCGTGCCGGTCGCGAAGCGCACCGGCGCGCACTGCGTGGCGATCGTCGAGCTCGCCAACTGGCTCGAAGGGCAGGGCGTGGAGAACGTCAGCGACCCCAACCTCGGCGGCACGGTCGAGTTCGACTGGGGCTGGATCAAGCTCGTCCCCGCCTGGCACACGAACACGCTGCCGGGCTCCGAAGAGGCGCCGTTCAGCGCCGAGCACGGGATCGTGATCGGGCCGGCGGCCGGCCTCGTGATCGAGATCGGCGGCAAGACCGTCTACCACGCCGGCGACACCTGCCTGTTCAGCGACATGAAGCTGGTCGCCGAGCGCAACCCGATCGACGTCGCGCTGCTGCCGATCGGCGGCCACTACACGATGGACCGCCACGACGCGGTCGTCGCGGCCGAATTCGTCGGCGCGGCCACGGTGCTCCCGATGCACTACGACACCTTCCCGGCGGTCGAGACCGACAGCGGGGCCTTCAAGTCCGAGGTCGAGTCCAGGACCGCCTCGAAGGTGGCCCTGCCGAAGCCGGGAGAGGCGCTTACCGTCTGAGGCCGGAGGGTGATCGACCTGGGTGAGGCGCTAGCCGGCTTCGGCGTCCGCTCCGGCTTCGGCCGGCGCGGGCTCTTCGCTGCCGGCCGAGGAGCTCGTCGAGCCGGAGCTGCTTTCGCTGCCGGTTGACGCGGGGGGCGGCGGCGTTTCGGACGCCGGTGCGCTTGGCGAGGGTGATTCGGCCGGCGGGGCGCCTTCCTCGGCCGGCGGCGGCGCGGGCGATTCCTCGGCCGGGGCGCTTTCGCCCTCGCTCGGCGGGACGGTGCCGCCGACGGTGACGACGACGGTTTCGCTGCCCGCGGGGGCGCCCGCGGCGCCGCTCGGCGATTTGGCGCCGTTGACTTTCGGCACGGCGGTCTTCGCGGTCGGGACCTTGCTTTCGTCGTCGACCTTGACCGCGTTCGGCTGGCCGGCGGCTTCCGGGGCCGTGGTGGCGCCCGCTTCGGCGGCCGGATCGGACGCGGGGGCCGGTTCGGCCGGCGGCGCCGGCGGGGCTGCTTCGAGCGGCGGCTGCGGGGCCGGGGCGACGGCCAGTTCGACCGTCTGCGGCTGTGGCGCCGGGGCGATGTGGCTCTGGGCGACGGCGGGCGCATTGCCGTGAGCGGTGGAGACCTTGGCGGATGCGCTCGTCGCCGGCACCGGGGTCGTGTCGCTCTTCTGGTTCACCTCGACAGCGCCGGCGGTGAGCACCGCGGCGGTGACGACGCCGGCGACGGCCTTGGTGCCGATCGCGCCACCGACCGCGCCGATGCCGCCGGCGGCGCCGCTGCCGCCGAGCGCCGCGCCGGCGCTGGCGACCGCGCCGGCTCCGGCGCTGGTGGCCGCGGCGGTCGCGCCGGCGCCGGCGGTCGTCGCGCCGGCGGCACTCGCGGTCGCTCCGGCGGCCCCCGCGCCGCCGGTCGCGCCCCCTGCCGTGGCGCCTCCCCCTGCGCCGCCGAAGCCGAGTTTGCCGAGCACGAAGGCTTTGAAGGCGACGAGCAGGCCGGCGGGGGCGAGCGCCGCCATCGCCTTGTCGTTGCTGCGCACCTGGGTGCGGAAGTCGGCGCACTCGTCGCAGTCGCGCACGTGGCGGCGCACCGGGCCGGAGACCTTGCGCAGCCCCTCGGATGCCTCGGCCAGCTCCAGCCGCACCTCGCCGCAGGTCAGTTGGCGCGCCTGGCTCGCCTCGGCGAGCGAGATCCGCGCCCGCACCAGCAGCGACTTGACCGAGGGGACGCTGGTCTCCATCGTCGAGGCGATTTCCTCGTAGGACATCGCATCCATCTCACGCAACAGCAGGGCGCTGCGCTGCGTCTCGGGCAGCTTGCCGACGTCATCCAGAAGCTGGCGGAACTCCTCGCGGTTGCTGACCTTCTCGGCGGTCGAGGCGGCCTCGACGACGGGCACCATGTCCATCGATTCCTGCGCGTCGGCGGTCGGTTTGCGCAGATGGTTGAGGCAGCGGTTGCGGGCGATCCGGTAGAGCCACGGGCGCAGGTTGATCTCGCGCTCGTCGGCGAGCATCGCCCGGTAGGCGTTGACGAAGACCTCCTGGAGGACGTCCTCGGCGTCCTCGGTCGACCCCAGCATCTGACGGCAGAAGCCGAGCAGGCGGGGCTGGTAGCGGTCGACGATCGTCTCGAAGGCGCCGGCGTTGCCGCTGCGCGCCATCGCGATCAGCTTCGCGTCGCCCTGCAGCTTGAGCAGCGGCGAGCGGCGGGCGAGTAGTCCGCGTTGACTGGCGTGGGTTAGAGCCGATGCCTCCAAGCTTCACTCCTCCAGGGAAGGCGTTTGCGTGCGGCGTCTTCGTAAGTAGGGACACCGTAACAGCGAGTTAGTTGCGGTCTGTACAAAGATTTACCCGGCCTTTAGGCGTGGCAACCAAGCCGCGGTGGCGGGGTCGTTGTCCGCGGCGGCCAAAGGCGCCGGAGTGCCCGGGGCGGGACTCGAACCCGCAAGCCCCCTGAGGGGCAGCGCATTTTAAGTGCGCCGCTTTTGCCAGTTTCGCCACCCGGGCCGGACTAATTATTCCGCTGCCTGCTCTGCTTCGCGTCCGCGGGCAGCGGCTATGCACCGAATCGCCCCCGCTCGCGAAGAATCAGATCGTGACGCTCGCTAAATAGGCTGTCGGAATGGAGCACGGGGGGAGGATTGTTGCGAAGGCGCTGAAGTCGCGCGGGGTCAGCCATCTCTTCACGCTCTCCGGCGGCCACCTCTTCTCCATCTATGACGGCTGCAAAGCCGAGGGGATCGAGATCGTCGATGTGCGGCACGAGCAGACCGCGGTCTTCGCGGCTGAGGGCTTCGCCAAGGCGACGCGGCGGCTCGGCGTGGCGGCGCTGACCGCCGGGCCCGGGGTGACCAACGGGATCAGCGCGATCGCCGGCGCCCAGGCCAACTGCTCGCCCGTCTGCGTGCTCGGCGGGCGGGCGCCGGAGCTGCGCTGGGGCTCGGGCTCGCTGCAGGAGATCGACCACCTGCCCTTCGTCTCGCCGCTGGTCAAGTCGGCGCAGACGGTGAAGGATGCGGGGGCGATCGGGGCGCGCACCGCGGCAGCGCTCGACCTCTCGCTGAGCGCGCCCTTCGGGCCGACCTTCGTCGACTACCCGCTCGATGTGGTCTTCAGCGAGGCCGAGCTGGGGATCCCGGAGGCCCAGGCGGCAGCGGACGCGCAGCCGGCGGCCGGGGTCGAGGAGGCTGCGGCCCTGCTGGACGGCGCCGAGCGGCCGGCGATCATGGCCGGCACCGGGCTCTACTGGGGCCACGGTGAGGACGAGCTGCGGGCGCTTGCCGAGGCGCTCGGCATCCCCGTCTTCCTCAACGGGCTCGGCCGCGGCTGCCTCGCCGCCGACCACGAGCTGGCCTTCAGCCGGGCGCGGGGCGCGGGACTGAAGGGCGCCGACGTGGCGCTGGTGGTCGGCGTGCCGATCGACTTCCGGCTCGGCTTCGGCGGCAGCTTCGGCGAGCAGACGAAGCTGATCCGGCTCGACGCGGCGCCGAACGAGCTGACCGCCAACCGGGCGCCCGAGGTCGACCTGGTCGGCGACGTCGCGGCGACCCTGGCGGCGCTGCGCGAGGCGGTCTCGGCCGGATCGGGGCGGACCGACGGCTGGCTCGAGCAGCTACGCGGGGTCGAGGCCGAGAAGCGCGCCGCCGAGCAGGAGGAGCTGAACGACGGGCGCTCGCCGCTGCACCCGGTGCGCGTATACAAGGAGCTCGCCGAGGTGCTCGAGCGCGACGCGATCGTCGTCGGCGACGGCGGCGACTTCGTCTCCTACGCGGGCCGCTTCGTCGAGACCTACCAGCCGGGTTGCTGGATGGACCCGGGGCCGTTCGGCTGCCTCGGCGCCGGGCCGGGGCAGGCGCTCGGGGCGAAGCTCGCCCATCCGGAGCGACAGGTGTGCCTGTTGCTCGGCGATGGAGCGTTCGGCTTCGCGGGCATGGAGTTCGACACTTTGGCGCGTCACGGGCTGCCCGTGGTCGGCGTGATGGGCAACAACGGGATCTGGGCGCTCGAGCATCACCCGATGAAATTCCTCTACGGCTACTCGGTCGCGGCCGAGCTGCGGCCGGAGACGCCCTACGAGAAGGTGGTCGAGGCGCTGGGCTGCGACGGGGTCGTGGTCAGCGATCCGGAGCAGCTGCGCCCGGCGCTCGAGCGCGCCTTCGAATCGGGCCGGCCGACTCTGGTCAACGTCCTCACGGACCCCGAGGTCGTCTACCCGCGCAAGTCGAATCTGGCTTAGAACGGCCCTGTAGAGCGGAAAACTGGCTGGCTGCCCAGATCGGCTCACGCTCTGCCCCCAAACGAGAATCGACCGCCATTGCTGGCGGCCGATTCAAGTTGGTCCCTCAGGACGGGCAGGGGTACGTCTTCAGGGACCAGTTCTTATTCGGTGGGTTCGGACGGCGGGAGGCGCCATGATGCGGCAATCGCCCAAACCCTATGACCGGGTTGGGATCGGACTCTCATCCTCACCTCTTCCCCGATGTGACGAGTATGCGCTCGCCTATCCGGAATGTCTAGCCGCGGCTTTTACCGCTACTGACAAATCGGTAGGCAGACTCTACCAACTTTTGGGGTAAAGGGCGACACGTTTACCCATCTGGCGCGGCGCCGAAAACTCGTCTGTACACCGGGTCCCACGTTGTTTGCCGCAGGGTGTTCATGCGTAGTTAGCCGCGGCCGGCGGCGGTCTCGAGCGCCATCCCATAGAGGATGTCGTGCTCGGAGGCCTCGATTTGGTCGAGCCCGAAGGCGCGCATCGCCTCGATCAGGATCACGCAGCCGGCGATGATCGTCGGCGCCCGGTCGGGGTGCAGGCCGGGGATTTCCGCCCGTTTGGCCAAAGGGGCGGAGGCGAAGCGCGAGAGCTCGCGCTGGATCGTCTCCATCGAGAGCACGTGGCCGTGGACGCGGGTTGGGTCGTAGGGCTCGAGCTCGAGCTCGACCGCGGAGAGCGAGGTGGGGGTGCCGGCGACGGCGATGCCGGTCTCGGCGCGGGCGTCCTCGTGGCCGGCGCGGGCATCGGCGATCAGGCCGCGGACGTCCTTGGCCAGCGCCTCGAGCTCGGCGACGGTCGGCGGGTCGCCCGAGGCGTGGCGCTCGGTGTGGCGG
>DATFMX010000018.1:0-60969 GCA_035266685.1 Solirubrobacterales bacterium
ACAGCAGGGCGGCTTGTCCGAGCGGCGCCGACCGACGGTTGCCAGACCGGGCAGCGCCTCGGCGAGGTCGACCGCGGGGTTGTGTTTGCGGTCATGCTTGTCGAGAGCGAAGATCACGATGCGCTCTTCGTCGGGGAACGCCGTGAACATGCGCCACGCATAGGCGAGGTGGCGGCAGCAGAGCGGGTAGTTCTCCCCCTCGGCGGCGGCCAGTCGGTAGCCGCCCGCCTTGCAGCCTTCGCCGCGCAACGCATCTCGCGTCGCCTCGTAGGACCGCTTCTCGCGAGTCGGCATCCTGCGAAGCGCCGCCGTCACCTGCGGCGTCCGGAGGATCTCGTAGGGCATCAGGCGGGCTCGAGCTGGCCGCGCTTGAGCTGGGCGAGTCCTTTGCGCAGGTCATCGCTGCCCCGCGCCTCGCGGTCGTGCAGGTGATCGACAAGAGCCTGAAGCCAGTCACGGTCCTGGCCACGCTCGCGCAACTCGGCGAGCGCACGGTTGATCCGGTGCAGGCTCTCGGGCTCGATTTGGATCGGCCTCGCGTCCGGCACGGTCTCAAGGGCCCCCCGCTTGACCCAACTGCGAATCGTCGGCTCGGACACGCCGAGTCGCTGGCTGGCGGCGGCGACGCTCACCCCGGGGGTGTGCCTGACCGAGATCAACACCTCTTGCGCCTCCCCGAGCGCGTCGAGCGCGGCATCGGCATGACCGTTCTCGATCGCCTCACGCGCATCGACGAGCGTGTAGAGGGCCTCGGTGACGAGCTGTGCGTCGCGCTTTCCCATGCCTGAAGCTTAGCTCATGCTTACGAGAAATGGCTCTATTACCGAAAGCTGCATCTCGCCGCGCCAGCCGCCTAACGGCCGTCGTGCCGGCGGTTGGAAATGGCGTGCGAAATTGGGCACTTCTCCCCGGGAAGTGCCCGAATCGCCGCTAATCCCCGCGTATCCCCGCACTTCGGGGGAAACTAGCGGAGCAGCCAGACTAGGAAAAAGCCCTGCAAATCACGCTCTCAGCTAGCAGGCGTGCGATTCAGCTTTCGGAAATCGCACCCAGGAGGTCGCCGGTTGAGTCCGGCTAGCTCCACTGGAATGCGCCTGCACGAAGGCGCTTTTTCGCTTGACGACCGGGCTGGCGGCGAGGAAGCTGCGGTGCTAGTCAACCGCAGGTCAACTTCCGGCCGGAGGGGCGCCAGGAGGAGAAGTCGCCCATGCCCCCAGACAAGCACCGGCGCCGCATCCGAGCTGCGCGCCGATGGACGCTCTGCGAAGAGCACAGCCAACGCGCTCGGGACGCTGCAGGGCATCCTTCGCTTCGCCCGGTGCCGGGGTTGGCTGCTCGTCATCACCGCCCTCTACAGCGGCCAGCGGGTCGCCGAGGTGCTCGGGCTGATCCGGGAGGGACGTCGGCTTCGCCGCCGGTCTGATCCGGGTGCGCGCGCAGCCCTCCCGCGCCCACCACCGCGAGCCGGCTCGGAGGGTGGCGCCGAAGACGCCGGCCTCGGTGCGCGAGGTGCCGCTGGTCGAGCAGCTCTCACACCTGCTCGCCGCACACAAGCAGGCATCGCCCTTCGCGACGCCCGGCGACTGGATGAGGGGGTGCGGAACCGAGCCTGGGCTGCCGTTCCTCGCGCGAAGAAGCAGTCAGGCCGATGCCCGTAGAGTGGCGTCTGTGATCTCGCTGGAGGCGATCCCGACCCCGCCGATCCCGCGCCTTCCCCTGGTGCCCGACCCGTTGCGGCGCATCCGGGTGCCCCGCGACCTCGGGGCGGTCAGCGCGCGCGCCGACGAGGTGGCCGATGTCGAGGCGTTGGGCATGACGACAGCCGGCATCGAGCGGATCTGGGCCGGGGTGGAACGCCTGTACCGCAGCGGCTTCTATCCGGCGATCGCGCTCTGCGTGCGTCGCCACGGTCAGGTCGTGCTCGACCGGGCGATCGGTCATGCCTGCGGCAACGGGCCGTCCGACCGGGAGGACGCGACGCGCACGCCGGCCACCCCCGAGACGCCGTTCGTCATCTTCTCCGCATCAAAGGCGATGACTGCCGTCGTGGCCCACCTGCTCGACGAGCGCGGGTTGCTGCATGTGGACGACCGGGTGTGCGAGTACATCCCCGAGTACGCTGCCCACGGCAAGGAGGCGATCACCATCGGGCAGGTGCTCTCCCACCGTGCGGGGGTGCCGAACCTGCCGGCCGAGGCGTTCGATCTGGACCGCTTCAGTGACCGGGAGTTCCGGCTGGAGGCGTTGTGCGCGGCCGAACCCCGCTCGCGCCCCGGCAAGCTGCTCTCCTACCACGCGGTGTCGGGCGGCTTCATCATCGCTGAGATCGTCCAGCGGGTGACCGGCATGGACATTCGCACCGTGCTGGGGGAGGAGATCCTCGACCCACTCGGCTTTCGCTGGGGGAACTACGGCGTCAGCCCGAAGGATGTCGAGCGCGTCGGCGTGAGCTACCCCACCGGCCCGCCCGCACTGCCGCCGCTATCCACCGTGCTCGAGCGTGCGCTGGGCCTCGCGCCGGACGAGATCACCGTCCAATCCAACGACCCACGTTTCCTCACCGGCGTCGTTCCGTCCGGCAATGTCGTCACGACCGCCAACGAGCTCTCGCGCTTCTTCGAGTTGTTGGCCGCCGGTGGCGAGCTCGACGGCGTGCGCATCCTCGAACCGCGCACGATCCGCCGCGCCATATCCGAGCGGGCGTTTCACGAGATCGACTTCTCCCTGGTGGCCCCCCTGCGCCACGCCAGTGGATTCATGCTGGGCGCCAGGGCGTTCAGCCTGTTCGGCCCCGATACCGAGGAGGCATTCGGCCACCTCGGCTTCACCAATGTGCTCGGCTGGGCCGACCCCGAGCGTGCGCTGTCGGTTGGCCTGATCACCAGCGGGAAGCCGATGCTTCACCCGGCTTTGGGGGACCTGTGGCTGTTCACGCGTGCGATCGGCCAGGAGGCGCCCAAGGTGGCGCGCCCGGGGATCTGGTTCACGGAAACCTGAAGCGCGGCCTCGGTTCGCTTGGCGGTATTTGCCACGCGGTCGTACACACGGACACCATGCAGACCCGGGCTCTCTCGCTCATCGCGCAACGGAGCAGCGTCTCCCCTGCGTCAAATGCTGATCGAATCTCGCCTCGATCAATGAACAAACTTTCCTACGCCCGTATGAACAAGAAATCCTTACGCTCCGCATCGTGAACTCTTCCGCGAGCGGTTTGTGCGACAGCCTCGCGTTAAAAGCGAAGGCAATCAGTCGAGATCAAAGGTGGCCGCGATCGCTTCGCTGAGAGCCGGCTCTTGACTGTCGAGCAGGACGCCGATCTGCTCTCCCAGGGCATCCGTGGGAATGGTGGTGATGTTGTCGCAGCTGACGACCGAGGGCCCCGCCAGGCCGTTCGCGGCATCGACCCCCACCTCGCTGGAGAGACCGCGGATGGTTGTGGTGATCGGCGCGACGGTCACCGTCCTGAGGTGCGGCCGGACGAGCTCACGCGTGAGGATCAACACGGGCCGCGCCTTGTCGAGCTGCGCGACGTGGATCGCCCGCATCAGGCCAGATCATGCGGCAGGCCCGCCGCGTGCTCGGCGAGCCCTGCGAGCTCTGGGTCCGGGCCGGTGCGGGCGAGGATCCGGGCATCGCGTTCGGCGAGCTCACGCCGGCGCTCGCGCTCGAGTGCCCGAGTCACGACAGCGGCCCGACTGCGCTCGGCGCCGGAGTCGACGATCCCGTCGACGAAGTCGACAAGGTCATCTGGAAGCCGCACTGCGATCTGCTTACTCATCCCATAATGGTAGCAAAACGGTAGCACCAGCCTGCGGCCGGCCGAACTGCCGGCGGTTGGAAACGCCGCGCGAAGTTGGGCACTTCTTGCCGGGAAGTGCCCGAATCGCCGCTAATCCCCGGCTAGGGTCGAAGGTCCTTCACATCGCAGGGCAGACTCCCCGCCCGGTCGATGATCTCTGGGTCGCCGGTCAGGAGGACTGCGCCCTCGGAGGCGGCGAGCGCAACCGCGAAACAGTCCGCCAGCGCCATTGGGTGGGAGGCCTTTAGGTTCGCCGCCGCCCGCATCGCCGAGACACCGGGAAGATGCTCGGTGATCCGGGGGCGAAGTTCCTCAAGCATGCGGTCCGCCTCTTCCTTGCCGTGGTCCCGGCTCGTTCGATAGTGGACCTCGACCAGATTGATCCAACTCATCGTCGGGCGTTCCCGACGCAGAATCCCATCGACCAAGTCTGCCGCGGGCTCGTCTCCGTCGAGCCAGGACAGCACAGGCCACGAATCCAGGCAAAAGGGCAAGGGCGCTACCGGGGCTCTTTGTCGCGATCTTCCAGTAGCCGCGCCGCCATGCCGCTACCAGCGAACCTTCCTCGCAGCGTCGAACGGGGAGTCGCGCGCCGTACAACGATCCCATCGTCAATGGACTCGAAGGAAACGTCTGAGCCTGGTCCGAGCCCGGCGCGCTCACGGAGATCCTTGGGGATCACCACCTGGCCCTTAGCGCCGATTCGTTGAGTCATACGTCCCCAGTATACCTCACGGTGTCCCTGGTGCAGGGGGAAGCGTGGTTTTCCATTCGACTCGTAAGTCGTGCTCGCGTTGCTCACCGCGTGTTGGTGATCGCGCTGGAAACGCTCAAGCGCGAGGGAATATCGGTGGGCGGGCACGCTGCAGCCGGCGAGCCGATGGGCTCGCTGCTCGACGGCCTACGCCAGTTCGACGCAAACGAGGTGGTGATGCTGAGCGGCGGCGAGACGGGCTGGGAGGCCGATCAGGCGAGGGCCTTTACCTCGCGCCAGGTCAGCAGGCGACCGCTCTGGCGGTCGATCACCTTTAAGCGAATCGCCCGCAGGCCATCGGCCACGCCGAGCACTGGAACGTCATGGAAGATCGGGCTCTCGTCGTGGGCGCGCTGGAGGTGGTCGTTGGGGATCTTGGCGCTGAGATGGTGAACGTGATGGAGGCCGATGTTGCCGGTGAAGAACTGGAGGAACTTCGGAAGCTTCAGATAGGAGCTTCCCTCCGCCCCACCTAAACCTCAATCCACCGTGGATTGAGGCTAAAGCGCGATGTCTGCCCCTGGTTTCCAGCTGAGGGCCAGCGCTACCTGACCATGGTCGTCGCACGTAGACCGCGTCGGTCGTCCCGCCCAAGGCTTCACGGTTGCGCCTTGCACGGCTTCCATTCGGGCGTCTCGTTGATCGCGGTTTCGGTGCATTCGCGGCGTGGATTTTCCACCAACTGGGGTTCCGGTAGGAAGACCTGGTCGACCGCCCCGCTTTCGGCTTCGCGCCCCCTCCATTTGTGGCCACAGGGCAAAGGTTTCCTGTGTTCGCACTGGGGCGCGATTGGACCGGTCATGTAGGTCACTTTGGCGCCGGGGCGCAGGTGCGCTTTGACCTTCATGTCGTAGGCAAGCTGGAAGCGACTCGGCAGCGCCAGCGCATCGCGTATTTTGACCATTGAATCGCCGTCGCGTTCGAACTTTTTGGCCGTCTTGCAGGAGGTCCACCATCGCCCGAGCAGCCCACTTCCCGCGGCGGCGTACCGGACCAGGCATTTCCACTTCTTATCGACCTTCGTGTGGACCTCGACCGAGCCGGCGCCGAACGCCTCGGCGACGGTCTTCGCTTCGTTCTCGTTCGATTCGCCCTTTACGGCTGGCTTCTTCTTCGCGCCGGTCGAGGCGCCCGCCTTGGCCTTTTTCTTCCCCTTTTCTTCCTTCGCTTCTCCTTCTTCCTTGGCGCCGATGTCGGTTTCGGGTTCCTTCGGCGGCTTTTCGGGCGTCACCCCGGCCCGTTCGCGGTTCGCGATCAGGCGTTCCAGCATCAACCTCTCGCGCAGCGCCGCGTCGGCCCGCGACTCGAGCGGTCCAACCGCATAGCTGGCGCCGTCGCGTGGAACTTCCAACATCGCCATCCGTGACTTTTGATCTGCCTCCGTCGCCACGTCCTGCGCGAAATAGATCGTCTTGTCGGTGGCGGCGACATAGACGCCGGTGAGGCCGGTGTCGCCGGCCCCGCGCACGATCGCCACCCCCTGCACGAACTTCTGCTGTTTCACGATCAAGATGCCGGTCGCCGCCGAGAAGACCAGTGAGGCGGTGAAGACCGCTAGGGCAAGGGGCCAGAAGCGGGTGTCGGTTCTGTACCCGACCGCGACACAGCCGCCGAGCAGCGCCGCCGCGAGGATGATCAACCCGAGCTTCCCCCAACAGGAGAGGTGGGTGCCAAGGATGACGTAGGCGGTCGCGCCGATCACCAGGCCAGCCAGGACCAGCAGCGTGATCCACCGGATCACTCCTTGGGGATCGGCGAAATAGACCAGCAGGACGGTGACCAACGCGATGGCGACGAAGATGATCGTCTCCTGCGCGCCGAGGGCGAGAGCCTCACCCTTCGGCTGCACGCTGACCGCCTGGGTCGCCGGAATCCCGACCTCGTTGAAGCGGATCCAGATCACCGCAGCACCGACCACGACGATCGCCCCCGTGGCCGTAATCCCGGCCGCCGTCGCCCCGATCGCTTTCCACACCGCGGCGCCGATCCCGTCATCCCCGCCGCTCTTCTTTTCGTCCTTACCGGCGGGCTTGGCCTGCCCGCAGCGACAACCGCTGGCGGGAACGCTGACCTCAGCATCGCGCCGGCCGACCTTGATCTTCAGGCGGCCCCTTGTCTTGCCCGCCTTCTCCTTCGCTTCCGCGGCGGTTTCTTCTTCCGCCTTTTTCTTGGCATCTGCGTCTTTCGTCGCCCTGGCAGCGTCCTTGTGCCGTCGCAGGAAAGCCGGTTCCTGAAACAACCACCTGGCCGGATGCTCGCGGCAGCCGCCCGGCTGCTCGTCCGACTTGCCTCCGCCTGACGCTCCGTCTCCCATGAGCGATCAGCCTATACGCTGGCCATCGAGATGTCTCTACTTAAACCATCCCGCTAAGGATCGCGCCCCCAGATACGGCCCAGGGACGCTCCGCGGATTCGGCCAGGGGTGTACCCCCTGATTAGTCTTTCTGGGGGATATTCATGGTGCTTCCCACGTCTGGGGGATTGCGCTTCTCGAGCAAATTCCTGACAGTGAGACTCAGGGACGGTTCAGGCGACTCGAAATGCCCGGCGTTGCTCTCCCCGGCGTTGCCGCTCCCAGATGAAGTTGCCTCCCAGGCCCCCTAGGTCTACCCCCCAGACCTAGGGGGCCACCCAAATGAGTGGCGACAAAGGTGTAGGTCCCCGCTGTTTGGTCGATACATCTCTGAGATGGCCGCGACCAAGCCCGATCCAGGACCGATCGCCAGGCCTCCGCCGGAGCCGCCTGCGACCTCCGTGATCGCCGGTGCCCCGACGATCCTGGTCAAGGACCTCGAGCGGACGCCGCGCGAGCGCCGCCGCCTCTACGTCGCCCTGTATCTGAAGCTGCTCCTCGTCGTCGGGATCGGCTTCGCCTGGGCCGGCTTCTCCCTCTGGCTCTCGCTTCCGTGGATCGACACCCTGGGCCAATCGATCACCATGCCGCTCGCGATCGCCGTGATCTTCGGCATCGCGATCATCCCCGGCTACCTCAACGCCAACCTGATCGCCTCGCTGCTGCTCGACCGCCCACCCCCGCTGCGCTTCGATCTCGCCTTTCCCGAAGCGACCGTGGTGATCGCCTGCTTCAACGAGCAGGAGACGATCGGGGAAACCCTCGACTACGTGGTCGCACAGGACTACCCCGGCAGGCTCCGGATCCTGGTCGCCGACGACGGCTCCACCGATCGCACCGCCGAGCTGGCCCGAGCGCGTGCTGCGACCAACCCCGACATCGCCGTCCTCACCGTCCCCCACGCCGGCAAGGCAGCGACGCTGACCGCGGCGCTGAAGCGGGTGCAGACCCCGCTGATGGCGACCGTCGACGCCGACACCCTGCTGATGCCCGCAGCGCTGCAGCGCGTGGTCGCCCGGCTGCTGATCTCCCCGCCGGACACGGTCGCGGTCGCCGGCGCGGTCTTCGTCCGCAACTCCCGCCGCAACTTCATCACCCGCGCCCAGGAGTGGGACTACTTCCTCGGCATCGCCTCGGTCAAGCGCCAGCAGGGCCTCTTCCAGGGGACGATGGTCGCGCAGGGCGCCTTCAGCGTCTATCGCACGCCGGCCCTGCGGCAAGTGGGCGGCTGGCCGGACCGAATCGGCGAGGACATCGTCCTCACCTGGGCGATGATGCGCGAGGGCGGCCGGGTCGGCTACGAGCGCACCGCGATCGCCTTCACCAGCGCACCGGAAGACGTCCGGGCATTCGCCCGCCAGCGACGACGCTGGGCGCGCGGGATGATCGAGGGGCTGCGCGAGCACGGCGGCGCGCTGCTGGCCGGACACCGGTCCAACGTGCATGCTGTCCTCGTCAACTTCGTCTTTCCCTATGTGGACGTCGTCTTCTCGATCGCCTTCCCGATCGGGATCGTCCTGGCGCTGTTCGGCAACTTCGCGATCGTCGGACCGATGACCCTCGCCGTCTTGCCGTTGAACGTGCTGCTCTCGATGATCATGTTCCACCTGAGCAAGCAGTCCTTTGACGAGGTGGGCCTCAAGGTCCGACAGAACCGACTCGGCTATTTCGGCTACCTCCTCACCTACCAACTCTTTATGTCGCCGGTCTCGGTGGCCGGCTACGCGCAGGAGCTGTTCGGCGCCGCACGCCGCTGGTGACGACTTAAGCCGTACCGCACTGTGTCTGACTGTGCAAACGGTGTTGACTATCGCCTATATCCTCTATGGGTTGCATCTACGGATTTCTTCCCCTATTGTCGAAACGGAACGAGCAGTCAGCGTGCATGGAGCCCTGAGTCAAGGAGGTCGTGGTGGTTACCCCTGATCCTCCCGCTGACGGAGAAGATGTACAGGTCTTTGCGACCGGCGAGACCGGTCCGCAGGCGGCGATGCACCTGCGGGCGGCATTCGAGCACTCGCGACATCCGATGCTGATCGCCGATGACCAGCGGCGCTGGGTGACCGGGAATGCCGCCGCATGCGAACTGCTGGGGATCTCTCGCGACGAGATCCCCTGGCACACGATGGACGATTTCACGGCTCCAGACGAGCGCAAGAGGCTCGAAGAGCAATGGGGGGCCTTTCTGGCCAGTGGCGGAGCGGAGGGCTGGTATCAGCTGTACGTTCCAGACCGCGGACCGATGCAGGTCGAGTTCAGCGCGACCGCAAACGTGCTGCCGGCACGCCACCTTTCGGTCTTCATCCCGCCCGACGAGGCATCCGGCGTGCAGGCACAGAGTGCCTTGGCTCACCAGGCAGCCTGGGCGCCGGTCCCGGTTGAGGGGAGCGGCCGGCTGCAACTGAGTGAGCGCGAGCGCGAAGTCATGACGTTGGTCGCCTCCGGGCTCCAGAGCAGTGACATCGCGGGGTGCCTATTCCTCTCCCCCGAGACGGTCAAGTCTCACGTTCACAACGCGCTGGGCAAGCTGGGGGCACACACGCGCGCCCATGCCGTGGCGATCGCGTTGGTCACCGGGCAGATCATCTGGGATGTGCAGGGCCGCCGCGATGACACCTCCTAGTTAGTCTCTCCGGGGGATACCCCAGCGCCTCATATGTCCGGGGGATTGTGCTTCTTGGAGAGTGCGCGCATATTGACCTGGATGAGAGACATGTTGTCCACGAGCGTGGTGTCGATGCTCCGCATCGTGTCGCTCGTGACGATGGCCTCCCTCCTACTCGCGGGCAGCTCCCAAGCAGCCACGTCGGTCGGCCTGGGAACGGCGGATAGCTTTGCGGTGTTGGCCGGAGCTGGGGTCACCAACACCGGGCCCAGCGTGATCAACGGCGACCTCGGCAGCTCTCCGACTCCAGCGGTAACCGGCTTCGGCGGGGCGCCGAACGGAACGGTCAACGGGGCAACTCACCAGGCCGATGCCCTCGCCGCACAGGCCCAGGCCGACCTGACCACCGCATACAACGACGCGGCCGGCCAGGGACCGCCCAACACGCTCGCCACCGAGCTCGGCGGCCAAACCCTGACTCCCGGCGTCTATGACTCCGAATCGGGGACCTTCGGGATCACCGGGACGCTGACGCTGAATGGCCAGGGCGACCCGGATGCCGTCTTCATCTTCAAGACGGCATCCACGCTGATCAGCGCATCGTCCTCCCAGGTGTTGACGATCAATGGCGCCCAACCGTGCCATCTCTTCTGGCAGGTCGGCTCATCGGCGACGCTCGGCACGGACTCCGCCTTCGCCGGGAACATCCTGGCGCTGGAATCGATTCAGCTGAACAGCGGCGTCACCGTTCTCGGCAGGCTGCTCGCCCGGAACGCCTCGGTCACGTTGATCAACGACACCGTTACGCGCGCCGACTGCGCGGTTCCCGAAACGGTGGGGGCCGGTGGTGACAACGACGGAGGCGGAGGCGGAGGCGGAGGCGAAGCCGGCGGCGGCGGCGAAACGGGTGGTGGCAGCACGACCGGTGGTGGCGGCGCGGGGCGTGGCGGGAATCGCGGAGCAGCCAGTCGGCCGAGCGCCCAGATCACCGGAGTCCCCCGATCCGGCGGACGCGCCGGCGCCTCCCCAGATCGCCGAGCGCCCTGCACTGACCGTGGATTCAAGGCCCGGATCAGGATCCACAGCCGGCGACGCATGCGCAGGGTCAGCGTCTACCTCGACGGAAGGCCGATCGAGCGAACCACTCGCAAACGGTTCACGGTCTGGATCAGAGTCCTCGGCCTGCGCGCCGGGCGCAACACGATCAGAGTCGTGGCGGTCGATCGCAGGGGCCGACACGGCGTCGCAAGCCGCAGCTTCCGTCGCTGTGCTCGGGCTGCTCCGAGCCCAGATTTCACGGGCTGAGCATGGCGGCTCTGCTTGTCCTGCTGGCGGCATCTGTGCCTCCGGCGACGGCAACCGCGGCCATCGTTCCCGGCGCCGACGGCAGCGTTCGCCTCTCGAACGAATGGACCTTCACGCCGCCGGTGGCCTCTACGGGCCGGTGGCGTTCGGCAGCAGCGACTACTCCGTTCTCAGTGACTGGCCCGGCGGGGGGATCATCGGCATCCACGGCACCAGCGAACCCTTCCTGATCCCCGGCCGCCCGTCCCACGGCTGCATTCGCGTCCGAAATCGGGCGGTGCGCCGCCTGTGGCGCCTGATGCCGGTCGGCACCCCACTGCTGATCCGATGACCCAGGACATGTACATCTACTCGACCTTCTCGGATGCTCGGATCGTCTTGCACTGCGCGGTGGAGGCCAGGATCCTCGATATCTACGGCCACCTTGACCTTCCCGACGAGTTGAGGGGGATAGACGCGGTCTATGCGGTTGGCGATCAGGCGCCGTCTCCCGATGGACCGATGAACCCCCGCTCCACTCGCGAACGAATCGAAGCGGGGGAGCTCGATCCCCAGATGATCCTCCGCTGGATAGTCGACGGGACCGCCGCTGCCCTTCACCGTCATGACCATGTCGTGATCGGGCATCTGTTCAGTGCCCTTCCCAGCCTCGGGCTCGAGGAGGAGGACGTATCGCCGGATCTGATCGATTCGCTTGCCATCGCGGCGGCCGAATCCGAAGCTCGGATCGTGGTTGACGAGCACTGGAAGCATCCGAGCGTGCGCACCCTGCGGCCATTCCTGCGGCGCGGTGTCCCGCTGCTGCTCGGCACCGGGAGCCAGAGCCGCGAGACAATCGGCCGCTACGACTACTGCGCCGGCGTCGTCCGCAAGCTGCGTGAACCTGAGCTGCAGAAGGCCTAGGCCGGGGGCCCAAGCCGGATCTCGCGGACAGGGACCGCCCGCGTGGGTCAGTTGATCCATGCGCGGCTAAAGGCGCGAGGGCTCGCCGCCGATAGGACACCTCGATGCGGCCCCGCCTGCTACTCGTCCTCACCGCGCTGCTCGCCGCGCTCGCCCTGCCGGCGGGCGCGCAGGCGCTGCAGCTGCGGATCGTCAACGAGAGCGGCGTCCTCCCCGAAGACGTCCACGTGACGATCACCGGCAGCCCCTTCGAAGTGAGCGGGATGGCGAACGACGTCCCGAAGACGCTGAAGGAAATCGAAAAAAACCCGAGCTGGCTCGATATCGAAAAGCTCGTCTCCGGGCGCGTCTACATCTCCTACTACGACGCCCTGCACGAAGCCGAACTCGGGACGCTGTTCAGATCCCCGACCCGCTTCGACTGGGCCGAGCTCACCGTCACGCCTGTTTCCACGGACAAGGCCAACCTTACCGCGGTCGAACAGACCGGGATCGGGATGCGCCTCGACACCTTCGACAGCGAAGGCCACCAGCTCGAGGAGCTCGGCTCGGCCAACTCCGACGCGATCTTCGAAGCAATGCAGAAGATCCCCGGCGGACCGGCGGCGACCGTGCGCAACGGCGAAGGGAAGCCCGTCCGCGTCATCTCGCCACAGAAAGCCGCCAGCTACCCCGACCTCGCCGGCGTCTACCCCGACCTCGGCGACTACGTGCGCTCGATGGCCGGTGAGACGATCGCGCTGCACACCGCCTTCTTCGGCTCGCCCTTCACCACCAGCTCCTATGCCGGGACCTTCGCCGGCGATGGCTCGATCACGCTGACCGGTACGAGCAACCCGCCGAACCAGGCGCCGTCCCAGATCTCCTTCCAGGGCGACCAGCTGATCGACGACATCGAGACGGGCGTAGGCACGCCGAACACCCTCCAAGGGACGATCAGGCGCGACGTTCTCTCCGCTTTCAGCGCCGGCCTCTGGGGTGGCAGATACGGCAACAGCGCGATCGACTTCTGCACCAACCCGACGAGCGACGCGCAGGGCACCTGGTGTCCTGAAGGGTTCAACCAACCCGCCTTCGGCGGCGCCCGAGCGAGCCTCTCCCCGTTCCCGACCTGCGAGCAGTACGCGGCCGTGATCGCCCACTACACCGACACCTACGGCAACCCCTACAGCGACGCCTCCGGCAAGGTCCAGATCAGCCTCGACCAGCCGGGCGACGGCGGTCAGGTCGAGACGTTGCAGCTGACGATCCTGCCGGACTCGGGTGACGCCCAGCCGGTCAGCAGCGCCAACTCGGACTGTGGCGCGGGCTCGGCCTCCGGCTCAGGTTCCGGCGCGAGCACCGGAGGCGGCGGCTCCACCCCGAGCAGCGGCGCCAAGCCGCGCGGGAGCTCCGCCGTCGCGGTCCACGCCCGGCTGCTCAAGCACAGCAAGCTCCTGCGCCGCGGCAAGCTGCGCGTCGCCCGCCTCGCCTGCTCGGCCGCCTGCGGGCGCGTGCGCGCGACCGTCCGCGTGGGCAGGCGGATCCTCGCCCGCGCCCTGGTCAAGCGTTCGGGCCGCAAGCGCCTCGTCGTCGCCCAGCTGACGAAACCGGGCCGCAAGCTGCTGCGCCGGCACAAGAAGCTGAAGACCAGGCTCGACCTCTGGGTCGCCCCGCCCGGTCAGCACGCGACGCACCGCCGCGGCAAGCTGCTGCTGCTCCGTTAGCCGGCGCTCAGCGGACGATCCGGAACCGCGTCACGCGTCGCTTCGACCTCAGCCGCCGGCTGTCGATCGCCCGCGCGGTCAGCCGGTACCTGCCGGGCGCCAGCACCTTCCTGCCGCGGCGACCGTGGAAGTGGATCGCCGCGTTTCCGGACCGCTTCACCCGGCGCTTGAACCAGAGCTTTCTCACCTTCCGATGCCCGTGTCGCGCCCGGCTGGAGTGGGCTCGCCGGTGCCGGTGTCGCCGGTGCTTCGAACGCCTGGGGCGAATCCGCGTGATGGCGAACCGCACCGTCGCCGGCTCGGAGAGGTGGAACCTGATCCTGGCTCCTCGCCTCCTCCTCCAGACCCTGGGCGTCACCCTGAGCCGGCGCAGGACCGGCGCCCGGTTCTTCACCGCGACCACGGGGCTCGGCGCCACGCCCGGCGCGGCCGGGCCGACCCGCAGGTAGAACGGGATCTGGCCCTTGTTCCCCTTCGAATCGGTCGCGGTGACGTAGACGAGCTTGCTGGACTCGCCCGCCGAGGTGGGGTAGGTCCACGTGTACCTGCCGCCGTCGTCGTCGGCGACGCTGCCGACCGAGGCGCCGAGCGAGACCGGGTCGCCGTCGGGGTCCCTGTAGGTGCCGGTCACGCTCGCCGTGTCCCCCGGTGCGACGAGCGGTTCGGCGTCGTCGACGTTGACGTCAGGCCGCTCGTCGCCGTTCGGATCGGTGACGACGAGCTCGCTGAGCATGCCGTTGCTGGCGTGGAAGAGGATGTGGCAGTGAAAGAGCCAGCGCCCGAGCGCCCCGCCCGGGGTGAGCCCGTCGGCCAGCGGCCTGTCGAACAGCCTTACCTTGAAGATCACCCGGTAGTGCGGCGGGACGTCGAGGACATCTTTGTACTCGGGGTCGGGGAATTCGTAGTCGTTGCCGCCGACCGCCGGGTAGAAGGGTTCCTGGTCCATCATGATCGGCTCGAAGGAGAAGCCGTGCAGATGGAAGGTGTGGTGCGCGCCGGTCGTGTCTTCGATGCTGAGCAGCAGGACGTCGCCGGGTTTGGCGTAGCGGGTCGAGGGCAGGTGATCGATCGACATGTAGCTGCCTTCGACGTCGTGGACGCCGTAGGCCCCGTCGATGCCGAGGCCGCCGGCGCCGTTCGAGGTGAAGGCGATATGGGGATCCGCGCTGCCGAGCTTCGGCGACGAGAATTCGGACGGATCCAGCAACCCGCCGGTCTCTTCGCCGAGCGGCTGGATCGGGTCCCCGGCGGCATCCCGCAGTTCGGTGCCGTTTTCGATGCTGTAAGGCGGTTCGACGGGCGCGCCGGTCAGGTTCAGGTGCATCACCGGGACGGTCGGGATGTTCACGTAGCCGCCGCCGGTGCGTTTGAAGTCCTCCGTCCAGAGCGTCAGCACGCCGCCGGTCGGGGTCGAGGGAATCGCCGCGACCACATCGGCGCGACCGGCTGGTGGGAGCAGGATCTCCCCTTTGCTGTATTCGGTGTCCCAGAGGCCCTTGATTCCGCCTTCCTCGACTGCCCGGTTGAGCAGGCCGCCTTCGCCGCCGACCCGGTAGAGGGGAATGAGTTCCCCTTCGGGGTCGGTCAGCCGCAGGCGCATGTAGCGGATCGTCGCCGAGTTGGCGATCTGCAGACGCAGCCCCTGGCCCGGTCGGACGTCCATCGTCGAGGCCCCCGGTTCGAGCGGTCCCGGTTCGTAGCCCTCGTCTTTAGGCCCGCCCGCGCGCCCGCCGACGTTCCTGCCGTTGGTCAGCACGAGCGTGCCCTCATTGGTCCGGCCGGCGTGCAGCCTGGTCTGGATGTTCGGGATGTCCCCAGCCGCGAACGGGCCCCGCGGGTTGCCGTCTTCGTCGGCCGGATACGGATTCTCGACCCCTTCGGAGCTGACGCTCGGGCCCTCGCAGAGGTTCTGCGGCGAGGGTTCGGCCTGCGTCGGCAGCGAGTTGGCGACCGTGCTGCCGGCCCATGGCGCCGTCACGGCCGGCGTGTCGTCGCTGTTGTCGTCGTAGACATGCGGCTGGCCCGTTTCCACCCCCGGGTTGCTGCCCGGCGCCTGGCAGACCGTCGTGTCGCTGAGGTCGATCTTCCTCGTCTGCGACTGCTCGGGCAGGATGCCGGCCCCCTGCAGCGCGGCTTCGTTCGGGTCCCGGACGTAGATCATCCCGTAGAGCCCTTTGAACACCTGATCGGTCGAGGCGTGATGGTGCGGGTGATACCAGTAAAGTCCCGGACGGGTAACGGTGAATTTGTAGAGGAACGAGCCGCCCGGCGCGACCATGTCCTGGGTGTACGGCGTCCCGTCCTCGCCGTTGGCCAGCTCGATGCCATGCCAGTGAATCCCGGTGGCGTGCGCGAGGCGGTTGTGGAAGTGGACGATCACCGTATCGCCGAGGTTGAGGTCGAAGGTCGGGCCCGGGACCTCGCCGTTATAGGTCTGCGCATTCGCCTCCAGGCCGTTGCCGAGTTCGACCGTCGCTTCCTCGGCCGTGATCGTCGTCTCGACGATGTCCGGAGCGGGATTCGTGTCGACGACCGCCGGCGGGCTGTAGGGGTCGCCGCCCGAGGTCGCCGAGACCCGTGGGTTGGCGAGCACCAGAAAGCCGATAGCGGCGAGCGCAAAGCAGGTCACGAGCAGCAGCAGGCGACCGCGGCGCGTCACGCCGAAACGATCGGTCCCCCTTGCCCGCATCGGAACGGAGTATAAACATGCCGGTATATAGCGTCACCGGTGGATTTCGATCTCGAAGACCCCGCGCAGGCGTTCGTCCTTGCGGGTGCGTGCGACGACCCCGACTTCCAGCGTTCCCGGCTCGAATTCGACGTCGGCCGCGAAACGGGAGCTTGCGAGCCTGCGAACCGGCAATTGCTTCGGCGGGGCGCCGTCGGGGGCGGCGGTCACGACGACGCGATCGATCGGCAGCAGGGTTTCGAACACCGTGAAGGCGCTCAGGTAGATGTGGCCGGGTCCCGGCCGGGCGGGGTTGGGTGAAATCCGTATGTAGCCGTTGCTGGCTTGCAAGGTGTACACCGGCGCTCGCGAAGACCCCGGTATGTCGAGCACCGATACGAACTGTTCGGGTACCGGCAGGTCGAGCTCGAGCGGGATCGTCACCACGCCGCTGCGTTCGACCGACACATCGACTTCCCAGCGCCCGTCGAAGGCGAGGTTGGCGCCCGACCCGGTGTACGTGCCGCCGGGGCGCTCCCTGAGCTTCAGCGAGGAGGGCTGGGCTCCGAGGTCGTCGAGGGGATCAAAGTGGAGGGTGATGCCTTCGGGGGCGATCGGCTCACCCGAAGCGTAGTCCTCGACTCGGGCCGTGAAGAGATTCGGGCCGGGGCTCGCCGAAGCCGTCGTCAGCTCGACGCGGACGGTGTGTCCGAAGTCGGCTCCTGAAGCCTCGAGCCCGGACGGCACAGCCCCCGTGGAGAGCGGCGGCGAGAGGGTGCCCAGCAGCGCCGCGACGCCCACCGCGGCGACGGCCACCGCCAGCTCGAGCCTCGATCTGCGCCGCAGGGCTTCGAGGTCACGGGACTTCAGCGGATCCCTGCCGGGCCGGTTCCGTGCCGCAATCGCCGCGATCAGAATCACCAGGCCCAGCTTGGCCAGCACAGCGAGGCCGTAGCCGCTGTGCAGAAGGTCCCCCCAGGAGGTGAGCTCCTCGACAGAGCGCAGGACGCCGCTCGCGGCGACGAGCAGCAGGGAAGCCAGGGCGAGGGTGGAGAATCGCCTCACCGCCGCCTCCCGCGCGGCCGTCGCGGCGCCGCGGAAACCCAGCAGCAGCGCCGCCAGACCGCCGAACCAGACTCCCGCCGCGGCGAAGTGGGCGACCTGTGCGGGCACGCCAAACGTCGCGGCCCAGCTGACCGCGCGGGCGTGCCCGGCGTCGACGTGGGCGAGCACGAGTCCAGACGCGGCCAGCGTCGCGACCGCCAGCAGCGGGCGGCGCAGCTTTGGCTCGCGCCTGGCCGCCAGCAGGGCGAGCCCCACCGCCCCGAGCGCGGCGGCGCGCCAGATCAGCGCCTTGCCGACCGCGCTGTCCAGCAGCTGGCCGACCGATGAGCCGGCGGCGGCCCGCTCCGCCTCGCCGAGCGCCAGCAGGCCGACGGCGGCAAGGACCCAGCCTGCCGCGGCAAGCGCCAGGTCGCTGCCCGAAGTTCCACCGAAGCGCGCGACCCCGGCGACCGCGCCGCCGATCAGCGCGATGACGCCGAGCAGGAAGACCCAGCGGGCGAGCAGTTCGAACAGCGAGCCGGATTCGCTCGTCGTGCCTTCGCCTGCGGCGACGCCGCTGGGCGAGACCCGGACGCCGAAGGCGAACATCCCTTCGGTCAGGTGCCCGTCAACCGCCGAGATGACCTTCCAGCTCACGGTATAGACCCCCTTGCCGAGGCGTCGCAGCGGGACTTCGAAGGTCAGCGGATCGCCGGGCGCCTGCCGGGCGCGTCCCCGCTGCTCGGGCTGCCCGCCGGCACCGAGAACCTCGATCTCCGACAGCGAGGCCTCAGGCTTCTCGGAGAGCGAGAGTCGCACGGTTTCCGGCGCCGCCCCGAGCGTCGCACCGGCCAGCGGTTCGGAGCCAATCAGGCTGGCGTGTGCGAAAGCGCTTGCGGGGGACATCGCCGCTCCCGCGGCAGCGACCGCGAGGATGGCGGCAATCCGAAGCCTCAGGATCGTTCGCTTCCCCGCCCGCGCATGGCCACCAGCGCAGCGCCGCCCATCACCAGGCCGAGCGTGCCGACCGCAATCGAGATCAGAGCAAGCGTATGAGCGTCATCCGCCTGGCTGCGGGCGTCTTCCACCTGCTGCGCTTCGCTGCTCAATCGCTGCGCCAGTTCCCCTGCGGAGGGGTCCTTGACCGGGAACTCGTCACCGGCGCCCGCTTCCACGCACTCGAAGGTCGACTGCGAGCAGACGGCGCTGACGTCGAGTGGCTGCCCGTGGATTTCGCCGCTGACGCTGAAGCCATAGGCGCCCGGTCGGGTCGGGGTGATCGACGCTTCCAGGGCGCCCGGCTCGGCGGTCGGGATGAGCGGCAGGGTGGCCGTGGCGCCGCCGTAGGCGACTGCGACCGAGAGCGCCCCTGCCGGAACCGCGACCGGCGCGCCGGTCTGCGCGTCGCTGACCGCGATTTCGATCGAGTTGTCGACGCCGACGCGCGGCGGCTCTTCCGCCCAGCCCAGCTCGACCTCGAACGAGCCCGACCGCTTGGCGACATGACCTTGGGCAGCCCCGACCCCAATCGTCAAGAACGCGGTCAGGAGGGCGGCGAGAACGAGGCGCCGCGACCGGCTCACCCCCGATGCGTCCTTCGCTTCTTATGCCGCCTCTTGCCGTGTCCTCTCTTGCCGTGCCGCCTGCGGTGCTTCTTCGCGCAGATCCGGCGCCAGCGCTTGACCTTCTTCCCGTGCTTCTTGACGACGACCTTCACCCGTCGGCAGCGCCGCTTCCTGACGCAGCGCCGCTTGCCCCTCACCTTCTTCTTGACGAAGCCCTTCCTGCAGGTGAGTCTCCTGGCTGTGGGCGTCGTGGATGTGGGCATCGTGGCCTGCGGAATCGTCACCGTCGCCGGCGAGCTCGACGCCGGTGGCGAGCTGACGACCGCGAACGAGTTGTCGACCTGCCAGCTGAACGCCGCCGTCGAGCCGAGGTTGCCGGCCCGGTCGGTCGCGCGCACCTTGAAGGCGTAGACGCCGTCGGCCAGGTTGGAGTAGCTGTTGCCGGACGACGGACAGGAGGCGAAGCCGTCGGCCGTACCCGTCTGGGCAAGGCTGCATTCGAAGCTCGAGCTGAGCTCGCTCGATTCGTAGCTGAAGGAGACGCTTCCGGGGCTCGGGTTATCCGGGCGATTCGCGATCGTCGTCGTCGGGGGCTGGGTGTCGACGGTCCAGCTGTAGATCGCCGGGAGCCCGGCTCCCTGGTCGGTGACGGCCCTGACTTCGAACGTATGCACCCCATCCGCCAGCGGTCCCGAGCTTTGGAACGGCGAGGTATCGCAGTTGACAAAGTCGTCGTCGTCGATTTTGCACTCGAGTTCTTCGATGGATGCGAGTTCTTCGGCCGTTCCCACCGGGTGATAGGTGAAGCCCGCCGAGGTCGCGTTGGTCGGGCTTTTCGGCTTCGAGTCGATCGCCGTTCCCGGGACGACGCAGCGAGTCTCGGTAACCGGGCTCGCGTTGTTTCGCGGTCCAGGGGTGACCTCGGCGAAGTCAGCTTCGCTGTCGTCGGTATCGTCGCCCGCCTCCAAGAACGTCGGGCAGACTGCCCCGATCGCGCGTCGCAGGGCCTTACCGGCGGTAACGCCGGCGGGACTCGCCGGACCCCCCACCAGCAGCTCCGAATTGCCGGCGGGATTGGTGGCGCTGAAGTTGCCCCAGGCGACGCAGTCGGGCGGCTCGCCTTCGACCCAGCAGACCGCGCCGCCCGCGGCCGAGAGGTTCATGCCGCTGTCGACCTCGTCGGCGCTCGGGCTGCCGGCGTAGCCGGAGCCCGCGATCAGCACCGTGGCGTTGGCAGCGCTCGACGGGCTGGCGTTGGACGACAGGGTGAGGTCATGAGCGACGGTGCCGTCAGCGTTGTAGGCGACGAGGTGATGTCCTCCGACCTGGTACTCGCCGGCCTCGAGCAGCTGCAGCTCGACGTAGCTCGCATTGCCCGCGGGATACACCTCGCGGATTTTCATCAGGTGGAACGTCGCCGACGCCGGCGTGGCGAACAGCAGCAGTCCCGTAAGCGCGCCGGCCAGCCAAAGGCCGAGCCGCGCCGAAGTACGATTTCCTTGCATGGTCAAACGCCCCTCCCTTTTGCGTCCCCTCGGTACCGACACGTTTATCACATACGATGCCGCGGTGGAGCGGCTTCTACCGGGACTGGACATCTATCTCTATCCTTGGAGGAAGCCATGCCACCGCTGAGATCACGCACTGTCACCCACGGTCGCAACATGGCCGGCGCCCGCGCGCTGCTGCGCGCCGCCGGGGTCGCCCGCGAGGACATCGGCAAGAAGCCGATCGTCGCGATCGCCAACTCCTACACGCAGTTCGTCCCCGGCCACACGCACCTGAAGCCGGTCGGCGAGGTCGTCGCCGAAGCCGTGCAGGCGGCCGGCGGCGTGCCGCGCGAGTTCAACACGATCGCGGTCGACGACGGGATCGCGATGGGCCACGGCGGGATGCTCTACTCGCTGCCCTCGCGCGACCTGATCAGCGACAGCGTCGAGTACATGGTCAACGCCCACTGCGCCGACGCCCTGGTCTGCATCTCCAACTGCGACAAGATCACGCCGGGCATGCTCAACGCCGCCCTGCGGCTCAACGTGCCGACCGTGTTCGTCTCCGGCGGCCCGATGGAGGGCGGCGCCGCGACGCTGGTCGACGGCACCGTGCGCAAGCGGCTCAACCTGATCACCGCGATCACCGACGCGGTCGCCGAGGACGTCAGCGACGACGACATCGGCCGGATCGAGGAGGCCGCCTGCCCGACCTGCGGCTCCTGCTCGGGCATGTTCACCGCCAACTCGATGAACTGCCTGACCGAGGCGCTCGGCCTCGCCCTGCCCGGCAACGGCTCGACCCTGGCGACCCACACCGCTCGGCGCGCGCTGTATGAAGACGCCGGCCGGGTGACGGTGGAGATCGCGAGGCGCTACTACGAGCAGGACGACGAGAGCGTCCTGCCGCGCTCGATCGCGACCCGCGAGGCGTTCGAGAACGCGATGACGCTCGACATCGCGATGGGCGGCTCGACCAACACGATCCTCCACCTGCTCGCCGCCGCGCAGGAGGCCGAGGTCGAGTTCGCGATGCACGACATCGACCAGCTCTCGCGCCGCGTGCCCTGCATCTGCAAGGTCGCGCCGAGCGGCGAGTACCTGATGGAGGACGTACACCGGGCGGGGGGGATCCCGTCGATCCTCGGCGAGCTGCGCCGTGGCGGCCTGCTCAACGAGTCGGTCGGGACGGTCCACGCGGCGAGCATGGACGCGTGGCTCGGCGCCTGGGACGTCGGCGGCGAGAGCCCCTCCGCGGAGGCGGTCGAGCTGTTCCACGCGGCGCCCGGCTGCAAGCGCTCGGCGACCGCGTTCTCGCAGTCGGAGCGCTGGGAGTCGCTCGACCTCGACCGGGCGGCGGGCTGCATCCACGACGTCGAGCACGCCCACACGGCCGAAGGCGGCCTGGCGATCCTCTACGGCAACCTCGCCGAGCGCGGCTGCGTGGTCAAGACGGCCGGCGTCGACGAGTCGCTGCTGACCTTCGAGGGCCCGGCCGTGGTGGTCGAGTCCCAGGACCACGCGGTCGATCTGATCCTCAGCGGCGGCGTCAAGCCGGGCGACATCGTGGTGATCCGCTACGAGGGGCCGCGCGGCGGTCCGGGCATGCAGGAGATGCTCTACCCGACCTCATATCTGAAGGGGCTCGGGCTCGGCAAGGAGTGCGCGCTGATCACCGATGGCCGCTTCTCCGGCGGCACCTCAGGCCTCTCAATCGGCCATGTCTCGCCCGAGGCGGCGGCGGGCGGGGCGATCGCCCTGGTGCAGAACGGGGACACGATCGCGATCGACATCGCGGCGCGCTCGATCGAACTCGAAGTACATGGCGACGAGCTGGCCGACCGCCGCCGCCAGCTCGAGGAGGCCGGCGGCTACGCGCCGCTGGCGCGCGAGCGCGAGGTCTCGCCGGCCCTGCGCGCCTACGCGGCGATGGCGACCTCGGCCGACACCGGCGCCGTCCGCGACGTCGACTCGGTCGAGCGCGCGGCCTCGCTGGCCTCCAGGCGGGACTCCGCGGCCGTCTAGCTGTCCGGCGGGCGGGCGCTCACTCGATCGGGTCGCCGTCGGCAAACGGCTCGTCGCGCTCGGCGACGGCCTGCCTGACGCCCTTGCGCGCCGCCGTCTCCCAGAAGGCCTCCGCCCCGGGCGCGAGCCGGCCGAGCACATCCTGCTGGACCGCCGTCTCCTGCAGCAGGGTCCGGCCCATCAGGTCGAGCCCGCGGTTGACGACATGCTTGTTGACGGTCAGCAGGTCGCGCGGGATCGAAGCGATCCGGGCGGCGAGCGAGAGCACGTGCTCGTCCAGCTCCTCCGACGGGACCGATTCGAGGAAGAGGCCGACCTCGGCCGCCTTGGCGCCGCTCAGCGAGTCGCCGCTGAGCAGCAGCCGCTTGGTCCACTGCGGCCCCAGGTGGTAGAGCCACATGTGCGTCGCCGGCGAGCCCATCGAGCGCACCGCCGGGTAGCCGATGCGGGCGTCGGCGGCGCAGACGAGCAGGTCGCAGCTCAGCGCCAGATCGGTGCCGGCGGCGAGGCAAGCCCCGTGTACCTGGGCGATCGTCGGGATCGGCAGCCGCCAGAGCCGGTCGAAGACCCTGCTGTCGCCGCGCACGACCTGGGCCTTCTCGATCGGCGACGGGGAAGCCTCGGCTCCGTCCTGCGAGGACCCCGCGACGTCATAGCCGGAGCAGAAGCCCTTGCCGGCGCCGCGCAGGACCAGCACGCTCGTCTCCGCATCCAGCTCGACCACTGAGATCAGCTCGAACAGCTCCTCGATCAGCTCGGCCGAGAGGGCGTTGCGCCGCTCGGGACGGTCGAGCGTCACCCGCAGCACCGGGCCGAACGTCTCCAGTATGAGGTTCTCGTACCCCTCGGCCTTCATCTTGCCTCGCCTGCGTCGGGAGCCCAGCGACGGAGCTCGATCCTATCCGGCGTCCCTTCGACGGCGACGGCCGCGACCGTGCCGGCGGCGGCGTCGAGCTGTCGGAGCCGCCAGCCCGGATGCGCCGTGCCCTCCAGCCACTCGCCGAGCGAACGCGAGAGGCCGGTGCAGTCAAAGGAGCGCAGCCCCCCGGGCAGGCCGATCCCGATTGCCTTGAGGTATGCCTCCTTGAGCGTCCAGAACTCGAGGAACCTGTCGGCCGACCCGGCCACCGCCCGCTGCTCATCCTCCGTGTAGAAGCGCCTGGCGATCCGCTCCCAGCGGGGATGCTCGCGGCGCTGCTCGATGTCGATCCCGACGCGCCAGGGCGAGACCGCGACCGCGGCCAGGCTCGCCGAGCTCGACGAGGACCACCACACCTCGCCGGACTCGCCGGCGAGCGGGCTCGCCGGGTGCAACCGGCCACAGCGCTCACAACGGCTCTCGATGGCCAACGCCGCCGGTTCCTCGCCCGTCGCCCTTGCCAGCAGCGTCCTCGCCATCCAGCGGCGGGCGAGAAAGCGCCGCCGCAGCCGGGCCGAGCCGATCTGCTCGGCCCGCGCCAGCTCCTCGGGTGAGAACGTACCCTGCGCCGGCGCGAGGTCCACCTCGTCGACGTCCGAAAGCCATACCTGAAGTGTCACGGTCGGTTATTGTGACAGTGCATGAGCCTGATCCACACCTGCTACCGCATCCTCGACATCGACCGCTCGGTCGAGTTCTATGAAGCCATCGGCTTCGAGGAGATGTCCCGCTACCCGATCGGCGACGAGGCGATCAACGTCTACATGGGCCAGCCCGGCGACGGGCCGGAGCCGCGGCTCGAGCTGACGTACAACATCGGGAGAACCGAGGAGTATGAGATCGGTACCGGTTACGGTCACATCGCCGTGTCCGTTTCCGACCTCGAGGCGACGCTCGCGGCGTTGGCGGAGCGCGGAATACACCCCGAACGCCCGCCGTACACGGTCGGCGAGGGAGACAGTTCACTCCTCTGTTTCGTGCGGGACCCCGACGGGTACCGAGTCGAGCTGATAGAACGACGCAGATGACGATGGACAGCTGGGACGTACTGGAACTTCCGGCGCTCACCCACGACTCGCTGCAGGCGCTGCTGCGCAACGAGATCGGCGCGGTAACCGTTCCCCGCTTCATCGACGACGAGCAGCGCGAGGCGATCCACGCCACGTTGATGGACTCCGAGGACTGGTCGTTCTACGAGGGGACCTCGCCTCCCCTGGGTCGCTTGGGGATCACCCAGTACGAGCACCACGACTCGAAGGATCGTTACCTCGATTCGGCGCCGGCCGCCACCGCGCGCAGGTCCGAGATCCTCGATCCGCTGCCGGACCCGGTCGACACCGTGGTCGACGCCTTCGACGCTGCCTGGCCCGACCGGGTCGGGCTCGCCGAAGAGGACGGCCGGCCCTACTTCGCCGGCGTGTTCCGTCGCGGGGGCGGGGGCGGCGTCGCGATCCACGCCGACTGGGGCCCGCGCGACGGCCCGGGCTGGGCGATCGAGCGGCTCACCGGCCAGTTCGCCTGGAACCTCTTCTTCTCCTCGCCCGGCGAGGGCGGCGAGCTGATCGTCTACGACTACCCCTGGCAGCCCGAGCTCGAGCAGCACGCCCGCCAGCGCTTCAACGACTACGACCCGGAGCTCTTCGAGTCCTGCCGTAGGGTGGAAGTACAGCCGGAGCCAGGCGTGCTGATGGTCTTCAACTCGCGCAACGCCCATGCCGTCGGGGCCTCGTCAAACGGCGAGGCGCGCGTCGCGGTCGGCTCCTTCATCGGCGTCACTGACGATCGCCAGCTGGCCTTCTGGTCCTGAGATCCCGCCGCTGAGTCAGCGCTCAGCCGGGACGCCGCCGCCAGGCAGCAACCGGTCGAGCCACCCTGGCATCCACCAGCTCCACCGGCCGAGGCCCTTCATGATCGCCGGCAGGACGATCAGCCGGATGATGAAGGCGTCGATGAACACGGCGATCGCCTGGGCGACGCCGAAGTTGCGCAGGGTGACGAACTGCGAGATCGAGAAGCAGAGGAAGACGACGATCATGATCACCGCCGCGCCGGTGATCACCGGCGCCGTCTGCGCAAGCCCCCTGTCGACAGCTTTGTCGGGCGAGCCGGTGCGCACGTACTCCTCCCGCATGCGGGCGAAGACGAAGACCTCGTAGTCGATCGCCAGCCCGAAGATGACCATGACGATCGCGGGTATGTCGGCGGCGTCGACGTACCCCGGGCCGCCAAGGAGAGAGTTGTTGAAGAGCAGCGCGAGCACTCCTATCGTCGCGCTGACGGTGAGCAGGTTGAGGAGCGCCGCGATCGTCGGAATGGTCAACGACCGCAGCACGAGCACCATGATGATCAGGGTGACGAGCATCATCGCGATGCGTGCCAGCTCGGTGCGGTCGGTGAGCGCTTCGTCGATCGTCAGCTGGCTTGCAGCCAGCCCACCGACCACCACTTCGGTGTGGCTCTCGCCGGCGAATCGCGTCGCTTCGTTGCGAATCAGGTCCAGCGTCCGCTTCCCCTGCGAGGTCGTGATCGGGTCGCGGGGAATCACCATCAGGCGGGCCGTGTGTCCTCCACGGTCGAGGTCGGTGACGAAGTTGACGAGGTCGCGGCGGGCGGGGTCGCTGCCGTCGAGGCCCGCGAGGTAGAAGTAACCGGAGCGAAAGAGGTTCGGCGTCTGCCGGCGCAGGCGGTCGAGCGCGGCGGAGTTCGGGCCCGCCTGCGACGCGACCCCGTCCCCGAGTCTGCCCAGGGATCCGGCAAGGCGCTGCGCGCCGTAGGCGCCGCTTCCCAGTCCTCCGGCGAGATCGGCAGCGCTTCCCCCGAGCCGGCCGAGGCCCGCCTCGAGGTGCTCGGTGCCTTCCTGCAGACGCTGCAGGGCGGGTGACAGTTCCGTTCCTTCGGCGGCGAGCCGCTCGGTCCCCGACGAGAATTCGGCGGCGGCGTCGGTCAGGCGCTCGATGCCGCGATCGAGTCGTTCGGCGCTCGTCGCCAGCTTTCCGATCCCTTCCACCGCTTCGCCGTTGTCCGCGGCGATTTTGTCCGCCAGGTAGAGCCCGAGTTCGAACTGGCGCAGACCACGGGTGATGCCGTCGGCTACTCCCTCGTACGTCGGGCTGATCTGCGTTTCGCCTTCGACGGTCTTCCCCGTCAGGTATTCCTGCGCTGCGCGGAGCGCGCCTTCCAGTGCCGCATACTGCGGATCGGCCTTTCCGGTCGTCATCTGCTGCAGCGCCTGCCAGGCGGCGCCGAGGCGGTCTTCGGCCGAGCCCAGCGGGCTCTGCGCTCCGGTCAGTTCTGCGCTGCCGGCCTGCATCGCGCTTTCGCTCGCGCGTACGTCTCCTTCCATTTCCTCCAGTTCGTCCCTCGCGTCTTCCAGCGATTCGGCGAGGCGCGAGACACCGCTGCTGGCTTCGGACGTGCCCTCGGCAAACTTCCCGGCCCCCTTGCTCGTGCGCCGCAGGCCGCCCGTCAGACGGGCCGATCCGGTGTGCGTCGCCCCCAGGCCCTTGGCGAGCAGGCCGGCCCCGGCGGTCGCCCTTTCGACGCCGCCGCTGATTTCGCTTGCGCCACCGGCGGCCCTGCGCAAGCCGCTGACGCTGCGCCGCGAGCCGCTCTCGATCCGCGCGATGTCGTTGCCCAGCCTGGTCACCCCGCGCCGCTGCGCGAGCAGCCTGCGTTCGAAGCCGGAGAGAGACTTCAGGTTGGATGCGACCGCGCCGAGCCCGGCCACGGTCTGCACGCCTTCGGCGCCCGCGATCCGGTTCTGGAAGGCGACCAGCGAGTGAAATCGCTTCGGTGAGGTCATCGGCTCGCCGCGCCCGCTGACGACGACTTCGATCGGCGCCAGCCAGCCGGGGCCGAGCGCGTCGGCGACCCTTTCCTCTTCGAGCCGGCCCTTGTCCTTCGGCGGCAGCAATTCCGGCGTCGCAACTCCCGAGTCGAGCGTCGACGCAAGGGCGGCGAGCACGAACAGACCGATGACGAAGAGGCCGACAACGCGTGGGCGGCGCACCAGCCGGTTCGAAATCCGCAGGGGGGCGCCCTGGGCCGAGAAGCGCCGCGGCAGCGTCCAGCGCTCGAGGTTGTCGCCGAGCAGCATGATCGCGGCGGGAACTGCGATCAGCGCCGAGCCGGCGCTGAGTACCGTCGCGATGACGATCGTCAGGGCGCTGGAGCTGACCACCGTGCCCGGCAGGATCTCGGCGGCGATCAGCATCGCCAGCGACAGGCCCGCTGCTGCGGGGATGATCGAACGGGGGGTCGCGGCCGCGGTTCGCCGCACGGCTTCGGGCAGATCGTGTTTCAGCCGCTCTTCCCGGAAACGCGAGACGACGAGCAGCGAGTAGTCGACGCCGAGCGCAAGACCCATCATCGCCGCCGCCCCCAGGGCGAACGCGTCGATCTCCACGACCCCGAGCAGCGACCTCATGATGCCCTGGGTCGCCGCGGCCACGACGCCGCCGACAATCACCGGGATCAGCGCCGCAACCACCGACCGGAAGACCAGCAGGAGCACGAGCATCAGGACGGGGATCGCGATCGCCTCGCCGGTTTGAGCGGCACCCTTGTTGGCCTCGACGTAGGATCCGAATAGCTGCGGCAGGCCGCCGATGCTCGCGTCGACCGGCGGCGAGACCGTCCGGTCGACCTCCCCTTCGACCAGCTCGAGCACCCGCGTAAGCGCCTCGTTGCTCTGGTGCCCGACCCTGACCACCAGGCCGGCGACCCGTGGCCGCGGCCTCAGACCCCCGAGCGTGCCTCCCGCCGTCCAGGGCGAGACGACGACCGTGTCTGGCAAGGCGTCGATGCGCCTTGCCAGCTTTCGCCCCTGCCGCTCGACCACCGCCCGCGGACCGCGCAAGGCGACGACCATGCTTTCGTCGCTGCCGAACTGGCGCAGGCTGATCTCGCGGGCCTTCGCCGGTTCGCTGCCCTCGATGTAGAGCGGGTGCGAGTGCAGCTGGTCGGGGAGGTTCCTGCCGACGAAAGCGAGCACTACGACGAGCACGACCCAGGCGCCGAGCATCAGGCGCGGGTGCCTGGTCAACAACCCGCCGAGCCCGTAGGCGCGAGGACCGCGCGAGGGCCCCGCTCCGCGCTTACCTGTCGCGTTCATCTATTCCGCTTGTGCTTGCGCCAGACGCGCTTGTGCCTGTGCCCGCTGCGCCTGTGCTTCCTGAGCTGGCGCTTCGAGCAGCCCGCCCCGAGCCGCACCGTCATCTTCCGACTGGCGCCGTCGTGTCCTTCGAGCTCGATTGGGGTCTTCAGCCGGGCGCGCCGGCATGCCTTGCGAGCCAGCGAGAAGAGAGAGCGCTTTCCGGTGCCGCCGCTGACACGCATGGTGAAGCTGGAGAGCGGCAGGTCCGGGATATCGACCAGTTCCGTGTTGAGCCTGCCGCGCTGTGCCGTCGACTCGCCCTTCAGCTGCAGCTTCACACCCATGCCCTCGACGCTGGTCCAGAGATCGGGAACGCCGTTCTTCCGGTCGGGCTGGACCAGGTAGACCGGCCCGCGCAGCGCCCCATCCAGAAGCGGTGTAAAGGCGATTCCGGTGCCGACGCGAGAGCCGGGACGGCAGCGATCTTCAAGCGCGTCATCGCGCGCGCAGACTTCCTGGACCGCGGAGTTGTGGAACCTGACGACGCGTGGAAACTCGACGCTGAACCGCTTCAGGTTCGCATTCGCTCCGGGCATCCGCACCCTGAACGAGAGCTCGGGCCGCCCGGCGTACCGGCCTCGCCGCTTGAGCGCCACCGCGAACCTCGGTCGGAACCGGAGCGAGTCGCAGCGGCCGACGTTGAACGGGCCCGAGACGTCGGCCGCCCTGCCGTCGACCGACCACACCGTCGAGGCGAGCGTCTCCGTCTCGCAGGAGGTGGGGTTGACCAGGAAGCCGGGGCGATCGAGGTCGATCGCAATCGTGCGGAACCGCAACGGAACTCCTTCGAAGACCGCGGGCAGCAGGTGCTCGATCGTGATCTGGCCGGTGTGCGGGTCGATGCTGAGGCTTCCCCGGACCACGAACGTGCCGAGGTCGTACGGCCCGATCGCCGCCCTGAATACGATCGCCAGGCCGAACGCCGCGCCCCTGTAGGGCTCGGTGAGGTACACCGAGCCCGACACTGAGGCCGGATTCGGTCCCGAACCCACCTCGGCCTTCGCCGAGCCGATCCTGCTCACCTCCGCGCAGGCGCCGGCGTCGGCAGAGGAGGACGAGCAGCGGTCGACGGTCCTCAGCCTCGCCGTCAGGCCGGGAGGCAGGGTGGTCGCGAATTTCCCCGGCAGTTGCTGCCCGTTGCCGCGAGTGAGGGTCAGCGCGAAGCCGGTGGTCCTGCCGGCGAGAACGTCGGTGCTGCCGGCGCTGAGGCCCGGAGAGTAGGGCGGCGACCCGCCGCAGGGCGTCCCGATGTTCACCGTGGCCGACGATTCGACCGCGGGGCCGCCGGCGTCGGAGACGAAACGGGCCCTCGCGGTGGATGGCCCGCAGGAGAGCGGCGTCGCGAGCAGGGCATGCGGCCCGCCTTCGAAGTTCAGCGAGATCTGGCTCACCGCGAACGACGGCAGGCCGTTCAGCTCGGTCGAGATCTGGCCGGTCCGCGGATCGGTGGCGAGCTGCGCGGCGACCTTGTAGTCGATGCCCCGCGCCGACCCGTGGATGAACAGGCGGAAGCGTTCGCCCGGCCGTTCCTCCCCGAGGTAGATCGAGCCGACGAGGTTTTCGGCGAGCTGTGGGGTGCTGATCTCGACCGAGCCGACCCGAGAGCGGAACGGGCAGGTGACCGGACGTTCGGTCCCGAGTCCGAACTGAGCATCGGAGCAGAGCTCCCTGCCCTCGACGCCAGCGGGCGCAACCGTCAACCCGGGCGGGAAGTCGATGTGGACCTGTTTGAGGTTCGCACCCACGCTTCCGTCGGGATCGCTGAGCTCCGGCAGGTTGAGGTCGATCCTGGCGCCGGTGGGCGAATCCGGGTTCGTGTCGGTCAGATGGAGACCGAGGCTGGGTTCGAATGGCAGGCTTTCGCAACCCGTGAAGGGATCGCTTTCGGCGGTTTCGGTCAACCATGGCGCCCCCGGTTCCCAGGAGCGCGTGTGGAGCACAAACCCGAGCGTCCCGCATTCGGTCGGCGTGGTCAGAAACGGCACTCGTTCGGGGGAGCCGTTGTGGTCGGCCGGAACGCCCCACAGTTCGACATGCCCGTTATTGAAGGGGAGCTGCGGCATGTCGTACGTCGAGATGTCGAGCCCGTAGTCGTCGGGCCGCAGCTTCATCTCGAGCTCGGTCTCCCAGAACGGCTTGAACGCCAGGGCGGCGAGCTGGCCCGGCGCGGGCGTGATGTTGAAGATCGGCGCGTTGATGCCTTCGCCGCCGATGAACAGCACGGAGAATTTTCCGACCTGCGTATCGGCCGGACATTCGTCGAATTCATAGATCACCCGCGAGCAGGTTTTCGTGGCGATCGGCGATCCGGTCAGGCCCGGCGCGAATTCGAACAGCAGGTCCCGCGCCGCCGTGCCGACGCCGGTCGTTTCGATGTTGAAGTCGAGCACCAGGCGATCGGGGTGTGCGCCGGCGCGATTGTCCGGGTTGCCGCCGCTGTCCAGCGCCTGGACCCGGACGCTTCCGGGTTCGATCGCGAAGCCTCCATAGCTTGCCGACGGCATCGCCGCCGCTGCCAGCAAGAGGAGGACGAGGGCGGTCGTCGTGCGTTTCGTCATCCGAGCTTCACCCTTACGACCCGTGAGATGCGAAGCCGTCGCTGGCGAATCGTCAAGCGCACCTTCCTGACACCCGGCCGCGCCATGCGGGAGGCCTTCGTCAGCC
Organism: Solirubrobacterales bacterium; assembly: GCA_035266685.1. GTDB lineage: Bacteria > Actinomycetota > Thermoleophilia > Solirubrobacterales > 70-9 > VRUE01. The sequence continues at coordinate 30,956 of DATFMX010000018.1, forward strand.
GTAGTCTTAAGCGGGTCCTGCCCGAACGCTTGACGCGCTTCGCGCCCCGCGCCAGAACGATCCTCCGGTGCTTACCGCGAACCCAAAGCCGGCCGACGAGCCGCCCGCGCGCGGGCGGCGCGACGACCGCCACGACTGCGTTCCTCCTCGGCCTGACCGCGACACGGAGCAGCCGCAGCCGCGCCTTCCGCGTTCGCCCCTTCGGCAGCGGAACCGAGCTCGGCGGAGTCTCGCGCGTCAGCCGCGGTTGGCTGGGGAGCGGGCAGCTGGAGCTGTCGCATGCCGCGCCCTCCGGTTCTTTCGGGAAGCCACCTTCGAGCCGGGCCGCGTAGATGTCCCTGCCTTCTCCGTCCACGTCGGCTGGGACGAGATCGGCGTTCGTCGCGAACAGCGCCGTCCGGCCGTCCCTGCTGGCCCCTGCGAAATCCGATTTCAACGGCAGATAGCTCGGCGAGATCAGGCCGAGCGCGCCATGCGCGTACTCGTAGACGTCGAACTCGGCGTTGGTGTCTTCGGGGAGCAGCGACTCCTCGGTCATGAAGAAGACGCGTTCCCCGCTGTCGTCGATCGCGTGGTAGGGCCGCAGGTCTCCGGCTTCGAATTCGTGCTGGTTGAGCGGGGAAGGCGCGGTGATGCCCACCGGAAAGGCGCCGTTTCCGCCGATCGAACCCGCCGAGACTCTCGTCAGCTTTTCTTCGCCCGCGTCGTAGAGATAGGCGTCCGCCTGACTGTCCGTGTCGCTCGGGAGGACCTGCGCGGAGGTGGCGAAGAGCGCCCTGCCGCCATCGGGCGTCAACTGGATCTGACGTTCTTCCAAGACGGTCGGGATCGATCCTTCGGCGACCAACCGCTCGCCGCCCCCGTCGGCGACGAACAGCTTCTGACCGGTCGCCGATTCGCCGGGCAGCAGTTCGCCGGAGCCGGTGAAGTAGACCCGGTCGCCGACGTCCGCCGGGCTGGCGTCGGCGCTGTCGACGGAGCCGGTCGCCGACGGCGCGCCGCCGCTGACGAGGGTCAGCTCGCCGCTTTCGACGTCGTATCTGTACAGGTCCCGCTTGGAGTCTTCGTCGGCGTCGGTCAGCTGCTGCGTCGTCGTCATGTAGGCGACGCTGCCCGACCGGTTGGCGCCGGCGAAGCTGACGTTGGCGGCGGCGTTGCAGTCGACCCGGGCGCAGCGAGAGGAGGAGATCTCAGTAGTCGTGCCGTCTTCCAGGTTCCGGAGGTAGACGCTTTCGGTCCCGTTGCAGGAAGCCGGCACCGAGAAGAACACACGGTCACCCGACGCTGCCATCCCGTTGGACTTGGAGATCTTGGCGCCGCAGGTCGAGAGCAGGGCGCCGCCGGTGTCGACATCGACGAGCTGAAGGCCGCCGTTCCTCCAGGCGTAGATCGACTTCCCCGTCGTCCTCCCGGCGTCCGCGGGGAGCAGGTGCTCCCGGGTGTCGAAGACGATCCGGCCACCGTCGCTCGAGATGCCCGCGAAGCCCCGGTATTCGAGGGGCGCCGCGATGCCAACGGGAGCGACGAGCTCGAGTGGCTGCCCGGTAACGTCGCGGTACAGTGCGGTTTCGCCTTCCGGCGGCCCGTCAGGGGTGAGCGGCACCAGCGAAGCCCACAGCCTGGTCTGTAGATCCTCGCTGAAGGACACAGGCCTGATCGGCTCGAACAGCGTAAAGATGTTGGTCGATTCGATCTTGAAGGCGGGCCCGAGCGGCGTGTTGAGCCAACCCGACGAGCCGCGCGCGGAGGCGTCATATCCGAAGAGCGCCCCGGAAGGGCTTCCCGGCGGAGGCCCCACGGTCGAGTATGTGACCCTGTCGCCGTCCTCACCGAGCGGGCGGTTGCCCAGCACCCGCGAGGACGACGGGTTCTTGAGGGTGGTCAACTCCCAGACGCGTCCGTTCGCCGGCACCGCGGCCCCAACGTCAGCAGTCGGCGCAGCGGACACCGCGACCGCCACGGTTAATGCGAGTACGACGTTCCTTACTCCCCTTGCCACAGAAAGGCCTCCCATGAGCGCCGAATCCCCCGTCGACGAGAAGCGGAAAACTACCACAACCCAAGAACTCACAGGAATATTAGGAGAGGTTCAAGAAGTAACTGACAGTACCAATATGACTGTTACACATATGCGGGCGCGGCGACTCCGTTTTCGGTTAGCCTGACGCGCAATATGATCGTGGGGGTCGAGGAGATGGTGGGGCAGCTGATGGGAATCATGGAACGCGAGATCGGTGATGTGAGCCCTTCGCGCGACGATTTCGGCACCGACTCGATCGCCCGCCTGAACCTCGACTCGCTCGGCCTGATCGGCTTTCTCGCCGCGGTGGAAGAGGAGTTCCGGATCGAATGGGATCCTGACGTGGACATCGACGTGCTCCGCTCCTTCGACGCGATGGCTCGCTACGTGCTCGAGCAGAGCTCGGATCCGTCTTGACCGACGAAGCGGTTTCGGATCGGCGGGGGATGCACCTGGTCAGTGGCGCGACCGGGTTCCTCGGCGCAGCCCTGGTGCTCGAGCTGCTCGAGCGGACCGAGGGCGATGTCGCCTGCCTGGTCCGCCCGAGTCACGATGCCGAGCGCGCCCGGTCCCGGCTCACCGAGGCGCTCAAACGCGCCTTTGCGCTCTACGGCCGAACCGACCTGCTGCCGGCGATCGAAGAGCGCTGCCGCAGCGTGCCCTTCGATCTGCGCGAGGAAGACGACGCAGCCGCGGAGCGACTGCCGGCCGGGATCGCCGAAGTCTGGCACTCGGCCGCTTCGCTGAGGTTCAAGCAGAAACAGCGCGAGAAGATCTTCGAGCAGAACGTCGAGGGCACCCGTCGCATGCTGCGGCTGGCCACCGACGCCGGGGCCGAAGCCTTCAACTACGTGAGCACGGCCTACGTGGCGGGGACGCGGAGCGGCCTGGTCCCGGAGGAGCCGGCGCGCGACCCGAGCGTCGCCCACAACGCCTACGAGGAGAGCAAGGTCCGCGCCGAGACGCTGGTCGACGAGTGGGACGGGCTGCACACCCGGATCATGCGGCCCAGCATCGTCATCGGTCACACCGGGACGTTCGCGGCGATCTCCAATACGGGGCTTTACGGCTTCATCCTCGGCGTGCAACGCGCGCGGGAGGAGGTCGAAGGCCGCAAGCTCGGCGGCTTCCTGGCGCACCGTCAGATCCGGCTGCGCGGCGAAGGCGAGGCGCCGATCAACCTGATCCCGGTCGACGTCGTCGCCGGCAACGCCGTGCGGATCGCCCAGTCGCCGAGCGAGGCCGGCGTCTTCCACCTCGCCAACGCGACGCCGCCGAGCGCGGCGGAGGTCGGCCGCGTCGTCTTCGGCGCGCTGGGCATGGCCGAGCCGCGCTGGGTCGAAGACGACGACGAGTTCACCCTGATCGACGAAAAGCTCGACGAGCAGCCCCGCACCGACTTCTTCCGCACCTACCTCTCCCGCGACAGGGTCTTCGACCTCGCCAACACCGACGCGGCGCTCGGCGAGCAGGCCTCGACGATCTCCTTCGACGACGGAGAGCTGGCGCCCTACATCGAGTGGTACCTGGGGATGGTCAAGCAGGTGCGCGACGAGCAGCGGGCTCGGCTCGGCGTCAGCCCGGGCTGATCAGCTCCGACCAGAGCCGCTCGGCGGAGCGGCGGTCGATCTTGTTCTGACCGATCCGTGGAAGGGCGCGGTCGGCGACGATGACCCGGCGCGGTCCGCGGCTTGCCCCGAGCGCCTCGTCGAGCGCCGCCTTCAGCTCGCCGGCGTCGAGGTCACCGCCCTCGACCGGGCGGACGATCGCGCCGAGGTCCTCGATGCCGCCGGGCAGGTCGACGCGCACGGCGACCGCCTCGAGCACGCCGTCGAGGCCGACGCACGCCTCCTCCACCTCGGTCAGGTACACGGTCGTGCCGCCTTTCATCACCGCATCCTTCAGCCGGCCGACGATCCAGTACTTGCCCGTCTCGTCGCGTCGAGCCAGATCGCCGGTCTTCAGCCACGGCCCGGAGAAGAGCGCCGCGTTGGCCTCGGCGTTGTCGTAGTAGCCGTCCGAGATCGACGGGCCGCGGACCTCGATCTCGCCCTCGCCCTCGCCGGCCACCAGCTCGCCGTTCTCGCTCCGCAGCCTGACCTGCGCCAGGTCCGGCCGGCCCACCGCCTGCGTCGTCCTCCCCCGCTCGTCGGTGTCCCCGACCATGCAGGCGAAGGTCGTCTCGGTGAGCCCGTAGCAGTTGAGCACGAGCGCGTCGAAGCGCTCCATGAAGCGAGCGTGCGTGGTCGCCGAAATCGGGCCGCTGCTGTTGACGAACAGCGGCCGCCGTTCGAGCTCGCCGGGCTTCGACGCCCGCAGGAGCAGCTCATAGAGGGCCGGCACCAGCACGACCTGATCGATCTCGTGACGGTCGAGTTCGGCCCAGTAGCCCCTCGCCGTCGAGAGGTCGAGGCGCGGCAGGACGATCAGCTCAGCGCCGAAGGCCGCCGACCAGAGGTAGTGCAGGGCGAGGACTCCGAAGCCCGAGAGCCGCATGCTCGAGCCGATGCGCGCCGGGGGGTCGCCGCGGAAACCGGTCAGCTCGCCGGCGGACGCGTGGAGCGCCGCCACCAACCGGTCGTGCTGAAGGGCGATCCCCTTGGGCGCAGCGGTGCTGCCGGAGGTGTAGGCGAGCATCGCGGCTCCCGGCGGCAGCTCCGGCCGATCGGGCGCAGGAGCCGGGTCGGCGGCCTCCACCGTCAGCCGGTCGCCGATCGCGACGACGGCGTCCGCCCGACTGTGCGCGAGGACCCCGGCGCGAATCGCATCGCCCCACTCCGGATCGACTAGGACCGGTACCGCTCCGAGCTGCCACATCGCCAGCAGGGTGGGCAGCGAGTCGGGGTGGTCGACGAGCACCGTCGCCACCCGCGAAGCGGAGCCGACGCCGGCGTCGCTCAACTCGCCGGCAAGCGCATCGGATCGCTCGATCAGATCGCTCCAGGTCAGCGCCAACCCTTCGAATGGAGGTAGGGCGAAGGTGACTGCCGGCTCCGATCCCCTGTCGGCCGCGTTGGCTCTGTACATGTCTAGGAGATTCATCGTCAGCCGGCGATCTGACCCTACCAACGCTGATAGCCTCACGCAGGTGAGGCGAGGGAATTTTTCGTCACTGGTCGAGGAGGGGCGGGTGCATCGGGATGTGTACGTCGATCCCGATGTGTTCGAGGCCGAGATGCGGCGGATATTCATGCGTACCTGGATATACGTCGGGCACGACAGTGAGATTCCCCACGCGGGTGACTACAAGCGAACCTTCATCGGTACCGAGCCGGTCATCCTTACCCGCGGAAGCGACGGCGCCCCAAGTGTGGTGGTCAACCGCTGCAGCCACCGCGGCGCCGCGATCTGCCTGCTACCGAGGGGCAACGCAAAGGGATTCCGCTGCCAGTTCCACGGCTGGACCTTCGGCCTCGACGGCGAGCTGCTCGGCGTTCCGTACTCCGAGGAAGAGGTGGACAAAGACGAGCTGTCGCTGGCGTCCGCAAAGGTCGAGTCATACCGCGGCTTCATCTTCGCCTCGTTCAACCCGGACGTCCCGCCGCTGACCGATCACCTGCGCGACGTTCTCCCCTACATCGATCGGTTCGTCGAACACGCCGGCGACTACGCGCTGCAGGTGTCACCCGATGCCAACGAGGTCGTCTACGACGCCAACTGGAAGATGCAGCTGGAGAACAACGTCGATGGATACCACCTGAGCTTCACCCACCAGTCCCTATTCGGAGTCCTGCAGCAGCGAACCGGCAAGCAGCCGCGCTACGTGACCGGGTCCTCGGACGGCGAAGCCAGGGTCGAGGCGTTCTCCAACGGCCATGCGGTGATGGACCTCCGCTCGGTGGCAACCGATGTGCTGCGCGAACGGCTCGGCATCGTTCCGGGCGCCCCGCCGCCGGACGCGGACCTCGACGCCTACTTCGGAATCGAGGGCGCCGAGGACCTCTACCTGGCCAGCACCGGGCCTCCGGTGAACATCTCGATCTTCCCCAACCTCAACCTCGGCAGCATCAACATCTGCGAGGTCCACCCGCTGGCGGTGAACCGCACCCGTGTGGTCCTGCGACCGCTGCTGCTCGACGGCGCCCCACCCGGCATCAACCGGACCCGCCTGCGCTACCACGAGATCGGCTCCGGGCCGGCCGGCTTCGTGCAACCGGATGACCTCGAGATGTTCGAACGGGTCGCCCTCGGCCTCGCCTCGGAGGACGTCGAGTGGATCCAGATGACCCGGGGGCGGGAACGCGAGACCGAGGTCGACGAGACGCACCGCTACAGCCACGTCTCCGACGAGACCCCGCAACGCGGTCAGTACCGCTGCTGGCGCGAGATGATGGACGGCGACGCTTGACGCCGCGCTCGTCCTTCCCGGAGGCCTACGAGCTGCTGGCCCGCGAGGCGCACCTGCTCGACGACCGCGACTTCGAGGGCTGGCTGGACCTCTTCACCGAGGACTGCCTCTACTGGATGCCGGTCGACCCACTGGCCGAGGACGGCGGGCTGCGGCTCAACGTCTTCTACGACGACAAGGCGAAGATGAAGGACCGGATCGCCCGGCTCAGCTCGGGCTCCGCCTACACCGAGGAACCGATCTCGCTGACCGCTCGCACGTTCTCAGCCGTGCAGCTCGAGAACGGCGGCGAGGAACCCCTGGTCGTGAGGAGCAACTTCCAGATGATCGCCTACCGCAGCGGCGACCAGCGCCTGCTCGGCGGGCGCTACCGGCACCGCCTGCTCCGAGAGGACGGCGCCCTCCGGATCTCAGAGAAGCGCGTCACCCTGCTCGGCTCCGACGCTCCCCAGCGACCGATGACCTTCCTCTTCTGAGCCGCCGCCCGCAGGGCCGGGCGCCTGCCGGCCCGTCTCCTCCTGCGGCTCCAGCTGAGACCTCAGCTCCCACCTGCCGAGGCTCCTGATATGGACCTCGTCGGGGCCGTCGACGAAGCGCAGCGTACGGGCCTGCGCGTAGAGCTCGGCCAGCGCCGTGTCCTGACTCAACCCGGCCGCGCCGTGCGCCTGGATCGCCCGGTCGAGGACGTCGAGGGCGACCTTCGGGGCGGCGACCTTGATCGCGGCGACATCCCGCCGGGCGCCCCCGCCGCCGAACTCGTCCATCGCCCAGGCGGCCTTGAGGCCGAGCAGGCGGGCCTGCTCGATCTCGATCCGCGAGCGCGCGATCCATTCCCTGATCACGCCCTGGTCGGCGAGGCGCGTGCCGAACGTCTCCCGGCTCGCGACCCGCTCGCACATCGTTTCCAGCGCCCGCTCGGCCTGGCCGATCGCGCGCATCGAGTGGTGGATGCGGCCCGGGCCGAGCCGGCTCTGGGCGAGGCCGGACCCGTCCCCCTCGTACTGGAGCAGGTTCTCCGCCGGCACCCTGACGTCGTTGAAATGGATTTCGCCGTGGCTGATCGGCTGCTGGTAGCCGAGCACGCTCATCGCCCGCACGACCTCGACCCCGGGCGTGTCGAGCGGAATCAGGATCATCGACTGCTCCGGGAAGGGCTTGGCGTCGGGGTCGGTCACGCCGACGAAGATGCAGAGCTTGCAGGCCTCGCGGGCCGCCCCTGTGGAGAACCACTTGCGCGCGTCGATCACGTACTCGTCGCCGTCGCGCACGATCCGCGCGCTGATGTTGTGGGCGTCGGAGCTGGCCACGGCGGGCTCCGTCATCGCGAAGCACGAGCAGATCTCGCCCTCGATCAGCGGGATCAGCCACTTCTCCTGCTGCTCCGGCGTGCCGCAGTCGGCCAGCACCGAGATGTTGCCGGCGTCGGGCGGGTGGCAGTTGAAGACCTCGGGGCCGAGCATGCTGCGACCCATCTCCTCGCAGACCGGCGCGAACTCGACGTTGGAGAGCCCGAACCCACCCCACTCGGTGTGCTGCAGGAAGAGATTCCACAGCCAGGCGCGCCGCGCCTTGCTGCGCAGCTCCTCCATCACCGGAGGGCGGCAGGACGGGTCGCCAGATTCGGCTATCTCCCGGCGGTAACGCTCCTCGTTCGGGATCACCTCCTGATCCATGAACTCCCGCACTTCGCGAGTCAGCTTCGCCGATCTGTCAGAGAGTTTGAAATCCATTTCCTACCAGCTCCGTTCCGCTTGGATGTTCATGCAACTCCGTCGATTCCGGCGAGCCAGCGGGCGTAGCCGACCGCGTCCTCGCCGTCGTATTTGGCGAGGATCGTCAGCTTCTCCGCCTCGATCGAGCCCTCGGCATGGATCGCCAGCACCGCCTGGTAGCCGCCGAATTCACCGGTCGTCAGGTCGCTGATCATGCGCAGGACACGCAGCCGCTCCTCGCCGTCGGCCCCGCCGGCGGCCTCCAGGTAACGCTTCAGGTCCGGTCCGTACTCGTCATGGTCGAGGTCCTCCGGCGCCGGATACGTCACCAGCAGGGCGCCGGCCATGTCCTGCAGGTATTGCATCGCCGTGTGCAGCCCCTGTGCGAACTGCAGCTTGGCGATGTTGACCGGCAGCGGGTGGGGGATCGCCACGCCGTCGACGATCGCGCAGCGCCGCGCCGAGTCGTGGGTGAGGATCCGCAGCGTTTCGGCGTAGGAGACGAGCCAGGAGAGCTTCTCGCGCACGTGACCGGCGCGCTCGAGCCCGTTGACCCGCGCCGCCAGCAGGCCGCTGCCGACGAGCGCGTCGACCAGCGGCAGCTTGTAGGAGATCGCGGTGAAGCGATGGAATTCGACGAAGCCGCGCGCGAGGTCGCCGGCGTGCTCGGTCTCACCGGCGAGGAAGACGCGCTCGGCCGGCACGAAGACGTCGTCGAAGAGGGTCGATGTCTCGGTCATCTTGCGCCCCGCCGATATCGGGTGCTCCTCCTCGCTCTTGCCGTGCGGCGACATGTAGGGGCTGGCGACCAAGGTCAGGCCCGGGGTGTCCAGGGGGATCGCGAAGGAGACGGCGTAGCTCTCGTCGCCGGACCCCAGCGCACGGGTCGGCAGGACGACGAGCTCGTTCGCGTTGACCGAGACCGAGGTGTGCGCCTTGGCGCCGCGCACGACGATTCCGTCCTCGCGGTGCTCGACGATCCGCAGGTAGGCATCGGGGTTCGGCTGCTGGGAGGGGCCGAGCGAGCGGTCTCCCTTGAAGTCCGTCTGCGCGACGCAGACCGCCAGGTCGTGCTCTCGCGCCCCCTCGTAGAACGCCTCGATCCGGCCGGCGTACGGCTCTCCCAGCCGCTCGCGCATCGCCAGCAGCGCGAACATCGCGTCCGTGCCGATCTCCTTGATCAGCGGCGGCAGGGTCTTGCCGGCGCGCGTCCCGGCCTCGATCAGGGCGCTGCGGGCGAGCAGGTCATCGGCGCTCCTCGGGACCTGGAAGTAGCGGCTGTAGCCGTCGGGGGCGACGGCCAGCTCGCGGTGCTCGTCGCTCTCGGCCATCTCGTAGTCGAGCGCGGCGTGGTCCACCGCATGGCGGAGGACAGGGTGGGTGGTGACGTCCTCGACCAGCTCGCCCCGGTAGTAGACACGGCGGCCGTCGCGCAGGCTCTCGCGGTACTGGGCCGGCGAGCGCAACCGCGTGGCCGCGTCGATCTCGCCGGCCTGGGTCATGCGGGCCTCGAGGCTGCGGAGCGGTCCTCGACTTCGGTGACGAACTCCTGCACTATTCGTTCGAACTCCTCCGTCTGCTCGACGTAGGGAGCGTGGCCGCAGCGCTCGATCACCTCCACTCTCGCGTCGGGGATCATCCCTGCCAGGTCTTCCATCGACGAGCGGCCGATGTTGAAGTCGTCGTCGCCGGTGAACAGCAGCACCGGGCATTTCAGGTTGCGCAGCTTCTCGGGATCGTTGTCCGCCTGCAGGCCGCCTTCCAGGTTTGAGCGCAGCTGCGCCTTCGAGTGAAGCGCGAGGAAGCGGTCGCGCAGCGCCAGGTAGGCCGCCGAGCCGCCCTTCGCAATCGTCCGGTCGCCGATCACGAACGGATAGCTGGCGGCGAACAGCCCCGCCGGGCCGCCGGCCTCGAGCGCCGCAAGCCACGTTTTGAGGTGAAGGTTGCGGCGATTCGACTCGTACGGACTGATCGCCGGGCCACAGAGGATCAGGCCCTTGACGCGATCCGGGTGCCGAACCGCGAAGTCGCGAGCGAACATGGTCGAGAAGGAGACGCCAAGGAGGTAGGTCTGCTCGATGCCGAGCCCGTCGAGCAGCGACTTCAGGTCGTTGAGGTGATTCTCATATGAGCCGTCGCCCATGGTCGAGGCGCCCTGGTTGCGAATGTCATAGGAGAGGACGGTGTTCGACTCGACCAGCTGCTCGGTGAAGTGCCGCCAGGCGGTGCTCACCACGAAGACGCTGGAGAGGATCGTCAGCCACGGCCCCTGACCGCGGTGCTCGTAGTAGATCTCCACCCCGTCCTCGGTCCGGTGGAGGTCCTGATTGCCGTCATAGCTGGCGTCCCATGACTCGATTTCCTGAATGTCCACGTTACGTCAGCTCCTTCCGCCTGGTACAAAGTGGCCGCATTGCACGGGTGGGAATCCTGAACTGACGGTGGGGAGGCTTTCGATGGTGGAGAAAAGCGTTCGTGAGGACGTCCGTAGGATGATCGAGCAGCTGGCGCCGGTGCGCGACGTCGAGATCGCACCGTCCAGCGAACTCGGAGTCGACCTCGGGTACGAGTCGCTGCGGCTGATGGAGCTGGCGACGGCGTTCGAGGACCACTTCGGGCTCGACGAGATCACCGAGGACGACGCCGCCGAAGCTGACACCGTCGGCGAGGTGGAAGACCTGATCGTGCGTCTTGTCAGCGAGCAGCAAGTCGGCTCCCAAGTCTGAGGTCAGCTCTCCCGCCGCGGGTACTCGGCGAGCAGCTCCACATCGTCTTCGGCGACCATCGACTTACAGAGGCGCCGCTGGATCTTGCCGCTCGTCGTCTTCGGAACCGTGCCCCTGGCACACAACCCGATCCAGTAGAGCGGCAGGTCGAGATCCTCGGCGACGCGCTTGCGCACCGCCGCCATGATCTCCTCGTATTCCTCGTCCTTCTCGGGCAGATCGACCTCCATCAGGATCGCGATGCGGATCTCGCCGTCGACCTCCTGCTCGAAGGCGGCGCTGCAGTGACCGCGCAGCAGCGGGCTCGCGGCCTCGGCGCTGAACTCGATGTCATGCGGGTAGATGTTGCGGCCGTTGACGATGATCAGCTCCTTGATCCGGCCGACGACGAACAGCTCGCCGTCGACGATCGCGCCTAGATCGCCGGTCCGCAGGTACGACCTGTCGGGCTCGCCCTGTAGCCGTGCGCCGAAGAACTGGGCCGTCTCCTCGGGGTCGCGCCAGTAGCCCTGCGCCACCCCCGGTCCGGCAAACCAGATCTCGCCCACCTGCCCGTCCTCGCAACGACTCAGCTTCTCGGTGTCCGCGACGACCAGCTCGTTGCCCTCGAAGGGAGCGCCGGATCCGACCAGGACCTTTGCCGGGCCGCCGCCCTTCCAGGTCTCGACCCGTCCGTCCTCGAGCGCCCGTTCGTCGACCTTCAGCGTCATCGGCTCCCTCTCCCTGTCGCTCGAGGTGACGATCAGCGTCGCCTCGGCAAGGCCGTAACCGGTCTGAAAGGTGTCGCGTTTGAACCCGCAGGGGCCGAACTTCTCGCAGAAGGCGTCGATCGTCTCGGCGCGGATCGGCTCGGCGCCGTTGAACGCGACCTCCCAGTCGGAGAGGTCGAGTCGTTCGCACGTCTCCTGGTCGATCCGGCGAACGCAGAGGTCGTAGGCGAAGTTCGGGCCGCCGCTGGTCGTCACCCTGTACTTCGTCATCGCTTCCAGCCAGCGGGCCGGGCGCTTGATCACGGTGAGCGGCGACATCATGATGCAGTGCCCACCGGCATGGACGGGCTGCAGGACGCCGGCGATCAGGCCCATGTCGTGGTAAGGCGGCAGCCAGCTGAGCCCCTTGCGCAGGCCGTTCGGGACGTGGCCGAGGGCGTCGGTGATCAGGTCCGAGTTGCCCATCAGGTTCTCGTGCGAGAGCACGACGCCACGCGGATCGCGGGTCGATCCGGACGTGTACTGCAGGAAGGCCATCTCGCCCAGGTCCGGCCTGGCGACCTCCACCTCGCCGCCCTCGGCGGCCGTATCGGTGGCGATCCACTGCACTTCGGTCAGCGGGCCATCGCTGAGGAACGACTCCGCCGCGTCGGACTCCGCTGCCTGCTTGATGAAGTCGATGGTGAGCACGGCGCTGATCTCGGCGTCGGCGGCGATCGCCTGCAATCGCGGCAGCGTGCGATGCAAGCGGTTCGGCTGCGGCGGCGGCGCCGAGACGGCGACGATGCCCGCCTGAAAGCAGCCGTAGAGGGCGCACACGTAGTCGATCCCCGGCGGAAACAGCAACAGCGCGCGGCCGGTCGAGGGCATCTTCTCGAGCAGCAGTGCCGCGACGTCCTGTGCCTTCTGGTGCAGCTGCGAGAACGTCATGGTCCGGTCGTCCTCGCCGTGCTCGATCAGCCTGAACGCAAGTTCGTCCGGCATCTCCCCGGCACGATGCTCGAGCGCCGCGCCGAAGCTCATCTCCGATACCGAGGTAGGCCGACCCACGGCTAGCCCCTCGGCTGATTGTCCCCCCATTTATTTCCCCTTGCCGCTGGTAACTGACTGGAGCGTCGGCTTATATATAGCACCAATGTGCAAACCAGGTGTAACCAATTCGATCTATGTTGGACCCATTGACTATGTCACCACAACGTGATGTGTTGAGCTTCAACCCGCATGACGCCTCGCTGTTCGTCGCCGAGCGGCGCGAAACTGTCTTCGCACACCTCCGCGAGTGTGACTCACTGTATGTGGATAGTAACTGTGATGTACCGATTTACTCACTAGTTCGGTACGCGGATGTGGAGCGGGCATACAAGGAACCGGACGTCTTCAGCCCCTGTGCCGGGCTCACCCTGGATGCGTTCGATCCCGCCAGCTCCGACTCGCTGAGCAAGATGCTCGAGACCGCCCCGCCGGATCGTCACCGGGCGCTGAGGAACGCGATGCAGGCAGGCTTCCGGGGAGATGCGCTGGACGAGATCCGCGCTGACATCGAGGGTCGGCTCGGACGCTTCCTCACCGCAGCGACGGGCGGTGGTGCGGTGGAGTTCGTCGGCGCTTTCGCGCAAGACGCCGGCACGGCGATGATGACCTCGCTGCTCGGCCTGGCCGCGGAGGAGCGGGAGCGGCTCGCTCCGGCCCTGCGAGCGATCGGCGAGGTCGACTTCGGCGCGTCTCCCGAATCGGCATCCCGCAGGCAGCGAACCGAATTCCTGCTGCTGCGCGGGCTCGCCCGCGCAGTGCGCGCCGACCGCAAGGCGGGTCGCTCCCGCGGGCTGATCGGTCTGCTTCTGGCGGCGGAGATCGACGGGCAGCCGCTGAGCGACCAGGAGGTGGCGCTGAACTGCTTCAACGTGGCGATGGCCGGCACGGGCGCCAGCCAGCACACGCTCGCCGGGGCCGCCGCCGTCTGGGCTGAGCATCCGGCTGCCCTCGCCGGCGCCGGCGAGGATCTAAAACTCAGACGGCGGCTCGTCGATGAGACGCTGCGCTGGCTGAGCCCGGTTATCCACCTGACGCGCATCCTCACCGCCGAGGTCGAGATCTCGGGCCAGCGGCTTCCAAAGGGCGCCGGGGTCTGCCTCTGGAACATCTCCGCGAACCGCGACGAGAGCGTCTTCGAGGACGCCGCCGGCTTCGATCCCGATCGCCCGCCCGCCCGCAACCTCGCCTTCGGCGCCGGGCCCCAGTACTGCCTCGGGGCCGAAATCGTGCGCGCCCAGCTCGACGCTCTGCTGACCGGCCTGGCGCGGCACGGAGCGCGCTTCGAGCTCGCCGGGCCACCCGGGTGGATGGCGTCGAACGCGATCGCCGGCGTCGAGTCGCTCCCCCTGCGCGTCCGCCGGTAGCGACGGCGGCGCCGCCAGCTCAAGCCCCGACGCGTTCAGGGACGCAGCAGCGAGACCGTCGCGTCGCCCCAGGCCGCCGCGTAGACGAGGCCGCCGGGGCCCGGGGCGAGGGCGGTGAGGTGGGAGAGGCCGCTGTCGACGCCGTTGCCGGTCCTCGTGCGCAGCGGCTGGCAGGGGCCGTCGCCGGCCGTGCTGAGCCGGCGGTCGCCGGTCACGCAGCCGCGGTAGCGAAGGGCGCCGCTGCGCGGGTCGCGCCGCAGCTCGGCGAGCCCGTCGAGCGACCCGACAGGGACGAGCATGGTCCTGCCGCCGGCGCCGAGCAGCGGAGTGCGGGCGCCGGCCAGCAGGCTGACGTTGTGGCTGCCGTTGTTCGTCTGCGGGCTGGCGGGGGTGCGGGCGCAGCGGTGCCGGTCCTCGCGGCGGCTGCTGAGGCAGCTCGCCAGGGAGAGCCTCCCGGTAGCGCGGTTGCGCCGCAGGGCGACGATCCGCCCGAGTCGCGAGCCGGCGTAGAGGAAGCGGCCGTCCGGTGAGCCGGCGAGGCCCGATGACCTGACGAGCGCTGCCGCGACCCCCTCCGGACGCCCCACCTGCCGGCACGGCCGGCGGTCGTCGCGCGAGCTGATGCAGCCGGCGAAGCGCAGCGGCGACGCGCCGCCGAGCGCGAAGGCGCTGACCGTGTCGCCGCCGCTCGCCGCCGCGTACAGGTAGCGACCGTCGGGCGAGATCCAGGGCGAGCCGAGACCGCCGAGGACCGGCGCGTGGCCGTCGCCGATATGCGCGCAGGCTCGCGTCGTCCGGTTGCTGCTCAGGCAGCCGGCGAAGGAGAGGGCGCCGCTCGCGGGGTCGCGGTCGAGCGCCGTGAGGCTCGCGTCGCCGGACCCGGTGACGTAGACCCGCCGGCCGTCGGCGGCGATTGCGACGCCGCTCGCTTCGTAGATGCCCGAGCCATAGCCCCTGCTCGTCGCCCCGGGCAGCGTCTCGCAAGCCGCAGGGCTGGACGGGCCGGCGTCGAGGTCGCCGGTCAGGCAACCCCGGTAGGCAAGCGCGCCCCCGGCCGGGTCGCGGGCGAAGCGCGCGACCATCGAGCTGTGGAAGCCGGCGCCGCTGACCACGTAGAGCGAGCGCCCGTCCGGGCTCACCGCGGCGGCATTGGGCCAGGAGATCGGCGCTTCGACGGCGTTGTGGCTGGCGCCGCTCAGCGCCGGGCACGAGCGGCCGAACAGGTCGCCGGTGAAGCAGGCGCCGAACGCGAGCCGGCGCCCGGGGCCCAGCGCGAGCTGCGCCAGCGAGCTGTTGCGCTTGCCGGTCGCGTAGACCGACATGCGGCTCGAGTCGACGGCCAGCGCGGTCACGTTCGCCAGCGCCGAGTCGCGTTCCCCGGCGCCCGCCACGGTCCCGCAGCCGAGCCGCTTGGCGACGCCGGGGCTACCGGTGAGGCAGGAGACGACTTCGACCTGGAGCCCTCTCGGAGGAGCGTGGCGCGCCGCTCCGGCCGTCCCCGGCAGCAGCATCATCAGCGCGAGAATCGCCGCCGTGCCCAACAGCCTGCGCACGCCCATGGCCATCGCCTCGCAGTGTAGAGCGACGATCGCGGTCCGGGTGCGGGCACCCCGCAGAGCGACCCCGGCTGAGCGTCACCGCCGTCGGCGGTCAATAGCCTGCCTGCCGACCAACTCGACCCGAAGGGGAACCTTGCCCGCTCGCCGCACGACCGCCGCCGTCCTCACGCTCCTTGCATCGCTCGCCCTGCTCGTGCCGGGCGCGAGCTCCGCGGCCACGCCCCCGGGCATATCGACCCTGCACGGAAGCGTCCCGCAAGGCGGGATGACGGTGACGATGCTGGCGGCGAACCCCGGCGAACGGCGCCCGGTGGTGCTCGGCCACGCGCGCAGCCGCAGCGGCGGGCGCTTCGTGCTCCGCTACCGCAGCCCCAGCCGCGCCGCGATCAAGTACCTGCTCGCGACGCGACCCTGCTGCGCCGCCGAAGCCGGCTTCCCGGTGCCCGCCAACAGCTACAAGCTGGCGCTGGCGCTCGGCGCCGGACGGGCCCCGGGCAGGGTGACGCTCAACGAGCGCACCACCGTCGCGATGGGCTACGCGATGGCGCAGTTCATCGACGGCAACCGCGTCTCCGGCAAGAACCCCGGGCTGCGCAACGCCGCGGCGATGACCCGCAACCTGGTCACGCGCCGCCGCGGCCTCGTCTCGCCGGTGCTGGCGCGCTTCCCGAACGGCAGGTCGACCTCGACCCTGCGCAGCTTCAACTCGCTGGCCGATCTGCTGGCGCTCTGCCGGCGCCAGGGCCGGGCCTGCGCCCGCCTGCTGAGGCTCGGCGGCGCGCCGGGGGGCGGACCGGCGCCGGACACCCTGCAGGCCACGGTCAATATCGCGACCAACCCGTGGCACAACGTCGGTGGCCTGTTCAAGCTCTCCCGCCTGGCCGCCAAGCTGCCGCCGCGCTACGCGCCGACGGCGACCCGGCGCCGGCTGGTCCCCGCCTGGACCCTCGCGCTGCGCTTCGAAGGCAGCCCGCGGGGCCTGGACGGGCCCGGCGCCTTTGCGATCGACGCCAAGGGCGGCATCTGGGTCGGCAACAACTACGAATACAGCCGCCAATCGACGAAGTCGACCTGCTTCGGCCGCAAGCTCTTCCGCTACACCCCGACCGGCCGCTACTACCCCGGCTCGCCCTACGAAAGCGGCGGCACCAGCGGCGTCGGCTTCGGGATCACGTTCGACAAAGAAGAACACATCTGGGTCGGCAACTTCGGCTTCGAAGGAAAGGGCTGCCGGAAGGAAGCGCCGCACAACAGCGTCTCCGAGTACAGGTCGAACGGCGAAGCGCTCTCGCCGGACCTCGCCAAAGCCGGGATCAAGCGCGAGGAAACCGGCAGGGGAAAGAAGAAAAAGACGATCCTCGTGCAGACCTACACCGGCGGCTGGGAAGTCGGCGACATCTTCTGGCCGCAGGCGACGATCGCCGACGTCAACAACAACATCTGGGTGGCGAACTGCGGCAACAACAGCGTCACCGAGATCCCCGGCGGCAAGCCCGAACTGGCGGTCAACTACCCCGAAGACCACTTCTCGCTGCTCCGCGGCTTCAGCTTCCGGCGGCCCTTCGGCGCGGCGAGCGACGCCGCCGGCAACGTCTACGTCGGCGGCAACGGCAGCGCCACCGTGGTCAAGATCGGCCCCGGAGGGGAAGTCCTCGACCGCTTCAGCGGCGGCGGCCTGCACCGGCCGATGGGCCTCGCCACCGACAGCCGCGGCAACGTCTGGGTCGGCAACTCGACCTGGGTCGTCGCACCCTGCGTCGGCCAGTTCCACCCCGAGCGCGGCCCGCGCAAAGGCGGCACCGTCTCGCTGATCGAACGCGACGGCACGATGGCGGCTCAGAGCCCGTTCGAAGGCGGCGGGCTCAAAAACGCCTGGGGGGTCGCGGTCGACGGCGACGACAAGGTCTGGGTCGCCAACTTCAGCGGCCGGCGGCTCTCCGAGCTCTGCGGCGTGCGCACGAGTGTCTGCCCGCCGGGCAAGCGCCGCGTCGGCGCCCCG
Source organism: Solirubrobacterales bacterium (assembly GCA_035266685.1). GTDB lineage: Bacteria > Actinomycetota > Thermoleophilia > Solirubrobacterales > 70-9 > VRUE01. The sequence goes on from DATFMX010000018.1 coordinate 48,426, forward strand.
ATCTCACCGGAAACGACCGGCTATGGCTTCAACGGCCTGACCCGCAACACCGGTGTCTCGATCGACCCCTCGGGCAACGTCTGGCTCGCCAACAACTGGAAGAACGCGCCGATCCAGACCAACCCCGGCGGCTACCAGATCGTCGCCTACCTCGGGCTCGCAGCGCCGGTCAAGACGCCGCTGATCGGCGTGCCGGAACGACCGTAGCGCCGATTCGCATACCGCGGTCGAGGTTTGAGTCGCATAGCGGCCAAAACCTCGACCGCGCACCAGGCGCTACGGTGTCGGCGTGGATTCGGCACGCGCCAAGCAGTTGCTCGCCGCCGAGCGAGCCGAGGTCGAAGCGGCGATCGCCGCGCTCGAGCGCGAAGGGCCCGAGGAGGGCGACGCGCGGCGCGAGCCGGGCGACGAGGACTCGGAGAACCTCTACCAGGACGAGTTCGACGCCGGGCGGCTCGCCGACCTGAAGGAGAGGCTGGCCGCCGTCGAGCGGGCCGAAGAGCGCCTCGCCGCCGGGACCTACGGCCTTTCGGTGCGCAGCGGCGAGCCGATTCCCGACGAGCGCCTCGAGGCCTCCCCCACCGCCGAACTGACGGTCGCGGAGTCCGAGCCCAGCGGGTCCTGACGTCTGGATCGCCGCTGCCGCGGCGGTAGGCTTGCGGGGGTGCCAGGTCCCGCGCATCGCATGCTCTCGGAGTCGCAGCTTGCGACGCTGGCGGAGGTCGGCGAGGAACGGCGGGCGGAGGTCGGCGAGAAGCTGTTCGAGATCGGCGACGCGAGCTACCCGTTCATCGCGATCGTCGAAGGAGAGGCCGCGGTCCTCGACGCCGCCGGGCACGAGGTCATCCGCCACGGCGACTCCGGCTTCCTCGGCGAGATGAACCTGCTCTCCGGGCAGACCGTCTTCCTCACCGCCGTCGTCACCGAGCCGATGCGCTACATCGCCGTCGACCGCGAAGCGCTGCGCGGGCTGCTGTTCGAGGACGCTTCGCTCTCCGACCTGCTGCTGCCCGCCTTCGTCCAGCGGCGCGAAATGCTGCAGCAGCGGCAGGGAGTCGGAGTCGAGGTGGTCGGGCCGCGCGACTCGGCGGAGACCCGGCGGCTGCTCGAGTTCGCCCGCCGCCTGCGGCTCCCCTACTCGTGGCTCGACCCGGTCGAGGACGCCGAGGCGGCGGCAATCGTGGAGCGGACCGCGCCGGACGAGCTGCCGTTGGTGCGGCTGCCCGGCGGGATCGTGCTGCGGCGGCCGAGCAACGGCAAGCTCTCGCGGGCGCTCGGGATCGGGCTGGAGCTGGCGCCGCGCGAAGAAGTCGACCTGCTCGTGCTCTGCGGCGCCCAGCGGGTCGGCGTCGTCGGCGGCGGCAACTCGGCCGCGCAGGCGGCGATCTGGCTCGCCCGCGGCGGCGCCCTGGTCACCCTGCTGCACCGCCGCGCCGACCTCACCGAGACGATGTCGCACTACCTGATCGAGGAGCTGGAGCGCTACGGCGTCGCCGTCCGCGACCGCAGCGAAGTCGCCGAGCTGCGCGGCGAGGAAGGCAAGCTCGAGGGCGTCGCGCTCACCGACGGCGCCGAGCTGCCGTTCTCCTTCCTCTTCCTCTTCCTCGGCGCCTCGCCCTGCACCGAGTGGCTCGGCGACGCGGTCGCCCGCGACGAGAAGGGCTTCGTGCTCACGGGGGGCGAAGCCGGCGCCGACGGCCTGCTCGAGACCAGCCTGCCCGGCGTCTACGCCGCCGGCGATGTACGCGCCGGCTCGATCAAGCGCTGCGCGACCGCGGTCGGCGAGGGCGCCACCGTCGTCCGCTTCGTCCACGAGCGGCTCGCGGCAGCCGCGGCCTGAGCGTCGTCGCTAGTGGCCGTGCCGGTGCCCGCCGCCGGCCGGCCGCAGATTGCCGACGACGCCGACGCGGAAGCCGAGCCAGGGGTAGGTGGTCGTGTAGAAGACGTTGTCCTGCGGCTGCAGGCCGACCGCCGAGAGCCACAGCTGGTAGGCGGGGGCGTTGGCGATGCCGCCGTGCAGGCGGCGCCAGACGCGGCCACCGCTGCGGCCGGTCGGCGGCGGGGTGATCGTGTCCGTCCACTCGACCGCGTTGCCGCCCTGGTCGAGCGTGCCCCAGGGAGACGGGGTCGCGGCCTGGCCGACCGTGCTGAGGCTCCCCTGGTAGAGGGTGGCGTAGGTGGTCGGGTCGATGCCGAAGGGATTGACACTGGCGCAGGCTTCGACCGAGATCGCCGCCGGGCACCAGCTCGGCGCGGCGACGCCGGAGGCGCGGTAGGTGGCGAGCGGCTGGGTCGCTGCGTTGGTGACGTTGCCGTTCGTCGGGTCGAGCGCCGTCGGGCTGGGCGCGGTCGCGGTGCCGTCGCCGAAGACGCCGGCGTTGGTCGGGTACTTCCAGTAGGAGTAGGTGCCGCCGCCGTTGGGGTCGTAGTAGGCGGACTTGATCCACTCGTTCTGGCTCGGCACGACGAAGCCCTGCTTCTGCGCCCGGGTCGCGCCGCTGCGCTTTTCGCGCGCCAGGTCGTACATGCCGCGCTCGGTCTGGCGGGAGAGCCGCACGCGGTAGGTGAGGTACCTGAAGGCGCCGCTGCTGCTCGCCCTGCGTGAGAGCAGCCTGCCGTTGTCGAGCGCGTTGACGAAGCGTGCCGCGCGGAGGAAGTTGGCGAAGCCGTAGGGCTTGTCCGCCCATTCCGGGTAGGCGACCGAGTAGTGGTGGCCGTTCCGCGCCCGGGCGGCGAAGCCGATCTGGCCGTACTTGGGCCAGCCGGAGGCGCTCTCGGTCGGGTCGTAGAGGTTGTGCCTGTCCTTGCCGCGGGGGTCGACCGCGTTGAGGAACGTCACCCACTGGCCGACGGTGATCTCGAGCCGGCCGATGCCGTAGCGGTAGCCGACGTCGCCGACGAGCTGGCAGGCCGGCTGCGCCTGCGGCGCTTCCCCGCAGGACTTGTAGATCGCGTCGCTGAAGGGGACGATCCCGACCGAGGGGTTGCCGGGCGCGCCGACCGTGACGGTCCTGACGGTGACGACCGCGCCCTTGCCGGCGGCGTTCGCGCCGCCGGGCGCCGCGAGCGCAAGCGCCAGGCAGGCAGCCGCGAGTGCCACCGTCGCCTTGCCGCGAAGAGAACCCATCCCGCTCCGTTCGCCGCCGACGCCCATACGCCTCTATCGACAGTCACTTGCGTAGCCTTTATCGCCATCTTCGACCGGATCGCGAAAAGAGCGGCATTCGCCGTGGCGACGCTGGGCACGGCGGCGGCGCTGGCCGCCCCGGGAGCCGCCGCCGAAGCGGTGCCCTGGGGCTACAGCTGCACTCCCCCCGGCGAAGCGCCGCGGACGAGCGAGACCTGCGGCGCGACGCTGGTCGACGGGCGGGCCGTGCCGCCGCCGGGAGCGCCGCCGCGGGTGAAGGCGGTGATCGCCGCGGCCAACCGCCTCGTCCACAAGCCCTATGTCTGGGGCGGCGGGCATCTCGTCTGGTGGGACCGGCGCGGCTACGACTGCTCGGGCGCCGTCGGCTACGCGCTGCACGGCGGCGGCATGCTCGGCACGACGATGGTCTCCGGCCAGCTCGCCTACTGGGGCCTGCGCGGGCTCGGCCGCTGGATCACCGTCTACGCCAACGCCGAGCACGTGTACATGATCGTCGCCGGGCTGCGCTTCGACACCCGCGACGACCCGCCCGGGGTGAGCGGCCCGCGCTGGCACCCGGCGCGGGTCGACCCGCGCAAGTTCGCCGCCCGCCATCCGATCGGGCTCTGAGAGCGAGCCGGGTCAGCGCCTCCGCCTCGACCACCTCGAACTCGGTCCAGTCCTGCGAGCCGGCGGTGTTGGCGCGCGCCCTCGCCTTCGCCCCGACTCCGCGCTTCCGGCCCGAGAACTCCCACTCGACCAGCCAGTGATCCGTGAACCGCTCGTGGTTGGCCAGCAGATCGAGGAACTCGTACACCTCCGACGGCGGCTTCGACACGGTGGCCTCGACGGTGACCGGCTTCATCCCCGCGATCCTATTGAGCGCGGTAGAGCTTTGAATCGTATAGCGGTCGAAAGCTCTACCGCGACCTACAGGTGGGCGAAGAACAGCGTGAGAAGGCCGATCAGGAGGCTGCCCATGAACGAGAGCAGGAGGTGCTGCCAGTGGTCGAACCCGTCGTCGAGCCTCTCGTCGGTCCAACTTTCTCTCATCTGCTCCATAATCGTACTGTAGACAGATCGATGCGCACGAGTGGCGCGCGCGATCTAAGAATTGCGCGCAGACTTCAGCGCGAAAGTGCATCGGCGAGGGGGGTGAGGGCCTCGGTCGCCTTTTCCGGGGGACCTCCGACCGCCCTGCGATGAAACGTCCGCGAAAGCCCATTCCAATCCGCGGGGTCATCTCGAAAACGGGTATTCATCGAGGATGGGCCGGCTCTTCCTCTTCCTGCGCACATCCCTGCCGGCGCTCGGCGTCGCCGTCGCGATCGGGTTCTCGCTCGGCGGCTGCGGGGACGCCAGGCGGGCGCAGACGGCTCCCTCGCACCAGCCGGTGCGCTGCGGCAAGGGCGGCGCGCCGGTGCGGGCGGTGCGCTGCCTGCCGGCCGACTTCCCGCCCTGGCGGTTCGAATCGCTGCGCCCGGCGCCCCCCGGCCTCTTCTCGGTCAGCCTCAACAGCCCGGCGGACGGGCGTCCCTGGATCGTCGTCTTCGACAGCAAGGGGGTTCCCCGCTGGTCCTACAGCCCCCCGACGAAAGCGCTGTGGGCGCAGGTGCTCGCAAACGGCACGATCGCCTGGCCGCGCTCGTTCGGCGACGGCTACGGGCTCGACCGCCGGATGGCCGACGAAATCCGCTCGCCGGACGGCAGGCTGCGGCGCCTGCTCCGGGCGAAGGGCTCGATCGTCGACGGCCATGAGCTGCGCGAGCTCGCCAACGGCAACATCCTGATCGATTCCTACGTCCCCGAAACCGCCGACCTGAGGCGTTTCGGCGGCCCGGCGCGGGCGGCGATCGTCGCCGCCGAGATTCAGGAAATCGACCCGCGGGGCCGGGTGCGCTGGAGCTGGAGCTCACGCGGGCGGATCGGCCTCGGCGAGACCGGCCGCTGGTGGCACAACGTGTTGGCCAACTCGCGACCGCGCCTCGGCGGCCTGCGGGCATACGACCCGGTCCACATCAACTCGATCGAGCCGCGGGGGCGTGACGAAATCGTCATCTCGACCCGCCACACCGACGCCCTCTACGGGATCCGGCGCTCGACCGGCCGCATCGCCTGGAAGCTCGGCGGCACCCCGACCGCACAATCGCTGCGCGTCGTCGGCGACCCGGCGCGCAAGCTGCTCGGTGGCCAGCACGACGCCCGCATCGCCGCCAACGGCGACCTCAGCGTCTTCGACAACGGCAAGGACCGGCCGCGGCGCCCCCGCGTCGTCTTCTACAAGCTCGACCTGAAACGGCGCGAGGCGATCTACCGCGGTCAACTCAACGACTCCGAGGTGCGCCGCAGCCACTGCTGCGGGTCGGCGCGCCAGCTGCCCGACGGGGGCTGGCTCGTCAGCTGGGGCGACAACCCGCTGATCACCGAGTTCGACCCACAGGGCAGGATCGACTTCCGCCTCCACCTCGCGGCACCGAGCTTTCGTGCCGTGCCGGTTCCCCCCTCTGCGGAAGCTCGGCTGCTACGGTGACCGGGTCGGGTTTGGCACAAGGCCGCCCGAGAGGTTCCGTTTCCTCCGTGCGCTGAGCTTGCGAATAGGGGTCGCTGGATCTCCCCCATTCGCTCGAAAAGGAGCTCATCACACATGTCGTTCGCCGAACTCGGCGTATCCAAGAACGTCGTGCGCGCGCTTTCGCAGCGCGGCATCGACCAACCCTTCCCCGTCCAGCAGATGGTCATCCGCGATGCGCTCGCGGGCCGCGATCTGCTGGTCCAGTCCCCCACCGGCTCCGGCAAGACGCTGGCCTTCGGCGTACCGCTGGTCGAGCTGCTCGAGCCTGGGGCGAAAGGCCCCACGGCGCTCGTGCTCGCGCCGACCCGCGAGCTGGCGAGCCAGATCGTCGACGAGCTCGCGTCGATCACCGAGGCGCGCCGGCTGCGGATCGCCGCCGTCTACGGCGGCGTCGGTTTCGGCCCGCAGAGCGCCGCGGCGAAGCGCGCCGACATCGTCGTCGCCACCCCGGGCAGGCTCGAGGACCTGATCGCCCGCGGCACGCTCTCGCTCGACCGCGTCCGCATCCTCGTCCTCGACGAGGCCGACCGGATGCTCGACATGGGTTTCAAGCCCGCCGTCGACCGGATCGTCCAGCAGACCCCACCGGCCCGCCAGACGCTCTTCTTCTCGGCGACCCTGGAGGGCGCGACCGGCAAGATCGCCGCCGCCTACACGCGCGAGCCGCGCCGTCACACCCGTGAGGCCGACCCAGCCGCGACGGCCGACATCGAGCACCGCTTCCTCCACGTCGACTCCCAGAGCGCCAAGCTCGATCATCTGGTCGAGCAGCTTCGCTCCGCCGACGGCGGGCGCACGCTGGTCTTCGTCCGCACCAAGCGCGGCGCCGACCGCCTGGTCAAGCGCCTGCGCAACCAGCAGGTCGAGGCCGCCGCGATGCACGGCGACAAAAGCCAGGGCCAGCGCGAACGCGCCCTCGCCCGCTTCGAGCGGGGCGACGTCGACGCCCTCGTCGCGACCGATGTCGCGGCCCGCGGGATCGACGTCGACGGGATCACGCAGGTGGTCAACTTCGACGCCCCCGGCGACCGCGACGCCTACGTACACCGGGTCGGGCGGACCGGGCGCGCGGGACGGAGCGGCACCGGGATCAGCTTCGTTCTTGCCGACCAGGCGGACGAAGTGCGCAAGATGGCCGTCGCGCTCGACCTCGCGCGCGAGTTCGACCACGGTCGCGGCGACCGGCCGCGCGTCGAGTCGCAGGGGCAGAACCGGCGTCCACCGGGATCGGGACGCTCGCGCCGGCGCCGCCGCCGGCCCAAGGCTGCGCGATGAACGCCGCCACGCGTCGGGCCGCGGCCTGCCGATAGGAGAGATGTGGAGTTCGGCATCGCACTCGCCCTCGTCGCCGCCCTGATGACGAACCTCGCCTCGCTGCTCAAGCACCGGGGCTGCCACAGGGTCGAGCCGATCCGCATCCAGCAGCCGCTGCGCAGCGCCCGCACGCTTGCCGGCTCGCGCTGGTTCGCGGCGGGCTGGGGGCTGGCGGCGCTGGCCTGGCTGGTCCACGTCGCTGCGCTCTCGCTGGCGCCGATCTCACTCGTGCAGGCGGTGCTGGCCGGCGGCGCGGTGACGCTGGCGGTGCTCTCACAGCGGCTCTTCGGCGACCCGGTCGAGCGCCAGCAGTGGCTGGCGCTGCTGCTCGGCGGCTGCGGCCTGGCGCTGCTCGCGCTGACCCTGCCCTCGCTGCACGGCAGCGACTCCGCCTTCTCGACCGGGGCGATCCTCGGCTTCGAGGGAGGCCTGGCGCTGCTCGCCAGCGGCCTCGCCCTCGGCCACCGCTCTCCACGCCTGGCCGCCCGCCGCGGCGTGCTGCTCGCCGCGCTCGCCGGCATCCTGATCGCCTTCGCCGGGGTCGCGATCAAGGGGCTGCTCGGCGCCGGCGGGGTCTCGCTCGCCGTGCTCGGGCCCTGGATCGCGCTGACCGTCGTCTGCGGCGCCCTCGCCCAGTACGCGACCGTCGGCGCGCTGCAGAAAGGCCAGGCGGTCGAGACGATCGGCCTGATCGGCCTGGTCGCCAACGCGACCCAGATCGCCGGCGGCGTGCTCGTCTTCGGCGACCCGCTCGCCGCCGACCCGCTCGGCCTCGTGCTGCAGGCGACGGCCTTCGCGATGGTCTGCGGCTCGGCCCTGCTGCTGCCCTCGCGGCAGGCCGCGCGCCTCACGCCCGCCTGAGGCAGGCGGGCGGTCCCCGCTAGTAACGTGCCGCGCGCATGTCCGATGCCGAACGTTCACGCGGGGCAGGCCCGCGGCGCGCACTCGCCCTCTGCCTCGCGCTCGCCTGCCTGAGCGGCCTGCTGCTCGCGCCGGCGGCGATTGCCGCGGACCCGCCACAAGCCGCGGCGGTCAAGGTCGGCCGGGTGCGGATGAGCGCGCCGGTAGGCGGGCGCGCCTCGCTGCTCGTTCCGGTGCGCTACCCGGTCCAGCTGCTCGGGCAGCCGGTCGAGCTGCGGCTCACCCTGCGCCGGCCGGGGCGCGGCGGCGCGATCCGCGCCTGGCGCCTGCGCGCCCGGGCGAACGGCGGCGAACTGCGCCGCCCCGAGCGCCGCAACCGCTTCACCTTCGTCCACCGCATCGGGCTGGGACCGGCGCTGACGCGGCAGCTCGAACTCGGCGTCGGAACCGGCCGCCACCGCGGCCGGGCGCGACCGCTCGTACAGGTCGACGCCGCTGCGGTGCTCGACATCAACCGCGACGGCACGCCGGAGCTCGATGCCCCGGTGCGCGAGCTGCAGACGCTGCCCCGCGGCTTCGCCGGCAGGCGGCTCTGCAGCAGCCCGCCACTCCGCCACGCCCGTCCCGGCATGCGGGTCGTCCTGCCGCTGCCCCACTGCGGCAGGCCGGTGCGCTGGCGGATCGCCCGGCGGCCGACCAACGGCTCCGCCCGGATCCGCGGCGGGCGGCTGATCTACCGCTCGGCGCAGCGGTTCCGCGGAGCCGACTCGGTCAGGTTGCGCCAGCGCCGCGGTCGTGGCGCGCGCAGCTCGGCGCGCCCCCGCTCGGCGCCGGTCGAGATCAGGGTGCTGAGCCACACCGGCCCGGTCGTCCGCGCGATCGGCGACTCGGTCACCGCCGGCTTCGGCTACTACGACGACGGCTCGCTGATGCCGTTCACCAGCCTGCTCTGGTGCAAGCCGGCGGAAAAGTTCTTCGACGACTCCTGCTCGTCGAACTCGGCCAGTCGCAGCAACGAAGAAACCGAAGTCCGCTACGCCCCCGACTACGGCCTCTCCAACAACGTCTCCTGGGCGGCGCAGTGGTCGAACGAACACGGCGTGACCGACTACGAGAACCTCGCGGTCAGCGGCTCCGAACCGAAGACCTGGCTGCCCGGCGGCCAGCTCTACTCGACGCTGAAGCAGATGGAGGCCGAAGAACCGGACTACGTGCTGATGACGATGGGCGCCAACCCGCTGCTCTCCGAAATGCTCTTCGGCATCGACAACATGGGCTGCGCGATCTGGTCCGACCTCTTCGGCCACTACCGCGACTGCATCGAGGAAGCCTTCGAGGGCGTGCAGCTGCGGGCGCGCCTCAAGCAGCTCTACGAAGACCTCGTCGCCAACACCGAAGCGACGATCTACCTGATGCAGTACCACCTCTCGATCCCCTCCTCCGCGCTCGCCTACAGCGTCGACCAGATTGCCGAGATGGGAGGGCTGCTGAACGAAGAAATCGCCTCGGTGGCGACCGAAGTCGGCTCGCCGCAGCTGCATGTGGTGACGCCGCCGCACTTCCCGGTCGGCATCGACATCTCGCCGCTCTACCCGTCGAACTACTCCTGCTCGCACCTCGGCTACGAGGTCGACGGCCCCAGCGTGCAGTCGACGCCGGCGCAGGACGAGCTGTTGGCCGCCCACCCGCTGTCCTTCTGCTCGGGGCCGATCGACGGCCCGCCGTGGGTGATCAGCGGCGACACCGGCATCCACCCCAGCGCCGCCGGCTACACCCAGATGGCCTCACAGGTCCCGCCGCCCTGATTTCACCCACCGCGGTCGAGGTTTGATCCGCTATGCGGTCGAAACCTCGACCGCGCCGCCCGCGCTGCCGTTTTGGGAGGAGCCGGCTTTAGTCGAGTATCCTTTAGCGCCAATGGCGCGGACGACGTTCATCACGCTCGGCCCGACCGGGACCTGCCACGAGCGGGCGGTCCGGCGCTATGCCGAGTTCCAGGGGGTCGAGGACTACGCGATCGAGCTGATCGTCGACTTCTTCGACGGGCTGGAGATGCTGCGCGAGACGCCCGGCGCCTTCCTCGTCCAGTGCAGCGCCCACCCGAAGGTGCATGAGATCACCGAGAAGTACTGGACCGAGGTCTGGGTCGTCGACACCTTCATCTACCCGACCAAGCACCTGGTGCTGCTCAGCCGCGCCGACGTCGACCGGCCGCGCTCGCTGGGGATCGTCCCGGCGACCAAGGGCTACATCGACCTCTCCGGCTGGCAGGAGGTGATCGACGTCGCCTCCAAGCCGCTCGTCGCCGAGGGCCTGATGCGCGGCGACTACGACTCCGGCCTGACTCACATGGAGCATGTCGAGGAGCACGCGGACGAGCTGCGGCTCGACCTCGACATCGGCGAAATCGACACCACCTGGGTCGTCTACGGGCGCGAGAAGCGCTTTGCCGGCGAGCTGATCGGCATCCCCTCGGCCGAGCTCTTCGGCTCGATGTCACGCGCGTAGGGCGCCGATCGTCTCCTTGGTGGAGACTGAAGGGCGATCCGAACGGAGGTGGTCGTGGCATGAAGGTGGCCGTTGCCGGCGGGACCGGCACCCTGGGGACGCCGCTGGTGGCAGAGCTGGCGCGGCGCGGCGACGAGGTGGTGGCACTGAGCCGCACCGCCCCCGGCAACCTGCCCGCGGGCGTCGCCCACCGGCGGGTCGACCTGGCGGGCGGCGAGGGGCTCGCGGAGGCGCTGGCCGGGGTCGAGGTCCTGGTCGACGCGGCCAACACCTCGCCGAGCAGGGGAGACGAGCTGGTCGCGATCACCCGGCGGCTGCTCGACGCGGCGGCCGAGGCGGGCGTGCGCCACTACGTCGGCGTCTCGATCCTCGGCTGCGACCGCGTGCCGATGCCGTACTACAAGGCCAAGCTGGCGCAGGAGGAGGCGATCGCCGCGGGGCGGGTGCCCTGGAGCCTGCTGCGGGCGAGCCAGTTCCACGACCTGCTCGACTGGGCCTTCGGCGCCGCGGCGCGGCGGCGGCTGCTGCCGACCGGCAGCGCCCGCCTGCAGCCGGTCGATGTGCGGGTCGTCGCCGCGCGCCTGGCTGAGGCCGCGCGGGCCGAGCCGGCCGGCCGCCTACCCGACGTCGCGGGCCCGGAGGTCCGCACGCTGAGCGAGCTGGCGCACGCCTGGCGCGCGGCCCGCGGGCGGCGCCTGCTGCCGCTGCGCATCCCGATGGCCGGCCGGATCGGCCGTCCGCTGCGCGAAGCGGCGCTCTGCAACCCGGCCGCGGCGGCCGGCGGTCCGACCTTCGAACGCTGGCTCGCCGATGGATGACCTCGCGACCGCCTTCGAGCAGCTGCGCCCGCAGCTGCTGCGGGTCGCCTACGGCACGCTGGGCAGCCTCGCCGAAGCCGAGGACGTCGTGCAGGACGCCTGGCTGCGGCTGGAGCGCGCCGCCCCGGAGGAGATCGAGGACCTGCGCGCCTGGCTGACCACGGTCGTCGCGCGGCTCTCGCTCGACGCGCTGAAGGCGGCGCGTCGCAAGCGCGAGGAGTACGTCGGCCAGTGGCTGCCCGAGCCGATCGTCGAGCGGCTCGGCGAGGGCGACCCCGCCGACCGGGTCACCCTCGACGAGTCGGTGGCGACCGCGCTGCTGGTCGTGCTCGAGCGCCTCTCGCCGGCCGAGCGCACCGCCTACCTGCTGCACGACATGTTCGGCCTGGCCTTCGTCGAAGCCTGCGGGATGGGCGACCTCGATCGGCTGATGGAGGTGCTCGACCCCGAGGTGGTCTTCCGCTCCGACGGCGGCGGTCATGTCCCCGCCTCACGCTTCCCGCTCGAAGGCGCCGAGCGGGTGGCGCGGGCGCTGCTGGCGCTCGAACGCACGCGCCGGCGCGACGGCCGCGAGATGCGCGGGGCGCCCGGCGCCGTCAACGGGCAGCTCGGCTTCGTCTACTTCGAAGGCAGGCACCTCAACGTGCTCTCGTTCACGATCGACGCCGGGCGGATCGTCGCGCTCGACGTCGTCCGCAACCCGGAGAAGCTGCGCCACGTGCGGCTGCCCGACCGATGAGGTCACCGGCCGTCGCCCGCGCGGCGCTTACGATCCTGCTGCTGTCCGCGGCCTCGATCGGGCTCACGGCGACGCTGGCGCCGCACGCCTTCTACGACGACTTCCCCTTCCTCCGCCACTGGGTCGACCTGCTGCCCCCGTACAACGAGCACCTGGTCACCGACGTCGGCGGCCTCTACCTCGGCTTCGCCCTGCTCTTCGCCTGGGCGGCGTGGACCCTGCAGGCGACTCTCGTCCGCGCCGTCTGCGCGGCCTGGCTGCTGACCGCGGCGATCCACCTGGTCTTCCACGCCACCCACCTCGACCACTTCTCGACCGCCGACGCGACCGCCGAGCTCGCCTCGCTCGCCTTCCTGCTGATCCCGCCGCCGCTCGCGGTCTGGGCGGTCGGCGAGCAGTGAAAGCCCTCTCAACCTTCGCTTAGGCAGGGTTTACGCCCCGCCCGGATGCTGCCGCCGTGGATCAGCGTCGGCCGCGGCGGCCCGAGAGCAGAGCACGACGGGCGAGGCGGCGCGGCAGGCTGCGGCTGCTGGCGGCGCTCGCGGGCGCCGCGGTCCTGGTCGTCGCCGTGTTCGCGCTGGCGCGCTCCGGGTCGCATGGATCCG